>JARLGR010000213.1 GCA_031292665.1 Mycobacterium sp. | reverse complement strand
TTGGCGGGGTTGGTCAGGATCGCCACCACCACCTCGTCGAACTGGGCCGAAGCGCGTTCGAAAACGTCGATGTGGCCCAGCGTCACTGGGTCGAACGATCCCGGGCATACCGCGCCGCTCATGACCGATGACGGTACACGCCCCGGTCAGGGCCGTTCGGCTAACTCAAGACGGGTGTCGCCGTATGCGCGCTCGGGCCATACCGTCCAGCCCGCCGGCCAGGTCACCGGTGCGCTGTTGACGGCGCGCTCGACCACCGCGATGGTCCCGTCGCGCACCCAGCCGTGATCGGTGAGGGCGGCCAGGACGGCTTCGACCTCGGCGGCCGCGGTGTCGTAGGGCGGATCGGCGAATACCAGGTCCACCGGAGACGCGGTCCCGCCCGCCAAGACGGCGGCCACCGCGCCACGGCGCAGCGTCGCACCGGCCAGTCCGAGGGCCTTGAGGTTGTGCGCGATGACGGACGCGGCGCGCTGGTTTGATTCGACGAACAACGCAGACGCGGCCCCGCGTGACAGCGCTTCGAGGCCCAGTGCGCCGGAGCCGGCGTAGAGGTCCAGCACCGCCAGCCCGGTCAGATCACGTCGCGCGGTCACGATGTTGAAAAGCGACTCGCGCACTCGGTCGGTGGTCGGTCTGGTGCCCCGACGCGGGACGGCGATGCGCCGGCCCCCCGCGACGCCACCGATGATGCGCGTCACTCAAGGCCACCTAGAGCAGCGTCGACCAATAGTCCCAGAACCGCACCATGATCAGCAGGACAACCGCCGTGAACCACAGGGCGGCGACCGACCACCGCCATTGGTAAACGACGTGCGCCACAGCGGAATCCCGCCGTTCGAGCGCCGGACGAAACACGATGGACGACACCACCACCAGCAACGAGATCGTCATCGCCCACACCACCATGCAGTATGGGCACAACGCCCCGATCCGGTACAGGCTCTGGAAGATCAGCCAGTGCACGAAAACCGCACCGGTCAGGATCCCTACCGCCAGCCCGATCCAATACCATTGGGGCAGTTGAACCTTCGCGACCGCCAGCACTCCCGTGACGGCCACGACGGTGAAGGCGACGATGCCCAGCAGCGGATTGGGCAAACCCAGCACCGACGCCTGTGGCGTAACCATCACCGAGCCGCACGCGAGGACGGGGTTTAAATTGCACGAGGGCACGTACGACGGATTGAGCAGAACTTCGATCTTCTCGTATGTCAGCGTCAGCGATGCCAGCAACCCGACCGCACCGGCGATCAACACCCACCACGCGCTGGGCGCGGCCACGCGCGGCGAACCCGGTGTCGGGTAACCGGCGTGGTCGACGGGGTGCGCTGACACCGCGGTTGTCACGTCGCCGCGGGGGTGACGGCGGTGTCTATGCCGGGGATTTCGCCGACGGTTTCTTTGACCTTCGCGACCAGCGCGTCCGGCGTCGACGGGTCGTAGTCGGCCCCGTTGATCTTGATGGTCGGGGTCGCGCTGATGCCTGCGGCCCCGGCCTCCGCGGTCACCTTGGACAGGTATTTACCGCTGCTGATGCAGTCCGGGACCTTGCCCACGACGCCGGCTTCGCGGGCGAGCTCGATCAGCCTGGCGTTGTCCGGGAAGCTGCTGGCGCGCTCGTCGGGCTGGATGTTGGTGCTGTAGAGCGCGGCGTGGAAGCGGCGGAATGCGTCGAGAGACTCGTCGGCGACGCACAGGGCGGCCGCGCCCGCCCGTGACGAATAGCCTTGGTTTTTGGGACTGTCCAGGATCGACACCATGGAGTAATCGGCCGCAATGGCGCCGATGTCGATGAGCTTGGACACCGTCGGGCCGAACGTGCGCTCGAAATTACCGCAGGCCGGGCACAGAAAATCCTCGTAGAACGCGACGACGGCCTTGGGGTTGCTGGTCCCGGGCTGGGTGACCAGCTTGCTCGAGGTCACCCGCACCGCGTCGCCGGCGCCGGTGGCGCTGTCTTTCTTGTGGTGCGAGGTCACGATGTAGAAGACGAGCGCGACCGCGAAGATCACGATGAGCGCGGTACCGCCGATCTGGACCAGCCGGCCCGATTTGTGGTCGGCGGACTTGAGGTCGAATCGCGGGGGACGTTTCGGTTTGTCAGCCACAGGTTCGCTGATCCTTCGGTGCTCGGGCGGCGGTCGGACGACGAGCCTTCAGATTACCGGCGAGCCGCCCGGCGAATCAGACCCGGCTCAGATGGGCGCGCAAGGCCGAGATCAGCTCGCCCGTCCCGGCGGCACTGCCGCCGCCGAGCTGGAAGGCATTGATGAAGGCGTGGCAAAGCGAGCCCATGCACCGCAGGTCCACCGCGACGCCGGCGGCCCGCAGCGCCGCCGCGTAGCTCTCCCCTTCGTCGCGCAGCGGGTCGAAACCCGCGACCGCGATCAGCGCCGGCGCCAGCCCGGCCAGCGACTCGGCCAGCATCGGCGAGACCCGCGGGTCGGTCCGGTCGACATCGGAACGCCCCAGGTACTTGACCTCGAACCAGTCTATGTCCCGCTTGGTCAGCAGAAAACCGCGCGCGAACAGGCTCAATGACCGCGTCTGCGCCGTGAAGTCGGTCCGCGGGTAGATCAGCCATTGCAGCACCGGGGCCGGGCCACCGGCGTCGCGGGCCAGTTGGCACACCACGGCGGCGAGGTTGCCGCCGGCGCTGTCCCCGCCGACCGCTACGCGTCCCGGGGCCGCGCCGAGCTCTGCGGCGTGCTCGTACGCCCAGGTAAACGACGCATAGGCATCCTCCACCGCGGCCGGAGCCGGATGCTCCGGCGCCAGCCGGTAGTCGATCGACAACACGTGGATGCCTGCGTCGCGACACGTCAGCCTGCACACCGCGTCGTGGGTGTCCAGGTCGCCGATCACCCAGCCGCCGCCGTGGTAGAAGACCAGCAGGGGCGCGGTGCCGCCGTGCGGCGGGCGGTAATGCCGCGCCCGGAGCTCGCCCGCGCGTCCGGGCAGCGAGAGGTCATCGACCTCGACGTGAATTTGCGGACCTGGCATTCCCATGGAGGTTCGGCGTGTCTGAGCCCGGGAGGCCCCCGTGTCATCGTCGACGACCAGGCCGTCGATGCCGACCGCCCGCGACGCCGACAACATCAGCTGCAACGTGGGGTCCAGCGTGTTGCCGTCGATGACGATCGAGCGGCCGCCGAACAGACCCCGTTTGGCAGGGGCGGGGATCCACGGTATGACCTTCAGGCCGGCACCCGCGACCGTGCCCCGCAAGCGGCTGGTCAGGCGCTCCGAGGCGTGCTTCGCTCCGCGCTGGAGGTCGGCCGCGCCTTGCAGGCTCTTGGTCATGGGAAGCCCCCTCGAAAGTAACGGCGTCAAGCTGAACGACGGCGATCCGATCCCCGCCGTTGGGCCCGCAGTCTGCCACGTCCCGCCGGCGGACGCCGAGCCGGCGAACCTGCCGCCTGCGCGCCGGCTGCCGGCATATCGCCGCGACACACCGCAACGAACGGTAGACGGGGCGAGTTTTGCCGTTCCGGTGTACGGCGCGACCCACTGTACGTGTTGCGCAAGACGTCAAATGCGGACCGTGGCCCGGAATGGGCGACTGGCTGGAGCCACCGCGGTCGCCGCAGGACGTGGGCGCGCAGCCGTGCAGGTGTGTTGTTTAGGTGGCATACCCAACTCGTAATATCGTGATCCCCAAGTCGGTGCACCCCTCACCGATTGCGAGTACGGTCGGCGTGTCCTATTTCTGACTCAGCCCAACCGAAATGGCGCCGATCTCCTCGCTCGATGACCGGGGCCCGCGGCTTGGTCCGGACCCACGAACTTCAATTCCATAGGCAGGTGAATGACGTTGACTGGCCAGTCGGGCGTAGTCGTACCGTCCATAGCTCTCAATGATGAAAACACGATGCCCGTGCTCGGCCTGGGTGTCGCGGAGTTGTCCGACGACGAGGCGGAACGCGCGGTGTCGGCGGCCTTGGAGATGGGCTGCCGGCTCATCGACACCGCCGCGGCCTACGGCAACGAGGCCGCCGTCGGCCGCGCGATCGCGGCCTCCGGGATTCCGCGCGCAGAGCTGTTCGTCACCACCAAACTGGACACTTCCGACCACGGTCTCGCCAAGGCGCAGGAGGCCGGCGTTGCCAGCCTGGAGCGACTCGGCCTCGAATACGTCGACCTGTACCTGGTTCACTGGCCCGCGCCGTCGCTCGGCAAGTACGTGGACGCCTTCGGCGGCCTGATCCAATCGCGCGGAGAGGGGCATGCCCGTTCGATCGGCGTGTCCAACTTCACCGAGGAGCACCTGTCGACGGTCATCGACCTCACCTTCGTCACACCCGCGGTCAACCAGATCGAATTGCATCCGCTGCTCAACCAAGCCGAGCTCCGCAAGGCGAATGCGCAGCACAATGTCGTGACGCAGTCCTACACGCCGCTGGTCCTGGGCAAGTTGAGGGACAACGCGACGGTGACGTCGATCGCGGGCGAATACGGCAAAACCCCCGCCCAGGTGTTGCTGCGGTGGAACCTGCAATTGGGTAATTCGGTGATCTTCCGTTCGACCAAGCCCGAGCACATTGCCGGCAACCTGGACGTCTTCGATTTCGAATTGGCCTCCGCTCACATGGATGCGATCAACGGGCTGAACGACGGGACCCGGTTGCGCCCGGATCCGAACACCTTCGACGGGGCCTGACGAGCGTTCGGCCCACCTACCCGGCCGGGCAGGTAGCTGCGGCCTGACGCAGCACGCCCGCCGACGGCTGGTCCACCGGCAGCGAGTAACCGCGCAACACGGCGATGAACTGCATGGCGTACTGACACGCGAAGGCGGTGTTGGGCGGCATCCACTCGCCGGGCGGCAAGTCCCCCTTGTCCTGGTTGGCCTGCCCGTCGACGGCGAGCAGGTTGGCCGGGTCGTTGGCGAATCGCACCCGCTCGGGTTCCGGCCAGCCATAGGCGCCCATGTCCCAGGCGTAGGCCAGCGGGACGATGTGGTCGATCTGCACCGCTTCGCCGACCTTCGGGCCGCGCTGGAAGGCGATGGTCTTGTTGGTGTAGGGGTCGTGCAGGGTGCCGGTGGCCACCGCGTCCGGACAGCGCTTGATCGACACATAGGTCTTGTCGACGAGGTCTCGGTTGAGGATGTCGTCGCGGGTGTCACATCCGTTGTGTCCCAGCGGGGCATCGTTATCGTCCGTCCAAGCCTCGCCGAACGCCGCGCGGAGGTAGTCGTAGCGGTGCAGGCGCAGCGGCAGCGCGGCAATACCCATGAGCACATCGGTGCCCGGTTGCACCGTTGGGACATCGGCGCGCGCGGCGAATTCCTCGGCGTGCCTGGCCGCGGACGAGCCCAGCGTCTGGTACGCGACCAGCACCGCGACAATCGCGGCCGCGGTCAACCACAGCAGCAGTTTGCGATTCACCAGCGCCCCTCCGTTCTCCCGGGTAGTGCTTCCCCTGCATCGTCGCTGGCGATCATGCCTTGTCCAGGTATTCGATGCGGTCGGTTGTGGTGAATTGCGCCGCCAGCATCGCCAATCCGGCGTTCGCGGGGTCCTCCTCGTAGGCGGAGATGCAGAAGGCGCGGGCAGCCTCGATGACGTCGCGATGGTCGGCCAACGACAGCATGCGGAGATTGTAAGCGCGGCCGGACTGGTTGCGGCCCAACACATCTCCCTCGCGGCGCTCCTTGAGGTCGAGGTCGGCCAGCGCGAACCCGTCCAGGGTTTCGGCGACGGCAGTCAGCCGCTGCCCGGCCCGCGATCCCGGCGAGACCCAACTGGCCAACAGGCACAGGCTGGGATGCGGGCCGCGGCCGATACGGCCCCGCAGTTGATGCAATTGACTGATGCCGAAGCGGTCGGCGTCCATCACCAGCATGACGGTGGCGTTGGGAACATCCACTCCCACTTCGATGACGGTGGTGCACACCAGGGCGTCGATCTCACCCGCGCGAAACGCGGCCATCGCGGCGTCCTTCTCCTCGGCCGACAAGCGGCCGTGCATCAGGCCCAGCCGCAGGTTCGCCAGCTCGCCAGAACGCAAGCGGGCGTACATGCCCTCGGCGGTCGCCGAAGGGCGGGCGGGCTGCTCGCCCCCCTTGGAGGCATCGTCGCTTTCGTCGATGCGCGGCGCGACCACGTACGCCTGCCGGCCCTGCGCGACCTCCTCGATGATGCGCTGCCAGGCACGTTCGAGCCACGCGGGCTTATCCTTGACGAAGATGACGTTGGTGGTGATCGGCTGGCGTCCGCGCGGAAGTTCGCGCAGCGTCGAGGTTTCCAGGTCGCCGTAGACGGTCAGCGCGACCGTGCGCGGTATCGGTGTCGCCGTCATCACCAGCAGGTGCGGTGTGACGCCGGCCGGAGCCTTCGCCCGCAACTGGTCGCGCTGTTCGACGCCGAACCGGTGCTGTTCGTCGACCACCACCATGCCCAGGTTGTGGAATTCCACCGCGTCCTGCAGCAGCGCGTGGGTGCCGACCACTATCCCGACCTCACCACTGGCCACCTCGGCGCGGACCTGCTTCTTCTGCGCCGCCGTCATCGAGCCGCTGAGCACTGTGACCCGGGTGGCGTTGTGGGCCCCGCCCAGCTGGCCGGCCATGCCGAGCGGACCGAGCACATCGCGTAACGACCGGACATGTTGCGCTGCAAGGACTTCCGTTGGTGCCAGCAGCGCGCACTGGTAACCGGCATCCACCAACTGCAGCATGGCCAGCACCGCGACGATCGTCTTGCCCGAACCGACCTCACCCTGCAGCAGGCGGTTCATCGGCCGGGTGGCCGAGAGTTCCTTCGAAATAACGTCGAGCACCTCGCGCTGCCCCGCCGTCAGCTCGAAGGGCAACCGCCGCAACAGTTCCGCGGCCAGGCCGTCGTGCCGCGGCGGTGCCGGTGGTCCGGATTCCGACAGCTCGCTGTGCCGACGGTCCAGCAGCCCCCACTGCAGACCGGCGGCTTCGTCGAAAGTCAGGCGCTCCCGCGCCCGCCGCCGCGCCGACTCGCTTTCGGCGAGATGGATGTCGCGCAGCGCCTGGTCTTCGGAGATGAGGCCGTATCGTTCGCGGAAGTCGGCGGGCAGCGGGTCCTCCACCGGGTCGAGGACGTCGAGAACCTGGCGCACGCAACGGAAGATGTCCCAGCTCTGCATTTTCGTGCTGGCCGGATAGATCGGAAAGAAGCGACGCTGAAACGCCGACATCTGCACCTCGCCGGTGGTGGCTTGCGACGCGACGGCGATGTTTTTCAGTGACCTGGTGCCGATGTTCTTGCCGTTCGGCGAGTCGAGGATCAGGAACGCCGGGTGCGTCAACTGCATGGCCTTGTTATAGAACCCGACCTCCCCGGACAGCATCACCTTGGTCCCCTTGGTCAGGTCCTTCATGATGTAGTTCGCGTTGAAGAAGGTCGCGGTCACCCTGCTGCGGCCAGAACCCACGGTGATGCGCAGACACTTCTTCTTCCGGTCCTTCTTCATCGGAAAGGATTTCGTCTCGGCGATCGTGTCGACGATCGTGATGTGCTCACCGGCTTCCGGCCGCTCCTGAACGCTCTCGCCGGCGTCCCAGCGGGTCGCGCCCTCAGTGTAGCTGCGCGGATAGTGGCGGAGCAGATCGTCGACGGTGCGGATGCCGAACTCTACGTCGAGCTGATCGGCCGCTTTGGCGCCCACCAGGTAGTCCAGCCGGTCGCGCAGCGACGCCACTTCTACTCGACCCCGATCAGCAGGGCGTCACCGCGGTGGCCGGTGCGGTACGTGACCAGTTCGGTGCCCGGGTGGTGGTCGTGGATGTGTTCTTTCAGGATGTCGGCGACCGCGCCCGCATCGTCGTCCGTCTCGATCTCGGCGCCCATCAGCACCGTCACCAAGTCGCCGCCCGAGGCCAGCAACAGATCCAACAGGCCGATCGCCGCCCCGACCGCGTCGGCTGCCACGATCAGCACCTCGTCGCCCGCAATGCCCAGGCCGTCGCCCGGCTGGCAGCGGCCCGCCCACGTCAGCGCGTGCTCGGTCGCGATGCGCACCGAGCCGTGCCGGGCGGCGCCGGCGGCGCGGGCCATGGTGTAGCCGTCGTCGACGGCTGGCCGGTCCGTTTCGTGCACCGCCAAAGCGGCCAGCCCCTGCACCATCGACCCCGTCGGTATCGGCACCACGTCGATGCCCCACCCGATGGCCGCCGTACAGCCGGCCACCAACTCCTCGGCGGCCACATAGCCGTTGGGTAGAACCATCACCTGCGCGGCGCCGGTGTCGACCACCGCCCGCATCAGCTGGTGGGCGCTGACGTCGGTCGTCGGATGGCCCGGGGCCGGGTCCGGCCGCAGCACGCAGGCGCCTTCGCCGGCGAACAGATCCGCGGCGCCTTCACCGTCCACCACGGCGAGCACCGCCCGTTCCCGCGTCCAGCCGCCCGCGGTAAGCCCGGAGACACCGGAACTCAGGGCCGAGATCACGATCCGGCTCGGCCGTCCGGCCACCAGCCCCGCCTCGACGGCGGCGCCGGCATCGTCGGCGTGCACGTGCACCGAGTAAGTGCCCTCGGTCGTCGAGGGCGCGGCGGCGATGGCCACGGAATCCCCCAACTCGCCGAGCCGGTCCCGCAGCAAGTCCGCCGCCGCGGGATCGCAGCCGTCAAGCCGGTACATCACCTCGAATTGTGCTGCGGGGCGTTCGGGGTCGGCGTGCGGGCGCGCCGCGCGTGGCGACAGCTCGTAGACCGTGCGGGCCGGCCGTTGCCCGCTGATGGTGGAGCGCAGCGCGTCCAGGAGGACCAGCAGACCCCGCCCACCGGCGTCGACCGCGCCGGCGTCGGCGAGCACGTCGAGCTGCTCGGGAGTCTTTTCCAGCGCGACCACCGCGGCGTCACCGGCGGCGGTAACCGCCGGGGCCAGCCCTTCGCTCGCGGACTCCGCGACGGCGTCGGCGGCGGCCCGCAGCACCGAGACGATGGTCCCCGGCACCTCCTCACCGCCCATCGACGAAATGACCAGGTCCACGCCGCGCCGCAACCCGGCCCCGAGGACGACGGCGTCGATATGAGCCAGCTCGCCGCCGGCGTCGGCGGCCGCGGTCGCGGTGACGTCAGCGATGCCGCGCAGGATCTGCGACAGGATCACGCCGGAATTGCCGCGAGCGCCGTTCAGCGCACCGGCCGAGAGGGCCGCCCCGGCCCTGGCCACGCAACCCGGGCCGCGGTCGGAGTTGGCTCCCGCGTTTGCCTCGGCCAACGCGGAACGCATGGTGAACAGCATGTTTGCGCCGGTGTCGGAATCGGCGACCGGGAAGACGTTGAGCCGGTTTATCTCGTCGATGTGCGTGATCAGGTCGCTGACGGCGGTGTGCGCCCAGTCCCGGAGCGTCACCGCGTCCAACGGGCGGTTCAAGGGAGGCTCCAACGTGCCCAGTGTGACCCACCTCCTCCGTACCTCCTCGGGGCCAGCACCCGATGGGCGCCAGCGTAGCCCGGCGACACGCGCGAGGGCTGCCCGCGAAGCCACCGCGCCGGCGCGGCGACCCGGCCCGTAGAGCCTAGCCAGCGGGGGCGACAGCACCGATGACCGTTTTGGTGGTTACCAGGACAGTCGGTATCCTGGGTTGGCCCGGTTCGCCCGGGCTGCCCCGGCTCCCGGACGTGCGAGTAGCCGGACCCCCGAGATTTGAGGAGCTTGAACAATGGCCGCTGTGTGCGACATCTGCGGGAAAGGCCCCGGCTTTGGCAAGTCGGTATCGCACTCCCACCGCCGCACCAGCCGCCGGTGGGACCCCAACGTCCAGACCGTGCGCGCCGCGACCCGCCCGGGCGGCAACAAGAAGCGCCTCAACGTCTGCACGTCCTGCATCAAGGCCGGCAAGGTCGTCCGCGGTTGACGTCCACTACGCGCCCTCGCGTGTAGTCATCGGGGCGGTCGACTGAGCCCAGCTCGGCGACCACCCCCGACACCCGTCATCTTCGTCAGGGCAGCCGCCAATCGATGGGATCGGCGCCCATCTCGGCCAGCAAGTTGTTGGCGCGGCTGAACGGACGGGAACCGAAGAACCCACGAGAGGCCGACAGCGGCGAGGGATGCGGCGACTCGATCGCGACGCAATTACCTTTGGCAAGAATCGGTTTGAGCGTGGAAGCGTCGCGGCCCCACAGGATCGCGACCAGCGGTTGCGAGCGCGCGACCAACGCCCGGATCGCGCACTCGGTCACCGCTTCCCAGCCCTTGCCGCGATGCGACGCCGGATTACTGGGGCGGACCGTGAGCACCCTGTTGAGCAGCATGACACCGCGCCGCGCCCACGGCGTCAGGTCGCCACATGCGGGCTGGGGCAGGCCCAGGTCGGCGGTGTATTCATCGAAGATGTTGGCGAGGCTGCGCGGCAGCGGGTTCACGTCGGGCGCCACCGAGAAGCTGAGCCCCACGGCGTGTCCCTGTGTCGGATAGGGATCCTGGCCGACGATGAGGACCCGAACGTCGTCGAACGGGAAAGTGAAGGCCCGCAGGACATGCTGGCCCGCCGGCAGGTATCTGCGCCCGGCGGAGATCTCGTCCCGCAGAAATTGCCCCATCCGACCGACCTGGTCGGCCACCGGCTCCAGCGCGGTCGCCCAGCCCCGCTCGACGAGTTCGCTCAACGGGCGGCCGCTCACCGCGGTCCCTCCGCCGTCGCGTAGCCGGTCACCGCGTCACCCTAACTCGTCATAAGACTGCCATCCGGCGTAGCCGCGCCACTCCTCGCCGTCGACCAGCACCCGCGCCGGCCCCTCGAGAACCCGCCCGATGACGCGCCACCCCGCCGGCACCGCACCGGCGAAACATGCCACCAGGGCGTGGTCTTCGCCACCGCCCAGCACCCAAGGCAGGGGGTCGACGCCCACGGCGGCCGCGGCCGCGGCGAGCGGGTCGCGGTCGACGGCCAGCGCCGCGGTGGACAAATCCATGCCCACTCCGGACGCCTCGGCGACATGCCGGAGGTCGGCGACCAGACCGTCGGAGACGTCGATCATCGCCTCGGCCCCGGCCGACGCGGCCGCGGCGCCCCGGCCATAGGGTGGCTGCGGCACCAGGTGACGGCGCCGCAGTTCCTCGAAATCCTCACTCCCGTTGCGCCACAGAGCATAACCGGCGGCTGAGCGGCCGAGTTCACCCGCAACGGCGATCACCGAGCCGGCTTTGGCCCCGGAGCGCAACACCGGTTCACCGCCGCCCAGGTCGCCCAGCACCGTCACCGAGATCACCCACTGTGGGCAGCTGACGAGATCGCCGCCGGCGATGCCTGCGCCGACTCGCGCCGCCTCGTCCCACATCCCGTCGACCAGCGCGTCGACCTGCGCCGCCGCCGTCTCACCGGGCGCTCCGATAGCGACGACGAAGGCCGTGGCCCGCCCGCCCATTGCCTCAATGTCGGCGGCGTTCTGGGCGATCGCCTTGCGACCCACGTCGTGGGGCGTCGACCAGTCCAGCCGGAAATGCCGATCCTGCACCAGCATGTCGGTCGATACCACCACGCGACCGTCCCCGGCAGACACCACCGCGCCGTCGTCGCCGGGCCCGAGCAGCACCGCGTGGGGTTGCCGGCGGCCGCGCACCAGGCGGTCGATGACGGCGAACTCGCCGAGCCGCTGCAGCGTCGGGGGCTCCCCCGATGTGTCGTCGCGCACGCCACCTCCTTCGGCGGTCCGGCCGTGTGAGGCCACCCTACGGTCGCGCGCCCCGCGGTAAGTTGGGTCCCTCCCCGCGGAGCGGACCAACATATGAGACAGGAGGTGCGCGGGCGGTGACGACCGATCCCGGTACCGGATCTGACGCCGGCGGGCCGCCGCGTGTGCTGATCCTCGCCGCGGTCGCGCTCGCCATCGCGGCGATCGGGGGCGTTCTCGTGGTTGCGGCGCTGCGGGAGGCGCCGTGGCCGGTTACCGTTCCCGCAGTCCCCGCGCCGCAGGCGGAAAGTCCCGCGTGCCGGTCCCTGGCGGCGGCGTTGCCGCAGCGGCTCGGGGACTATCAGCGGGTGGCCATCGCGCAACCGGCGCCCGCGGGCGCGACCGCATGGCGGGCCGGGCCGGACGGGGAGCCGGTGGTGGTGCTGCGCTGCGGACTCGACCGCCCGGCCGACTTCGTGGTCGGATCCCCGATTCAGGTCGTTGACCGAGTGCAGTGGTTCGAGGCGTCAGCCGGACGGCAATCCGCCGGGAACGCGGGGGGATCCACCTGGTGCACCGTGGACCGGCCGGTGTATGTGGCGCTCACGCTCCCGTCGGGAGCGGGGCCGACGCCGATCCAGCAACTCTCCGAGGTGATCGACCACACGCTGGCGGCGGTGCCAATCGACCCTGCTGAGCCCCGTTAGAGGGCCCGGTTAGCGCAGGCCGACGCCGCGGGACAGCGCCGTTTCGACCATGGTCGCGAGCAGGGTGGGATAATCCACGCCGCTGGCCGCCCACATCCTCGGGAACATCGAGATCGTGGTGAACCCCGGCATGGTGTTGATTTCGTTGATCACCGGGCCGTCGTCGGTGAGGAAGAAATCGACTCGGGCCAGGCCCTGGCAGTCGATGGCCCTGAACGCCCGGATCGCCAATTGCCGCACGGTGTCGGCGATGTCGTCGTCGACCTTCGCGGGCACGTCCAATTCGGCAGCGTCGTCCAGGTATTTGGTCGCGAAGTCGTAGAAGGAGTCCTCGCGTCCGCGTACGCCGGCCACCCGGATCTCGCCAACGGTACTGGCTTCGACTGTGCCGTCGGGCATTTCGAGCACGCCGCACTCCAGCTCGCGACCGCTGATCGCCGCCTCGACGATGACCTTCGGATCGTGCCTGCGAGCATTGGCGACCGCGGCCGCCAGCTGGTCCCAGCTGGCCACCCGGCTGACGCCGATCGACGAGCCGCCGCGCGCGGGTTTGACGAACACCGGCAACCCCAGGCGCTCGCGCTCCTCGGGATGCAGCGTCGGCCGGGATGGTCGCAGCACCACATGTGCGGCGACCGGCAGCCCTTCGGCGGCGAGCAGTTTCTTGGTGAACTCCTTGTCCATGCCGGCGGCGCTGGCCAGCACCCCGGCGCCGACGTAGGGCACGCCGGCGAGTTCCAGCAGTCCCTGGATCGTTCCGTCCTCGCCGTAGGGGCCATGCAGGACCGGAAACACCACGTCGACCGATGCCAGCACCTCGCCGGCACCGTGCTGCAGCGACACCAACTGGCCGCTTCGCCCCTGATCGGCGGGGAGGGCGAGTTCGGTCCCCGATTCGGCGGTCACGCTGGGCAGTTGCCGGTCGGTGATCGCCAACGCATCCGGGTCGCCGTCGGTGAGCACCCAGGAGCCTCCCGGCGTGATGCCTATCGCGGTCACCTCGAAGCGCTCGGGATCGAGATTGCGCAGGATGCTGCCCGCGGACACGCACGAGATGGCGTGTTCGTCGCTGCGACCGCCGAAGACGACGGCGACACGCACCCGGCTCGACCGGTCGCTGGGCTCCACAACCTTCAGAGGCTACCGGGTGTCGCGCTCCCGGGTTGGGCGACGGACCGCTACCTGCGCTTTTGTTTTACTCCAGCAGCTACTCGGGCTTGGTGCTGCGACCCAGCAGCAGGGCCACCGCCTCATCGACCGAAAGCCCCTTGTGGCAGACCCGGTGCACGGCGTCGGTGAGCGGCATTTCGACGTCGTAACTGGACGCCAGGGCGAGCACCGACTCGCAGGATGTCACGCCCTCCACGACGTGCCCGTCCCTGGCCTGCATCGCCGCCTCCATGGTCGCGCCCCGGCCGAGGGACTCGCCGAAGGAACGGTTGCGCGAATGCGGAGACGAGCACGTGGCGACCAGGTCACCCACACCGGCCAGCCCGGCCAGCGTTGCGCCCTTGGCGCCGAGCGCGATCCCCAGCCGCATGATCTCGGCCAACCCGCGGGTGATGATCGCGGCCGCGGTGTTTTCGCCGAGCCCGACGCCGACAGCCATCCCGCACGCCAGCGCGATGACGTTTTTGCAAGCCCCGCCGATCTCGGTGCCGACGACGTCGCTGTTGGTGTAGGGACGGAAGTACCCGTTGTTGAGCATGCGCTGCAGGGCGACCGCGCGACCGGAGTCACTACTCGCGATGACGGTGGCAGCGGGCTGGCATTGGGCGATCTCGCTGGCCAGGTTCGGCCCCGAGATCACCGCGACCTGATCCATGTCCACGCCGGTCACCGAAACGATGACCTGACTCATCCGCATGAGGGTGTCCAGCTCGATGCCCTTGGCGAGACTCACCAACGTCGCGCCGTCAGCCACCAAGGGCGCCCACCGCTCGAGGTTGGCCCGCAGCGTCTGCGCCGGCACGCCGAGCAGCACCGTCGTCGCACCGCTGAGCGCCTCTCGGGCCTCGGCGGTGGCGTGAACGCCCGATGGCAGCAACGTGCCGGGTAGGTAGTCGGGGTTGTAGCGAGTGTGGTTGATCTGCTCGGCGACGTCGGCTCGCCGGGCCCAGAGCCGCACACTTGCCTCTGGTCCCCCGGCGTCGACGAGGACCTTGGCCAGCGCCGTGCCCCACGCACCGGCGCCCATGACCGCGACGGCGCCTGTTGTGCCGGCCATTCACCACCCCCAGTCTTTTCCGCCGAATGTCACAGCTCCTCCGAATGTCACAGCGGCATGCAGCCGCTACACCCTAGAACAGCGTGGGCCCGCCGTCACGCCTCGCGGCGATCGCAAGCGCGGCGAAGCCGGGCGCAGCGGGTCGCCGCCCACCAGGCTCGGCGATCGCAAGCGCGGCGAAGCCGGGCGCAGCGGGTCGCCGCCCACCAGGCTCGGCG
>JARLGR010000212.1 GCA_031292665.1 Mycobacterium sp. | reverse complement strand
TCCAGCAGTTCGTTCAGGACGATTGCGGACAGGTCGGCGGCGTGCATGCCCGAGAGCCCGCCGTTTCGCTTCCCGACCGCCGTACGCACCGCCTCGACGATGACTGTCTCACGCATGCATCTACTCCGATCGCTCTGCTCTTTACACACTCAGTAAACGACGCCAGCCTCAACCGCCTGCGTCCGGTCCCCCATCGCCGAACGTGTACTGAGCGCCAGAAAATTATGAAAACATCGCAGTGCGTACACGCTCGGCGCGTCGGGGGGTCCTGTTGACTCTCAGTAGCTCCGCGGCAGTTTCAGGACGTGTGACCCCAGGAAGTTCAGGATCATCTCCTGGCTGATCGGCGCGATCTTCATCAGCCGGGCTTCGCGGAAGTAGCGCGTGACGTGGTACTCCTCCGCATATCCCATGCCACCGTGGGTCTGCAAGGCCCGGTCCGCGGCGGTAAACCCAGCGTCGGCGCACAGATACTTGGCGGTATTCGCCTCGCGCCCACAGGGTTTGCCGTTGTCGTAGAGCCAGGTGGCCTTTCGCAGCATCAACTCGGCGGCGTCCAGCCGGGCCAGTGAGTCCGCGAGCGGGAACTGGATGCCCTGGTTCATTCCGATCGGCCGGCCGAAGACCACGCGATCGTTGGCGTATTTCACCGCCTTGTCCAGGGCCACCCTGCCGATGCCCAGCGCCTCGGCGGCGATCAGCATCCGCTCCGGGTTCAGCCCGTCCAGGATGTACTGAAAGCCCTTGCCCTCCTGGCCAATTCGGTCCTCGACCGGAACCTCCAGGTTGTCGATGAATAATTCGTTGGAGCTGACGGCGTTGCGGCCCATCTTGCGGATGGGGCGGATGTCGACCCGGCTGCGGTCCAGGTCGGTGAGAAACAGTGTCATCCCATCGGTTTTCTTGGCCACTTCTTCGTACGACTGGGTGCGGGTGAGCAGCAGGATCTTGTCGGACTCCATCGCTTTGGAGATCCACACCTTGCGGCCATTGACGATGTAACGGTCCCCGTCGCGCTTGGCAAACGTGGTGATGCGTGACGTGTCGAGGCCGGCGCCGGGTTCGGTCACCCCGAAGCACACATGCACCTCGCCGGTCGCGACGCTGGGCAGCGTGCGCGCCTTGAGTTCCTCCGAACCATGCACCACCACCGGTTGCATACCGAAGATCGACAGGTGAATCGCGCTGGCCGCGTTCATCGCGCCGCCGGATTTGGCGACCTCCTCGAGCAAGATTGTGGCCTCGGTGATTCCGAGGCCGTGGCCGCCGTATTCGGTGGGAATCGTCATGCCCAGCCAGCCGCCGTCGGCGATGGCCCGGTAGAACTCGGTGGGAAATTCGTGCGCCTGGTCTTTTTCCATCCAGTAGTGATCGCCGAACTTACGCGCCAACTCGGCCACCGTCCGACGGATCAACTCCTGGTCGTCGGTCAGCTCGAAATTCATTCCAGCGCCGGGCACGGCGGGGTCTCCTCTGGTCGAAATGCCCCGGCACACTTGCATTCCGGCGGCGTGTTTTTCAGTCCTTGTTGCCGGTGAGCGCTTTCGCGTTGGCGGTGAAGTCCGCGACGGACGAGCCCGCCCTGGTCTCTTTGTGGTGGCTGAGCGCCCTGATCGACACGTCGTGTCCCTCGGCGGCCTTGCGCAGCGCGCCGACCGTCGCCTGCTCCCGGGGCACATGGGTGAACGGGTCGAACGAGTACCAGCGCATCGCGTTCTGGTAGGTGATCTTGTTGATCTCGTCGTCCGGCACGTTGTTCAGGCTCAAGACGTCCCACAGTTCCTCGGGGGCTCCCGGCCACATCGAGTCGCTGTGTGGGTAGTCGGCCTCCCACGCGATGTTGTCGATACCGATGTCGTTGCGCAGCTTGACGCCGGTCTTGTCGCTGATGAAACACGTCAGGAAGTGCTCGCGGAAGACCTCGCTGGGCACCTTGCCGCCGAAGTTCTGGTGTGTCCACGTCGAGTGCATCTCGTATGTGCGGTCCGCTCGCTCGAGGAAGTACGGGATCCACCCGGTGCCGCCCTCCGACAGCGCGATCTTCAGATCCGGGTAGTCCTTGATCGGCTTGGACCACAGCAGATCCGCGGCGGCCTGCACGATGTTCATCGGCTGCAGCGTGATCATCACGTCCATCGGCGCATCGGGCGCCGTGATCGCCAGCCTGCCCGACGATCCGATGTGCACGTTCATCACGGTGTTGGTGTCGCACAACGCCTTCCACAGCGGAGTCCAATAATCGTCGTGGAAACTGGGATAGCCCATCGCTGCCGGATTCTCGGTGAAGGTCAGCGCGTGCACGCCCTTCTTCGAGACGCGCCGAACTTCCGCGGCGCACGCCTCGGCATCCCAGATCACCGGCAGCGCCATCGGAATGAACCGCGCCGGGTACGCGCCGCACCACTCGTCGATGTGCCAGTCGTTGTAAGCCTGCACCAGAGCCACCGAGAACTCGTGATCCTCGGTGGCGAACAGGCGCCCGGCGAAGCCGGGGAACGACGGAAAACAGATCGAGCCCAGGATGCCCCCGGCGTTCATGTCCTTGACGCGTTCGTCGACGTTGTAACAGCCCGGCCGGATCTCATCCAGACCTTGCGGCTCCAGCCCGTACTCCTCCTTGGGCCGGCCGGCGACCGCGTTGAGCGCCACGTTGGGGATGACGGTGTCGCGGAACTTCCACATATCCGAGCCGTCGGGGTTGTGCACCAGCCGAGGCGCGTCATCGATGTACTTCTTCGGCAGGTGATCCTTGAACATGTCCGGCGGCTCGACGATGTGATCATCGACGCTGATCAGCATCATGTCCTCTTTGTTCATGGCCGTTACCTCTCCGTCAAATCCATCGAATCCATCCGCTCTTACACAGCCTACGAACCGCCGCGCAGCCGAAACCCTCACTTGAAAACTATCTTCTCGCGAAGTGAGAATCAACATCCAGCGATCGTCGCGGCCGATCGCCGCGGCCTCCCCCGGGGCCGACGACTGGGGCGGATCCTCCATTTCAGAGGACCGGCGCGGAACCGGAAAGGCCAGCACGTCGAGCCGTCGGGAACCGATCCTGGGGTTGTCGCTGGAAGGCACGCACGTCGACAGCGTCGCCGGATCCGGCGGCGGGTCGGCGCGGGTCCTGGCGGGTGGGCCTGCCGCTCGTCCCCTTCGTCGGCATTGACCAGCCGGGCGAATCGTGCAAGTCTGTTGGTTGGAAATGAGAATATGATTCTCTTTCCACGAGAGCCATCGCCATCGTGCCGAGAGGAGGCCGCGCATGCGGGTACAGCCGCTGCCCGCGGATCAGTGGGACGAGGCTGTCGATAAGTCACTCTCCGGCATGCTGCCCCCGGAACGGCGCAACCCCCAGGGTGCCGGCAACCTCATGTCGACGCTGGCGCGTCACCCGAAGCTGGCTGGCGCGTTTTTGCGGTTCGGCGGATACCTGCTGACCGGTTCGACGCTGCCGGCGCGAATCCGCGAGCAGGCGATCCTGCGCGTCGCCCATCGACGCGCCTGCGCCTACGAGTGGACACACCACGTGGAAATCGCGAAGAAAGCGGGACTGTCCGAGGCCGAGATCGCCGCCGCCCGGACCGGCGCGACGGACGACGCGTTCGACGGCGCCGTGTTCAAGGCCGTCGACGAACTGGATGAAACGTCCAACCTGTCCGACCAGACGTGGACCGCTCTTTCTGAGCGGCTCGACGAACGGCAGCGCATGGACTTCGTCTTCACCATCGGCGGCTACATCGGCCTTGCGATGGCCCTGAACACTTTCGGCGTGGAGCTTGAGAAAGCCGAACAAAACGGAAAAGAGAGGTAACGACGTTGGCCCACTTCCCGAAGCCAGCTGTTGGCAGCTGGACAGAGAATTACCCCGAACTGGGCACCGGGCCGGTCGATTACACCGACTCGATCGACCCGGCATTCTTCGAAACCGAGCGTGCGGCGATCTTCAAGCGGACCTGGCTCAACGTCGGTCGAGTCGAGCGGCTGCCGCGCACCGGCAGCTATTTCACCAAGGAGCTGCCGTCGGCGGGCCCAGGGGTCTCGGTGATCGTGGTCAAGACCAAAAACGGCTCGATCAAGGCGTTCCACAACATCTGCCGGCACCGGGGAAACAAGCTGGTGTGGAACGACTTTCCCCATGAGGAGACCTCGGGCACGTGCCGGCAGTTCACGTGCAAGTACCACGCCTGGCGCTACAGTCTGGAGGGTGACCTCACCTTCGTCCAGCAAGAGGACGAGTTCTTCGAGCTCGACAAGAGCCAGTTCGGGCTCGTACCTGTCCGCTGTGAGGTGTGGGAGGGCTTCATCTTCATCAATTTCGACCAAGAAGCGAAGCCTCTGGTCGACTACCTCGGACAAATGGGCAAGGGCCTGGAGGGCTACCCGTTCCACGAGATGACCGAGGTCTACTCCTATAAGGCCGAGGTCGGCAGCAACTGGAAGCTGTTCATCGACGCCTTCGTCGAGTTCTACCACGCTCCCGTGCTGCACCAGGGGCAATACACCAAGGAAGAAGCGGCCAAGATCCAGAAGTACGGCTTCGAGGCTTTGCACTATGAGCTGTCGGGTCCGCACTCGATGATCTCGACCTGGGGCGGTCAGTCGCCGCCCGCGGACCTGACCATGGTCAAGCCGATGGACCGGGTGCTGCGCAGCGGGCTGTTCGGGCCATGGGATCGGCCCGACATCGAAGGCCTCGACGCGCTGCCGCCGGGTGTCAACCCGGCGAAAGCCAAGCAGTGGGGCATCGATTCGTACGTGTTCTTCCCGAACTTCATGCTGCTGCTCTGGGCGCCGGGCTGGTATCTGACCTACCACTACTGGCCGACCGGCGTCGACAAGCACATCTTCGAGTGCAGCCTGTACTTCGTACCGCCGCGGAACACTCGGGAGCGGTTGGCCCAGGAGTTGGCCGCGGTGACGTTCAAGGAGTACGCGCTGCAGGACGCCAACACCCTCGAGGCAACCCAGACCATGATCGGCACCAGGGTCGTCACGGACTTTCCGCTGTGCGATCAGGAAATCCTGCTCCGTCATCTGCATAAGGTGGCCGGGGATTACGTAAAGGAGTACCAGAACAATGGCCACCGCAAATAAACTTCCAGCGGAGTTCGCCGACCTGGAGCCCCACCTGGATTGGGACCTCGCCACCGAACCCCAGCGCTACGCCAAGCGGCTGGCCTCGACGATGACCGAGATGCAGGATTTTTACGACGCCACATTCCCGCGCTTGAACGACGTGATCGCCTACTGTGACAAATACCCGCTGGACGACCTGCCCGAGGACGCAAAGACGCTCATGCACATGATGCAGTCGCTGATCATGGTGTCGTTCCCGATCGAGGCATGGAAACAGCCCCGCGTCCCGGACAGCGGCGCGGCCTGGGTGGAGAACATCCGGGAACCGGTGATCTAACGGTGTCCGGCGCTCTTCGCGCAAGCGGCTCATCGCAGTTGACGCTCAGGGCCGCCGGACTGCTCGACGTTGACGCCGGTGAAATCCTGCGACCCGGCCTCGTGCAGGTCGAGGGCGATCGGATCGTCGGTGTCGGCGGCGAGGTCGAAGGCGACCTGATCGACCTCGGTGACCAAATCCTGCTGCCCGGACTGATGGACATGGAGGTCAACCTCCTGATGGGCGGGCGCGGCGAGAAACCCGGGCTGTCCCAGGTCCAGGACGACCCGCCGACGCGGGTGTTGCGCGCGGTCGGCAATGCGCGCCGCACGCTGCGGGCGGGGTTCACCACCGTGCGCAACCTCGGCCTGTTCGTCAAGACCGGCGGCTACCTGCTCGACGTCGCGCTGGGCAAGGCCATCGACGCGGGCTGGATCGAAGGGCCCCGGATAGTGCCGGCCGGGCATGCCATTACGCCCACCGGCGGGCACTTGGACCCGACGATGTTCGCCGCGTTCGCCCCGCACGTGCTGGATCTGACGGTCGAGGAAGGCATCGCCAACGGCATCGACGAGATCCGCAAGGCGGTGCGTTACCAGATCA
This sequence comes from Mycobacterium sp., assembly GCA_031292665.1. Classification (GTDB taxonomy): domain Bacteria; phylum Actinomycetota; class Actinomycetes; order Mycobacteriales; family Mycobacteriaceae; genus Mycobacterium. The sequence goes on along the minus strand of JARLGR010000212.1, from coordinate 31,100 downwards.
AGCACGGCGCCGAGCTGATCAAGGTGTGCTGCTCGGGCGGGGTGATGTCGCTGACGGGACCGCCTGGCGCCCAGCACTATTCGGACGAAGAATTGCGGGCAATCGTCGACGAGGCGCACCGGCGCGGGCTACGCGTGGCGGCGCACACCCACGGCGCCGACGCGGTCAGGCACGCGGTCGCCGCCGGCATCGACTGCATCGAGCACGGCTTCCTGATCGATGACGAGGCGATCGCGGTGATGGTCGAGCACGGCACCTTCTTGGTCAGCACTCGTCGGCTGGCCGAAGGGATGGACGTCTCGCACGCCCCACCGGAGTTGCAGGCCAAGGCCGCCGAGATGTTCCCGAAGTCGCGGACCTCGATACTGGCCGCGTACAAAGCCGGCGTGAAGATCGCGGTGGGAACCGATGCCCCGGCGATACCGCACGGCCGCAATGCCGACGAGCTTGTCACGCTTGTCGAATGGGGCCTCCCGCCGTTGGCGGTGCTGCGCGCCGCCACGGTGACGGCGGCCGAGCTCATCAACTCGAGCGACCGGGGTCGGCTGGCCAAAGGCCACCTCGCCGACATCATTGCCGTCCCGGGTAATCCATTGGAAGACATCACGGTTACCCAACAAGTCAGCTTTGTCATGAAAGGCGGCAAGGTCTATGCCCACCAGAACTGACGACCTGGTCGAGATTCAGCAGACGCTGGCCCGCTACGCAGTGACCATCACGCAGGAAGACATCGGCGGCCTCGTCGGCGTCTTCACTCCCGACGGGACCTACAGCGCCTTCGGCGAGACGTACAGCCTGGACAGATTCCCGGAGTTGGTGGCCGCCGCCCCAAAGGGCTTGTTTCTTACCGGGACTGCCGTCGTCGAACTCGACGGCGATTCGGCCAGCGGCACCCAACCCCTGTGCTTCATCGACCACGCCACCCACGACATGCGGATCGGCTACTACCGCGACACCTACTCGCGGACCGCTGACGGGTGGCGGCTGAAGACGCGCGCCATGACGTTCATCCGCCGCAGCGGCGTGCACGACTCCGGACGCGCACACGCCATCGGGCGTCCCCCCGGTGACACCGGTGGCAAGGCCACGACTTTAGGGGCTCCAGGCACGGCGGGAGTCGAGCAATCGGCGACGCCGTGAATATCGAGCAGTTCCGGGCCGATCTGCGCGCGTGGCTCGACGACAATGATCTGACGCCCGGACCCGACCGCTCGCTGCAGGCCCAGATGCAGCAACTGGCCCGCGTGCACCGCGCACTCTACGACGCCGATTGGATGCGCTACGGGTGGCCCGCCGAGGTCGGTGGGTTGGGCGGGCCCGCCGTGCTCCGTGCGATCGTGGGCGAGGAGGTGGTGGGCCGCCGCCTGGCCGAACCCGGACCGTACTCGATGCTCGAAGTGCTCGCCCCCACGATGATCGATTACGCGCCGGCAGAGCTAGCGGCCGAAATGGTGCCGCGGCTGCTGCGCGGCCGCGAGCAGTGGTGCCAAGGCTTTTCCGAGCCGGGGTCCGGCAGTGACCTGGCCTCGTTGTCAACTCGCGCGGTGGCCCGCGGGGATGGCTGGATTGTCAACGGCCAGAAGGTCTGGACCAGCTTCGCTCAATTCTCGACCCGGTGCATCCTGCTCACCCGCACGGGATCGGGGCATAACGGGATCACCGCATTCTTCGTCGACCTGGACACGCCGGGCATCACCGTTCGGCCGCTCCGCACGATGCACGGGGTCGACGAATTCTGCGAGGTGTACTACGACGACGTGGTGATCCCGTCCAGCCGCATGCTCGGCAAGCCGGGAGACGGCTGGCGGCTGGCGATGGACCTGCTGCCCTACGAGCGCTCGACCTGCTTCTGGCAACGAATCGCCTACCTGTACTCACGGTTCGACGCGCTCATCGCCGAAGCCGTCGATCCCGACGAATCCGCTCTTGGCGCAGCGTATTTGGCGCTTCACACGTTACGCTGCCGATCGCGTGACACCCAGCACCGCTTGCGAGACGGAGCGCGCCTCGGACCGGACACCTCCATCGACAAGGTCTTGCTGGCCGCCGCGGAGCAACGGCTCTACGACACCGTCCGCGACTTGCTGCCGGGGACGCTAGAGCTCGAGGACACGCCATGGCGGCCGGAGTACCTGTACTCGCGCGCGGCGACCATCTACGGCGGCACCGCCGAAATCCAGCGCAACATCATCGCCCGTCGGCTGCTCGACCTCGGCAAGGAGTGACGGTGGACCCTCCAGCAAGCAACGCGTCAGACCCCGAGTCGCTGCGCCTGCTGGCCGAATCGGTGCGAACGACGCTGGCCGGCTCCTCCGGCGCCAAGCTCGACGCGGCGTTGGCCGATCTCGGCTGGCTCGACATGCTGGCCGAGATGCCCGAGACCGCAATCCCGTTGGTGTTCCGGCTGCTCGGCGAGACCGGCGCGCACGCCCCAGTGCTCAACGACGTCGTGCTGCGTGCGTCCGGAGGTGCGCCCGGGGGCACCGTGCCGCTGCCATTCACCGGTGGCAGCTGGGTGGTATGGGAGCGCGGTGACATTTCCGGTTCGACGATCGACGACGAACTGCCGATACGGGCGGTGCCCCAAGGCGAGCCGGTGTCGCGGGAGGCGCTGGCGGCGGGATGGCTGGCGCTGGGTTGGTGGTTGGCCGGGACCAGCCGGGCGATGCTGTCGCTGGCGCGCCAACATGCGCTGGACCGTGTGCAGTTCGGGCGGCGCATCAGCTCTTTCCAGGCGATCCGGCATCGGTTGGCCGAGACGCTCGTCGCGATCGAGGGCGCCGAGGCGACCCTGCACGCCGCCGCCGACGAACCGGACCATCTCGCGTGCCTGCTGGCCAAGGCCGCCGCCGGCCAGGCGGCGCTGACCAGCGCGCGACATTGCCAGCAGGTGCTCGGTGGTATCGGCTTCACCGCCGAGCACCGGCTGCACCACCACGTCAAGCGGTCACTGATGTTGGACGGGCTGCTCGGCAGCACAAGGGAATTGACGCTCGATGCTGGAAAAGCGCTGCGAGCCAACGGTTCTGCCCCTCGGCTTTCGCAACTGTAGAGGACACGCCCCTCCTGTCACTTGGGTCACCAGACGGCCGCGGGTGGATATTTGCCCACCTCGTAGCGACAACGTATTTGGGACGTGTACGGATCGGTGAGTTGTCGCTCACTGGTGGGCATAACGGCACACGACAAACTTTCTGTGACGCATGAGGTTTCGCGGACCACAGACACCCGGCGTCAATCAGCCCCGTAGACTCGTGCTGCCCCTACGAGGACGGAACGCCATGAGCCAACCCGATGCGCCGCGAAACGAGGTCGGTGTCGCCTCGCTGGTCCTGGGGCTTGTAGGTCTGTTCACATGCTGGCTGCTCGTCGGGGTGCCCTTCGGCGTAGCCGCGGTGGTAACCGGCGACGTGGCCCGCAGACGAGTGCAGCGCGGCGCCGCAAACAACCCCTGGACCGCGATGGCCGGCATCGTGTCGGGGGCGGTGGCCATCGTGGCCGGGCTCGCCGCGATCGGTTACTACGCCTGGCTGGACGCACGCTAATTGCGCGGGAGGCCGAGCACCCGCTCGGCGATGATGTTCCGCTGGATCTCCGAAGTTCCGCCGGCGATGGTCGCCGCGAAGCTGCGCGCGTATCGGTCGAACCAACTGCGATAATGGCTGTCCAGGTTCAACGGGGCGAACGGGGCGGTGACCGCGCGGTACACGAGCCCGTCGGCGCCCGCGGCGTTCAGCGCTTCCTCGGAGGCCTGTTGCAGGGCTTCCGAACCCAGGAGTTTCAGCACGGATTGGGCTGGGACGTCTTCTTCCCCCCGAGCGGCCCGCGCAAGGGCCGCCGAACCCAGCAGCCGCAGCGCGTAGGCATCCATCACCAAGGTCGCGTAGCGATCCCGCTCGAGTGACCTCGAGGGCGCGAAATCGGCTGTCAGCTCGTGCAATAGGTCGACATACCCCGTCCACAGCATGATGCGCTCGTGGCCCAGTGAACCGGTCGCCACCCGCCATCCCCCATGGAGCTCACCCACCAGGTTCTCCGCCGGCACCCGCACATCGGTGAAGAACACCTCGTTGAAGTCGAGTTCGTCGCTGTCGCACATCGATGCGAACGGGCGGCGGACTACACCGGGCGTGTCGGTCGGAATCATCAACGCGCTGATCCCCTTGTGTTTCGGCGCGGAAGGATCGGTGCGCACGAAGGTCAACAGCACGTCGGCGTCATGGGCGCCGGACGTCCATACCTTCTGCCCGTTGACCATGAAGTGGTCACCGTCAAGGACCGCCCTCGTCATCAGCGACGCCAGGTCCGAGCCCGCGCCGGGTTCGCTCATCCCCAGTGAGGCGGTGATCTCGGCCCGCAGAATGGGCACCGCCCATCGGTGCTTTTGCTCCCGCGTGCCGAACGTCAACAACGACGCCGCAATGATGCCCACGCCCTGCGGGTTGAAACTTTGATAGATGCGCCGCCGCCCCAACTCCTCGGTGTAGACGTATTGCTGCAATAGCGTGGCGTTGCGGCCACCGAACTCGGGCGGATTGCCGGGCAGTAGCCACCCGCCGTCGAACAACAGCCGTTGCCAGCGGCGAGCCCAGCCCGGGACATGCGAGCTGGATCGCGGCCGCTCGACGGCCTCGGCCTCGGCGGGCAGGTGCTCGTCCAGGAAGGCGGCGAACTCCGCGCGGAACGCCTCCACATCGGCGTCAAAGCTCAGCTGCACGGCACTCTCCGAGGGCATTGGCGCGTGGTGACCGCAGGTAGATCACGATTTCCGCCCACGGCGCGGTTCACTCTTGTAATTTAGCTTCCATACACGCGTGTAAGAGAATACTATTCTCGCGGCGAGAAAGTTACAATCTCCGACACGTCTTCCGTGAGGGGGTCGAGCGCAGCGATGTCACGGCGTTCTCCGGTAGAGTCCAACCATGTTCTCCCTGCGCGGCAATCAACTGAGCCGGCCGTGACAAGCCCGAGCGAAGAACCCGCCTGGAAGCAGCGCGCCGTCGAGCGGTCCATCAAGACAGCGAAATTGCGGGCGGCGCAGCGTGTTCAGCGCTTTCTCGACGCGGCGCAGGCCATCATCATCGAAAAGGGCAGCACGGACTTTACCGTACAAGAGGTCGTCGACCGGTCCCGCCAGTCGCTGCGGAGCTTCTACCTGCAGTTCGACGGGAAACACGAGCTGCTGCTTGCTCTGTTCGAGGACGCGCTGAGCCGGTCGGCCGATCAGATCCGCGCCGCCACGGAGAGCCATGCGGATCCGCTGGAGCGGCTGCAGGTGGCCGTCGAGCTCTTGTACGAGCCCTCATGTCCGGACCCGACGGCGAGACGACCGCTTTTCACCGACTTCGCACCGAGGTTGCTGGTTACGCACCCGGCCGAGGTCAAGATTGCGCATGCGCCGTTACTGGCGTTGCTGATCGAGCTCATGGAGGCGGCCGGCGACGCGGGCAAGTTGCGCGCGGGCGTCAATCCGAAGCGGGTCGCCGCCATGACCATGCAGACGGTCATGTTCATCGCGCAGTCCAGTGGCGGCCCCGACGACGCCACGGTCCATCCCATCACCGCCGACGAAGTGTGGGATTTCTGCTCACGGGGATTCGTCGGTTAGCACGGCCCGGTCGGCCCCCTCCGCGAGAATCAGACTCTCGTATAGAGAGAAGCATGAATAGCCGAAATGGATTCGGCGTTGACACTCCAGGTCGCCTGATGACAGAGTTCAAAGGCGGCAAAGATCCGCGTCCGGGGAACGCGATTTTCCTTTGTGACATGCCGATCAGGTCGAGGTCAGGAATCGAGGAATGCCATGGCGGGACGGGTTGAGGGCAAAGTCGCTTTCATTACGGGCGCGGCGCGGGGCCAGGGTCGGAGCCACGCGGTGCGGCTGGCGCAAGAAGGCGCCGACATCATCGCCGTCGACATCTGCAAGCCCATCCGCGAGTCCGCCCCGCAGACAGCGATCCCGGCGTCGACGCCCGAGGACCTGGCGGAGACCGCGGACCTCGTCAAGGGCCACAACCGCAGGATCTTCACGGCCGAGGTCGACGTGCGTGATTACGACGCCCTGAAGTCCGCGGTGGATACCGGCGTGCAGCAGTTGGGCCGGCTGGACATCATCGTGGCCAACGCAGGGATCGGCAACGGCGGCGAAACGCTCGACAAGACCAGCGAAGAAGACTGGACCGAGATGATCGACGTCAACCTGTCGGGCGTATGGAAGACCGTGAAAGCCAGTGTGCCCCATATGCTTGCCGGCGGCCGCGGCGGCTCGATCGTGCTGACCAGCTCGGTCGGCGGGCTCAAGGCCTACCCGCACACCGGTCACTATGTCGCCGCCAAGCACGGCGTTGTCGGGCTGATGCGTGCTTTCGCAGTCGAGTTGGGGCAGCACATGATTCGCGTGAACTCCGTGCATCCCACTCACGTCTGCACCCCAATGCTGCATAACGAGGGCACCTTCAAGATGTTCCGCCCGGACCTCGAGAACCCTGGCCCCGACGACATCGCCCCGATCTGTCAGCTGTTCCACACGCTGCCGATACCGTGGGTTGAGCCGCAGGACGTCAGCAACGCGGTGCTGTTCTTCGCCTCCGATGAGTCCCGCTACGTCACCGGAGTGACCCTGCCTGTCGACGCGGGTGGCTGCCTGAAATAAGGTCCGTCCCATGGACGGATTTGAAGGGCGCGGGGCGGTCATCACCGGCGGCGCGAGTGGCATCGGTCTGGCAACCGCGACCGAGTTCGCCCGCCGCGGGGCACGTGTCGTGCTCGCCGACGTCGATCAACCTTCTCTCGAGCAAGCCGTGGCACACCTGGGCGGCCAGGGGTATGACGCGCATGGCGTGATGTGCGACGTCCGCCACCTGGGCGAGATGCGTCATCTCGCCGACGAGGCTTTTCGGCTGCTGGGCCAGGTCGACGTCGTCTTCAGCAACGCCGGCATTGTCGTCGCCGGCCCGCTGGCGCAGATGACGCACGACGACTGGCGCTGGGTGATCGACATCGACCTATGGGGTTCCATCCACGCCGTCGAGGCGTTCTTGCCGAAGTTGCTCGAACAGGGCACGGGCGGGCACATCGCCTTCACCGCTTCCTTCGCGGGCCTGGTGCCCAACGCCGGCCTCGGGGCTTACGGCGTCGCCAAGTACGGGGTCGTCGGGCTCGCCGAAACGCTCGCCCGGGAAGGCAAGCCCAACGGCATCGGAGTGTCGGTGCTGTGCCCGATGGTCGTCGAGACCAAGCTGGTCTCCAACTCGGAGCGCATCCGCGGCGCGGACTACGGACTGGCGTCCGCGCCCGAGGGGGTTTCCGACCTCCCGACGCAGGACGAGGGCGTGGGCGTTGACGACGTGGCCCGGCTGACGGCAGATGCGATACTGGCCAACCGTCTGTACATCCTGCCGCACCGGGCCGCACGAGCCTCGGTCCGCCGCAGGTTTGAGCGCATTGACAGCGCGTTCGACGAACAGGCCGCCGAGGGCTGGACTCACTGAGCCGGTGGCCCCAGGCGGTAGTCCTGCGTCTGGGGGTCGCGATACCACCCGCCGGCGGCGTGCGTGCCGCCGTCGACGTGTAGCGTCTGCCCCGTCAGGTAGGCCGACATGTCGGAGGCCAGAAACACCGCCGTGCCGGCGATTTCGTCGACATGGCCGGGACGTCCCAGCGGCACGATGCTGCCCAGGTGAGTCAGCGGGGCGTCACCGCCGAGCCGTGCCAGCCCCTCGGTGAGCGTGATATCGGGCGCTATGGCGTTGACCCGAATCCCGTAGGGCGCCAGTTCCAGCGCCGCGGTCTTCGTGTAGTTGATGACGCCCGCCTTCGCCGCGGCGTACGCCGCATAGCCGGGCGCGGCACGGACACCTTCGATCGACGTCAGCGAGATCACGCTGCCCGGAAGGCCCGACGACACCAATTGACGCGCGACCCGCTGAGTGCACAGCAGCACGTGGCGCAGATTGGCCTTATACAGCGCGTCCCAACCATTTTCGCTCGTTTCGAGGAGCGGCGAGGAGAACACACCGCCGGCGTTGTTCACCAGGATCGTGGCAGGTCCGAACTCGGCGACGGTGCGCTGCAGCGCCGCGTCGACCTGGGCCCCGTCGCGGACGTCGGTGACGACCCCTAGCGCACCAATGGATTCCGCGGCCTCCGTGCAGGTCTGCGGGTCACGCTCCCAGATAGCGACCCGGGCCCCGAACGCCGCCATCCCCGCGGCAATTCCGCGACCGATGCCCGATCCGGCACCCGTCACGATTGCGACGCGCCCCGTCAGCAGAATGTTCGAGGGATCGATTGCCATCGTGGTTCAGGTCGAAGCACGCATCGCAGGGCTGCGGCCGATGACTCCGTCGGCTTCCAGGTCCGCGATCTCCGCCGGGGTCAGGCCTAATTCGGACAGCAGCTCCTCGTTGTGCTGCCCCAGGGTCGGCGCGGGACTCCTGTGAAAAAGGCCCGGTCCACCGGAGAACCTCATCGGCACGGTGCTGAGCTTAGCCCGACCGTTCACGGGGTGGTCGACTTCTTCGAAGAAGCCGCGAAATGCGAGCTGAACCAGCTCGATTTGACGGTGGGGCTGCATGACCTTCGCCACGGGCACGCCGGCGTCCCACAGGGTGTCGACGATGTCGTCGGCGCTGCGGTGTTCACACCACGCGGCCAGCCGTTCGTCGATCACGTCTTCGTTCGCACGGCGTCCGGCCTCGTTCGACAGTTCGGGTCTGGCCGCCCAGGATGGTGACCCGAGCGCGCCGCACAAGCGTTCCCATTGGTCGTCGGTGGCCACCGCGATGGCCACCCAGCTGTCGAGCCTGCCGAATTCGTCGATGTCGGCGCTGCGGTAGAGGTTCTGCGGCGCCGCCGTCGGGCCCCGGTTGCCCGCACGTTGCAGCAGTGCCCCGTACGCGGAGTACTCGATCACCTGCTCGGCGGAAATGCTCAGCGCGGCGTCGACCATCGCCGCCTCGACCAGCACGCCCTGGCCGGTGCGACGGCGGTGCTCCAACGCAAGCAATAGGCCGTTGAGCGCATGCATACCCGCGTTGGGATCGCCGATCGAGTAGGGCTCGTAGGGAGGGCGGTCGGGATAGCCGGTCATCCAACTCACGCCCGCTGCGGATTCGATGACGTAGGCGAATGCGGGGTTGTCCCGCCAGGGGCCGTCCAGTCCGAACCCGGGCATCCGCAACATGATTGCGTCGGGCTTGATGGATTGGACCGCCGCGAAATCCAGGCCGATCTGGTCCAGCACCCGCGGAGTGAAGTTTTCCGCGATCACGTCGCACGTCGCGATGAGCCGGCACAGCAGCTCGCGACCCCGCGTGCTCTGCAGGTCCAGCGTCAGTCCTTTTTTGTTGGTGTTCAGCGCCGCGAAGATCGGCGACTTCTCCCACCACTGGTCTTCGCTGATCGGTATGCCGGCGATCAGTCGGGTTCCGTCCGGGCGGCGGCTGGATTCCACATGGATGACTTCGGCGCCCAGCATCGCCAAAAAGTGAGTGCAGCAGGGGCCGGCCCAGAACGTCGTCAGGTCCAACACCCGAATCCCGCTTAACGGTAGGGCGGTCGCGGTCTCCGTAGGCGCCGGGCGTGAGGCCAGATTGGCATCCCGATACCGTGCCGTGTGCTCACCCAGCCGCGGTGCCGGTTGCGGCCGGCGAAGCTGTGCGGGCCGCACGCGGTACGGGTGGCCCGGCTGCTGGAAGCCGTCGCGCGGATTGCGGACAAACGAGCCCCGCTCTTGGAAGTGGTCAAGTGATGTGATGTTGGCGCCGTTGGCCACGGGCGCATTGGGGATCCGGAACGCGGTTGCCAGCTCCCGGATGTCATCGACAGTGTTACTCTCGACCCATGCGAAGATCTCTTCGGCATTGAGGTTGGCCTGCTCGGTTATCGTCAGCGGGGATTCCTCATCGATCCACTCCGGGTGGCCGACCATCGCGCACAGGTCGAACCACTGCTGCGCGGTCCCGCACCCGAGGTCCACCAACCCGTCTTTGGCGCGGGCGACGCCGGGCACCGTCAGGCGCCGCGCGTCTCGCCACGGCCTGCCGAGCATCTCGAAGTAAGTGACAGGATAGTAGGTTAGACACAAGATCTGGCTCTCGAGCATCGACAGGTCGACGAGTTCACCAGCGGCAGAATCGGTTCGGCGGAACCACGACGCCATGGTTGCCGCACTGGCGTAGGCTCCGGCCAGATATTCGCCGACCTGCCCGCCGACGAACACGGGCGCGCGGTCCGGTGACCCGCGTCCCAGCCCGACGATTCCGCCCGACCAGGCCTGCAACGTGAATTCGGTTGCGGCACGGTCGCGCCACGGACCCTCGAGACCGAACGAGGTGATCGACGTGACCGTCAGGTGGGGATAGTCACGGCGGATCGCCGCGGGGTCCAAGCCCTGCCGCCCAGCCAGCGTGGAGCCCGCGGACCACACCACCGCATCCGCCGACTGCAGCAGCCCTTCGAGCATCCGGACGTCGTCGGCGGCTTCGGGATCGACGACGACGCTGTGCTTCGACCCGGCGAGAAAGCTGAACAATGCACCGTCGCCGCCGGGCGGGATCACTGCGCCGGAGGACGACCACCGCCGTAACGGATCACCTTCCGGTGCTTCGACCTTGATGACGTGTGCGCCGCCGTCGGCAAGCAGCTTCGTGCAGTACGCACCCGCGATTCCGGTGGACAGGTCGACCACCGTGTAGCCGGTCAGCGGCGGTCGTTGCGGTTCGGCCGACGATGGCGCAATCATGCCCGCCAGTGTGGGCTCGAGGTCAGGAGTTCCGGTCCGTCGGCCGTGATCAGCACCGCTTCACGCCCGAACACCGCTCCGACTCCCTGTTCCCACACATAGCCCGTGACGGCCAGCAACATGCCCGGCGCCAATCGGTCGTCGGCCGCCGTTTGAGGCAGGCGCTGGGTGACGACCGGGGGGTCAAAACCCATGCCGAGGCCCCGGGCCACCGGCATCGGCGGCGGCGGCTCGCCCGCAGCCTGATAGGCGGCCAGCAGTTCGCCGGCGCGGCCGCCGGGCCGGCATGCGGCAACGAGCCTGGCCCACAGAGCTTCCCACCGTCGGTACAAAGTGGCGGCGCCGCTGACTTCGCCCGCCGGCCAGGTTCGTCCCACCTCGCCCATGTAGCCACCGGCAAGCACTCCGGACGTGAACGCCACCAGGTCGCCGTCCTTGACGCGATCACCGTAGGCGCGTCGCCACGGGTGAGCCGGCGAAGTCACCCAGGCGAACTCCTGATTCGACGGGGTGCTCACCCCGCCGGCTGCCATGGCCTCCATCATGATCCCGGCCAGTGTTTGTTCGCGCACGCCCGGATGCAGCTCGGCAACGCCGGCGGCCAGACCCGACTCGGCTACCGCAATCGCTTCCCGCAGCGCGACCACTTCCTCGGCCGTCTTGATGCGCCGGGCGGCACGCATGGCCAGTTCTCCGTCGACCAGCTCGGCGCTGGGAAAGGCGGTCGGCAGCAGCTGGGCGAAAGCCGGTGAGAGCGCGTCTGTTCCGACGCGGCGGGCGGTGGCCGCCCCGTCGATGCGTTTCAGCACCGCCATGGTGTTGACCGGGTTCCACGAGATGCCGTACAGGTTCTCCCGGGGGATGTCGTCGGGAACCCCTTCGTCCCAGGTGCTGAGCAAGTGCAGGGCGCCGGTCGCGCGCACCAGCACGCAGGACGGGCCGAATGGCCGGGTTCCGGCGACCCACAGCTGCGGGGTGCCGGTCACATAGCGGACGTTCGCCTGACGGCCCAGGATGAGGACATCGAGTTCGTGCGCCGCCATCTGGTCCAGTACGCGCTGGCGGCGCCCCGATCGCAGCGCCCGATCGTCGGGCAGGACTTCAGTTGCCATAGGGGGTGTAGGGGTAGTCGGTCAATCGGGTCGAACCTTCCTCGGTGATCACCAAGACCTCTTCGCTGCGGTAGCCGCCGGTGCCGTCCTCCCAGACCACCGGCTCGAGCACCAGCACCATGCCCGGCCGCAGGACGAAGTTGTCGTCGAACTCTTGGCCGAGATCCGTTCCGATCATGGGCATCTCGGCCGCGTTGACGCCGATGCCGTGGCCGAGGTAGAAGTGGGGCAGCCAGGGCTTGCTGCCGCCGTTGGCCACGGTGGCCGCCCTGCCCAGGTCCCCGGCGGTGGCGCCGGCCCGGGCCACCCCCTCGACGGCGGCCATGATCTCCTGCCATCTCTGGAACTGCGCCTGCTGTCGCGGCGTCGGCTCCCGGCCCACGATCCAGGTGCGCCCGAAATCCGAGCAGTAGCCGCGGTAGGTGATGCTGACGTCGGTCCAGAGCACGTCGCCTTCGGTCAATTCACGCTCGGTGCTCAGGAGCGGCAGCGCCAAGTCGCCGTGCGTCGTCCACACCCCTTCCGCCTTGCTGGGTGGCATGACCTGCCAGATCGGCTCGAGCATGCTTGCCGTGGCGCCTAATTCGAAGGCGCGGCGCAAGAAGCTTGCGGACAGGTCGATCTGGCGGATGCCGGGGGCCAGCGCCTTGTCCACGTCGACCATCGCCTCGTCGGTGATCCGCACGGCGGTGCGGATGCAGGCGAGTTCGTCGGGGGTCTTGACCACCTTGGCGGCGCTGACGATCGCTGACGCATCGGCGGGGGCGCCGACGGGAAACAACGATGTCGCCGCCCGGGACATGGCACCGGTGCACTCGTCGACGGCTAGCACCGCGCCGGCCGGTACCAGCTCGGCCAGTTGCCGAGCGAAGTTGGCCACCCCTTCGTCGAATTCGAGATAGACCGGACCGTGCAGGTGATCCGCGGGCAACTCCGACTCGTAGGATGCGCCCTCACGAAATGGCAGGAACAGGTGCGGCCACTCGTCTTCGGCGACCACTACAGCAACCGGCCGCTCGACGTAGGAGAGGCCGGCGTCGCCGAGCGGCCAACTGGTCCCGGTGGCGTAGACCACGGCGCTGTTGCCGAGCAGGATCAGCGCGTCGACACCGCGTTCGGCCATCGCCGAACGCAGCCGCGCCCCGGTCTCGCGGCGCATGCGGGTCAGGTCGGGTGTTTCGGGAATCACCAACCCGGTGCAGGCAGGGGCGACCGTCACCACTACAGCCCCAGGAATTTCGTGATGTTGCCGCTGACGATCTTCGCCGCGTTCTCCGGGCCGACGGCGTCGACGACCGCGGCCAGCGATTTCTCCGAATACCCGAATGTGCTTTCGTTGTGAGGATAGTCGCTCGACCACATGACCTTGTCCACGCCGATTTGGTCGATCAGCTGCAAACCTAACGGGTCGACCATGAACGAAGCGCTCATGTGGTTGTCCCAGTAGTACCGCACGTCGTGCTCCAGCGGCCGGTTGAACATGTGCTGATACGAGGCCACCAGGTGCTCGGCGTCTTGCAGCGCCCACGGCACCCAGGCGATCCCGCCCTCGAACCAACCGATCCGCAGTCCCGGATGCTCGTCGAGGATGCCACTGAAGATGTACTTGGAGAACGTCTCCCGGAATCCGTCGACGTTGATCATCATCCCGACGACCACGCTGTTGAACTCACACGGGCTCTTCGGCGGCGTTTCGCCGATGTGGTGTGCGACCGGAAGGCCGGAGGCTTCGATCTCGTCCCACACGGCGCTCATCGACCTGCTCGCGTAGTCGATCGGATTGCCGTCGTCGTCCTTACCGGGGTTCAGCGGCATCAGGAAGGTCTTGAGCCCCAACGATTTCAGCTCTTCCAACGTGCGCCTGGTGCCCGCGGGGTCCCACCAGTTGATCAGCCCGGCACCGTAGAAGTGGCCACCCGAGCGCTCCTGGATGTCGGCGATGTACTCGTTGTAGATCCGGAAGGTGAGTTCGCGAAGTTTCTTGTCCGGGTAATGGAACAGCGCGAGCACCGCGTTGGGGAATGCCAGTTCTTTGTCGACGCCGTCCTCGCGCAACTCCTGGATCCGGGCCTCGATGTTGGTGCTTGCGGCCCCGGGCAGGTCGTCGTACTGCATCAGCACCGCGCTGAAGTCGCCCGGTAGGAAGGACTGACCCTTACGCCCGACTTGATAGGCGCCGTCCTCGTACCAGATCCGCGGCGCCTTCTCCTTGAGGTCGTCCGGGAAGCGTTGGTAGAAGATGTCGTCCGCCAGGGAGATGTGGTTGTCGGCGGAGAAGACCACGGTGCCTTCCGGCAGGCCCACCTTGCTGCCGACGGCGTGCCCGCGTCGGTCCTTCGGCGCGCCGAAGCCTCCGGGTGGGTAGAGCGAAACGGTGCTTGTCTGAGTCATCATTGACCCTCCATTCGGATCGGCATTTTCTTCAAATTGGCGGGTTACCGGGGCCTACCACTTCACTGGAAGTTCGTAGACGCCGTAGGCGAGGCGGTCGTGCTTGAACGGCACCTCCTCGAGGGGGATGGCCAGCTCCAGCGTCGGGACGCGACGGAACAGGGTGTGGAAGACGATTTGCAATTCAGCACGCGCAAGTTGTTGTCCCACACACTGATGCCGGCCGTAACCGAAGGCGACGTTGCGGTCGGCGCCCGAGCGATGCAGGTATAGGCGGTCCGGCTCGGCGAAGGCCTGCGGATCCCAGTTCGCCGGTGCGAGGTCGATGATGATGCCCTCGCCGGCGCGGATGGTCTCTCCGGCGATGTGAATGTCTTCGAGCGCCACTCGGCGCTGGCCGTTCTGGATGATGCTGAGGTAGCGCAGCAATTCCTCGACGGCGCTGGCAATGATCTTGGGATCGTCGGCGTCTCGCAGAACCGCCAGCTGATCCGGGTTTACCAGCAGCGCGAGCACTCCGAGCCCGATCATGTTCGCGGTCGTCTCGTGGCCGGCGATCAGCAGCCCGGTGCCCAGCTGCGCGGCCTCCTTCACGCTGAGCTCGCCGGCCTTGACCCGTTCGGCCAGGTCGGACACGGCGTCCTCGGAAGGGTTTTCCAACTTGGCTTCGACCAGCCGGGCAAGGTATTTGTTCAGGCTCATGGCGCCTTTAACGGTGTCCTCACCCGTCGCATAGCGGGCGAGCCCGACGGTGGCGTGGTGCTGGAACATCTCGGCGTCTTCGTACGGCACCCCGAGCAACTGGCTGATCACCAGCGACGGAACCGGCAGTGCGATGGCGGCGACAAGGTCCGCGGGCTGCGGCCCGGCCAGCATCTTGTCGATGTGGTCGTCGGTGATCTGCTGGATGGCGGGCCGCAGGCCTTCTACTCGCTTGAACGTGAAGGGCTTCGACAACATACGCCGGAAACGGGTGTGCTCTTCACCATCGGCGGTGAATACCGATCGCGGACGTTTGTGCACCGTGGATAACATGCCCTCGTTCCAGTGCGGAAAACCGGGCAGGCGGTCGTCCACACTGACCCGCGAGTCCGAGAACAGCTCTCGCACTTGCTCGTAGCCCGTCACCAGCCACGGCGTGCTGCCGTCCCAGATCCGGACTCTGCTCAGCGGCGCGGCCGCGGCCAGTGACATGACATCCGGTGGCGGGGCGAATGGACAGCTCGCTCGCCTGGGCATCGGATACTCCGGAATCCCGGGGGCCGCCTTGGTCGCCGAAACTTCGGTGCTGGTCAGTGCTTCCGACATTTCATCCCTCGATGTGAATGGCCAGCGCTGGGCACGCCGCGGCTGCCCGCCGCGCGCCCTCGGCCTGCTCGGGCGGTGGATTCGGATTGAGCAAGACGACGACGCCGTCCTCGTCGCGCTGGTCGAACACCTCGGGCGCATTCAGGACGCAGTTCCCCGACGATGCGCAAACATTCTGGTCGACAGTCACTTTCATCTGCGGACCCTCTACTCGTTCGGCGTCACGGGCGCCAACCACAGGCCCACGACAGCGTCGATGAGGCCGGATGCGGCAGCCCGCCAGGAACGGTGGGACAGCGATGCGCCTGCCGCGAGCGCACGTTCGCGATCGGCGCAGGTATGCATTAAGAGGTTGCGGGCCATAATGTTGCGTTCGAAGTGCACTTCGGCCGGCAGGTCGGGCAGGCACCGGTTAACGCCCTCGACAACCTGAACCAGCGAAGGCGAGCTGAGGGCACCCTTGACGACGATGTTGTAGTAGGCCGGATCGGTCATCGCCTGCGCCGCGAATCGCGCATACCACGTGGGATTGCCCAGGTGCTCCAGGTGGTCGGTGAGGGGGCGGACCAAGCAGGCGACCCAGTCGCGCAAAGTGGGGGCTTGTCCTGTTTGGCGACCCGACTTCAGCAACTCGGCCACCATCTGCTCGCGAAGCTGCTCGACGGGCCAACGATGCTTCTCCTCGATGGCGCGCACCAGGTCGGCTTTGGTGCCGAAGTGGTAGCCCACCGCCGCGTTGTTGCCCTGCCCGGCGGCCTCGCTGACCTGGCGGTTCGATACGGCGAACATGCCGTGCTCCGCGTAGAGCCGCTCGGCAGCCACCAGGATCGCCTCTTGGGTGGAGCTGGCCCGCTCGGTGCGAACGGCCCTGCCGGCTGCGGTCATTTCGCCAGTCAACCGCGCAGAGGAGATTAAGTCAAGCGATTGATTTAAATCATAGGGAAGGGGTTGCCCGAAAGCAGACGGGTGACAAAGGTCCCTCGCCCGAGCCCACGCGCCGGGCCATCCCGCGGACGAGGCCCGAACGGGCCTCGTCAGTCACTCTGCCGTGACTCACTCCGGCGACGGATCGGCTTGCCCGCGACCACCCCACCGTCCACCGGCAGCACCGTTCCGGTGACGTACCTCGATCGCTCGCCGGCGAAATAAAGCGCCGCCTCGGCGACGTCGTGGGGTGTGCCTTCGCGTTTCAGCGGCCGGTCGGCGCGCATCGTCTCGCGGATCTTCGCCTCGTACCGCTCGATCTGCTCCCGATCCATGTGGGAAGCGGAGGACGCCACGAAAGGCGTGGGGATGTTGCCCGGAGCAATGGCGTTGACCCGAATCTCGTAGTGCGCCAATTCAATTGCGGCGGATTTGGTGAACTGAATGACCGCCGCCTTGGACGCCCGGTACGTCATCACCCCGCCGCCGGCCTGAATTCCGCCGATCGAGGTCATGTTGATGATCGATCCCCCGCCATTGGTGGCCATGTGCCGAGCGGCATCTCGGGTACCCGCCATCACGCCCAGGACGTTGACCCGCATGACGCGGTCGAAATCGGCCAGATCGTCGTCCAGGAACCGCCGGTGCATGGTGCCCGAGACGCCGGCGTTGTTGACCATCACGTGCAGACCGCCAAATCGTTCGACGGCGATCGTCACCAGCGCCCCGACCTGTTCGGGATCCGAGACATCCGTCCGATGGAAGAAGGTGTCGGGGCCCAGGGCGGCGGACAGCTCTGCCCCGCTGTCCGGCTGGACGTCGGCTATGACAACCCGCGCGCCCTCGGCCACGAACCGCTCCACCGTGGCACGGCCGATGCCCGACGCGCCGCCGGTAACGATGGCCACTTTGCCGACAAGATCGCTCACCACACGAGTTAATCGGCGCCGCACGTCTTAAGTCAAGCAGTTGATTTGAGCGCGACCGCGGGCTGGGGCTTCGTGCCCTTTAGGGGTACGCCGCGTCGGCGCCGAGAGGCGCGCCGGCGGCGTCTTCGGCTGATAGCGTTTGCAGCGGTCCGGGTTCCTAGCGGAGCGGTTCGCCCTAATCATCAGCGGCGGCACCATCATGACCCCAACGAGAAGACGAGGAGCGGTCGATGCCAGTGCCACCCGTAGCGGGCGTCCCCCTGGATGGAACACAGCTCACCAGGGGGGTCATTGCAGCGGCCGGTGGATTTGCGCTGGCGGCGTGCAGCCAAACGAAAACCCTCACCCTCCGCGAGTGCCCAAATGTCCGCTGCCATCGCCGCCGCCGAGAAAGCCCCAATTCACCTACACGGAAACACATTCCAGCTGATCAACGCCGACGGCAACCCCGGCGCCCGCAAGGACACCGTGATCGTGCTGCCCAAACAGAATATCGACGCCGTCCTCGTCGCCGACAATCCCGGCACGTGGGTCATGCACTGCCACAACACTTGCCATCAGTTCGCCGGGATGCAGACCCTGCTCAACTACGTCTTCTGACCGGCTCCTGCCAAGAAGTCCAGCAGCAGGTCGTTGACCGCCGCGGACTGCTCGATCTGCGGGCAGTGTCCGGCGTCGCCGACCACCATCGAGCGGGCGCCGCCGATCTGCCTGGCGATCTGGCCGGCCCAGCCGGGCGGTAGGAGTTTATCGTCCCCGCCTTCGACGACGAGGGTAGGGACGTGAATGCGTTCGTACCGTCGGGCGCTCGACGCGGCGGCGGAGGCTGCGGCACCGGGGCGCCGAAATCGCGCCGCTGCCAAAGCTTCCCACGCGCCCGGCGCGGTGCTGGACTCGTAGCGCCGCCGCACGTAGTCGTCGTCGGCCGGAAACGCTGGGTCGTGGAACAGCGCCTCGACAATGCGCCGCATCGCCGGCAGGGTTGCGTCGTATTGCTGCAGCGCCTCGAAGTGCCGGTTCTGCTGGATCTCGCCGCCCCCGCAGATGACCACCAGGCTGCGGATCGGGAGCAGGGGTGCATCGGACGTGGCGTCGGTGAGCAGATTGATGGCGCCCATGGAATTACCGACAAAATGCGCCGCGTCAATGCCAAGCACTTCACAAAAGCGCGCCGCGTGTCTGATCCGCATCCCGCGCCCGTCGACGAAGTCGATGACCTTCGCCGATTGCCCGAATCCCAGCTGGTCCGGTGCCAGCACCCGGTAGTGGGCGGCGAGGGCGGCGATGTTGCGCTCCCAGCCCAGCTCGGCGCTGCCGCCGAATTCGCCGCCGTGCAGCAGGACGACCGCGTCACCCGCGCCCGCTTCCAGATAACTGGTGACCAGGCCGTCGATCGGTATCGTCTTACGACGGATCTCCATCGCCCGCCTTTTCTATTTCATCGCGATCGGATTCACCGGTGAGCCCACGGCGCCAACGAATCTCAGGGGCGGCGCGACAAGTTGGAACTCGTAGACGCCGTCGGCGGCGCAATCGGCTGCCAGCGCGGTCAGGTCCCAGTACTCGCCGAAGATCATTCCCATGTCGCGCAGGCACAGCAGGTGCAGGGGCAAAAACACGCCCTCGACACCGGAGACCAGGTCCTCGACCTGAAGGTTGTCAGCGGCGACCGCTGCGATCTCGTGATCGTGTAGCCACGACGCGCAACGCCAGTCCAGCCCGGAATAGGGTTCGGTCTTGTCTCCGGTCTGCAGAAACCTTGTCCACCAGCCGGTCCGGATCAGCACGATGTCGCCACGTCCGACCGTCACGCCCTGCGCGCGGACGACGTCATCGAGTTCTTCCGGAGTGATCGGATTTCCCTGTTCCAAGAAGACTTCCGCGCCACGATAGCGAACCAGGTCGAGCAGCACACCGCGCGAGACGATGCCCTTGACGTCAACTTTCTCGATACCGCAGTGGTACGCACCCAGGCTGGTCACCGAGCCGGCCGGGAAGCCGTTGTACAGCTTGTCTTCGTAGTAGACGTGAGACAGCGCATCCCACTGGCTGGCCGCCTGTAACGGCATGATGATCATGTCGTCGTTGAAGCGGAATGGGTTGTCGACCAGGTAGCCACCGATCTGCTGCGCCGTCGGGTTTTGCGTCCACGTGGGCCCGTACTGCGCCAGGGTGTTCGCATCGCCACCGTCCACGGTCATCACGTGTATGGGGTTGTGCCGAAATCCGAACTCGCCCTGCGGTCCCGAGGAGCCAAAGTCCACGCCGAGCGGAAATATTTTGCCGTGGCGCACCAAGCCGGCGGCTTGGGCCACTTTGTCGGAGGTGATGAAGTTCAGCGTGCCGAGCTCGTCGTCAGCTCCCCACCGCCCCCAGTTGCACACGTCGCGAGCAATCCGGTGAAAGTCGGTCAGGCTGGCCACGGGGCTCCTTCCTCGAGCTCACGGGCGATCGCGGCACCGACGTTTCCACCGTCGACCCACACGACCTGACCCGAAATATAGCTGGCCGCGCGACTATTCAGGAAGAGCAGCACCGAAGCCTGCTCGGCGGGATCGGAGACCCGACCCAACGGCTTCGGTATGGCGTCGAGGAAACTTTGCCCATAGGCCGTCCGCAGCTGGTCGAGGATCGGTGTTTCAGTGACTCCCGGACCGGTGCAGTTGATTCGAATGCCGCGCACGCCGAGACGGGCGGCACTTTGCATCGTGTACAGGATGATCGCTTCCTTGGACAGTTCGTACCCGCCTCCGGCCAGCTGGTCGGGATGGCTATGGCACCACTCGATCCCCTCACGCATCGAGGCGGTGTGCAGCAACGGCGCCACCGACCTTAGATGGTCGCGGAAGCCGGCCGCCGCCAGCGAGGACACGCTCACGATCGCCGAACCCCTGGCCATTTTGGGAATCAGCCCCTCGGTGAAATGCCGCATGCCCAGGAAGTTGATCGTAACGACGCGCGGCGGGTTGCCGATACCCGACGAGACACCGGCGACATTGAACAACGCGTCGACCCGCCCGCCGACAGCCACGACCGCGGACTCGATCGAGGCCGGGTCGGCGAGGTCGACCTCGTGGAACTCCGCAGGCTCGAAGGCCGGCCGGCGCTTGTCGAGCCCGACGACGTCGGCACCGAGCCCGGTGAGCTGGCGTACCACGTGCTCACCGATGCCCGACGCGCATCCGGTCACCACCGCGCGGCGCCCGTCGTAACGCCACAGCTCATCGAGTCCTACCACCGCTTTTCCCAAGAGATCTACGGACTTCCGGCGATCACTGAGCCTGCTCCTTGAGACGCCGCGCCGCCTCGACTCGGCCCTGGTTCATTTCCGCCATGGCCTCGGGGATCTCGGTGGCGGTGAACTTGTCGCGGCCGGTGGGCAGTCCGCCGTAGGAGTAGTTCTCGTCGAATTGCGGTGCGGTCGAATCCGGACGGCGCGCCTCGACCCTCTCGATGGTCGGCTCGAGCCGCTTGGCTTTGTCGGCCAGTGCCTTTGCGTCGCGCTCGATGAATTCGGGAAGCACCTGTTTACCCATCAGTTCGATGGATTCCATGGTGCCCTCGTGGCAACGCGGATTGAGCAGCAGAATCAGTTCGTCGACCCCGCTTTCTTCGTAGCCACGCAGGAATTCGCGCACGGTGGCCGGCGATCCGATCGCGCCGCGTCCCGGGCCATAGGCCAGCGTCGGGTCCTTGTCGACCTCTTCCAGATAGCGCTTCCACACTCCGGTCCGCCCAGGGGTGTGCTGCCCGGTCAGGTAGTAGTGCATGATTCCGAACGAGAAGAATCCGCCACCCTTTCCGAGGCGCTCGACTGCCTGCTCGTCGGATTTGGCGACCATCATCGACAGATCGCCGCCGACGGCCAGGATGTTCGGGTTGATCCGCGGCGTGACTGGAACACCGCTCTCTTCGAATTCTTTGTAGTAGCCGTTAACCCGTTCGGTGAGCGGTCCGGGCCCGGTGTAGGCGAAACTCAGAGCGCCAATGCATTTTTGGGCGGCCATCTGCACGCTGGCCGGTCGCGTGCAGGCGACCCAGACCGGCGGATGCGGCTTTTGCAGCGGCTTGGGAACGACGTTGCGGGGCGGCATCTTGTAGTACTCACCATCAAAGCCCGTGAACGGCTCTTCGGTCATGCACCGGATCGCGACCTCGAGGGACTCTTCCCACTGTGCGCGCTTGTCGGCGGGGTCGACTTCGAATCCGCCGAGCTCACCGATAGAGGATCCTTCCCCGGTGCCGAACTCGACGCGGCCGTTGGAGAGTAGGTCGATGGTGGCGACCCGTTCGGCCGCCCGGGCGGCGTGATTGACCGACGGCAGTAGGTGCATGATGCCGAATCCCAAGCGGATGTTCTTGGTTCGCTGGCTGGCCGCGGCCAAGATGATCTCCGGCGCCGTGGAATGACAGTACTCCTCCAGGAAGTGGTGCTCGGTGAGCCAGACGGTGGAGAATCCGGCCTTGTCTGCGGCCTCGATCTCGTCCATGCCGTCTTGGAACAAGGTCCGCTCGTCGTCGGGCGCCCAAGGCCGGGGCAGGGGGAACTCGTAGAACAGTGAAATTTTCATCGTTACCTCTCGTGAGAGTTAGAGGGTCTGGTAGTCGGGTTGGGCTGCAAGATGTTTGGCTGCGACGTAGCCGAAGGTCATGGCTGGGCCGATGGTCGCCCCGGCGCCCGCATAGCTGCGGCCCATGACCGGGGCTGAGGTGTTGCCCACCGCGTACAGCCCGCGCACTACGGTGCCGTCGCTTCGCAGCACGCGGGCGTGTTCGTCGACACTGAGGCCACCCGATGTCCCGAGGTCGCCGAGAACGATTCGGAACGCGTAGTAGGGCGGTTTGCCCAGTGGATACAGATTAGGGTTTGGCAATGTCGGGTCACCGTAGTAGTTGTCGTAGACGCTGTCGCCGCGGTTGAAATCGTCGTCGTGCCCCTTGTGCGCGAGTTCGTTGAAGCGGCTCGCGGTCTCGGAAAGTTGACGTGCCGGTACCCCTATCTTCACCGCCATTTCGTCCCACGTCATCGCCGCTTTGACCACGCCGGATTCCAGCCAGGCAGCAGGAACCTTACGTCCAGTCGGTACCGGCGCGCCGGGGATTTTCGGTATCGGCAGATGGCCGCCGATGACGTAGCGATTCCACGACCGCTGGTCGGTGATGAGCCAGCACGGGATGTGGGTCACTCCCGATTTCTGCCCGTCGATCATGGCGTGACCGAAGTCCATGTACGGCGCCGCCTCGTTGATGAAGCGCCTTCCGTCCCCGTTGACGATGAACTGCGCCGGCATCATCCGTTCGTTGAGCATGAATTGCATTCGGCCCTCCGGCCATTGGATCGCCGGGAACCACCAGGCCTCATCGAGCAACAGGGTCGCGGCGCCTACCTTTTCCCCGGCGCGGATACCGTCCCCCATGGCGGCCGGATTGCCGAAGCTCCAATCCTGCTCGATGACCGGCAGTTGCTCTTTGCGCCAGGCGAGGTCGTGGTCGAATCCGCCGGACGCCAGGATCACTCCCCGCCGCGCGCCGACCCGTTGGGTGCCGCCGTTTCTTTCCAGCACCACACCGGTCACCGCGCCGTCGGCGTCGGTGAGCAACTCGACCATCGGTGAGTCCAGCCATACCGGGATGCCGCGTTCCCTCATCGCGAGCCTGAGCCTGGCGGCCAGCGACTGCCCGATCGCCGCCATCCTCTCGCCGAACACTCGGGCCCTGATCATCCGCGAAATGAGTTTCAGCAGCACGCCCTTGCCGGCCCATGACTGCCTGATCCGGTAGAAGGTCCGAAGCTCCTTGGGGCCCAACCAGATTCCTCTGGGAGCGAGCGCCAACGGCTTGAGCAGTTTCTGCTCGTCGGGCCCCAGCTTGCGCAGGTCGATAGGTGGCACATTAATGGTGCTGCCCAACTCGGAGCCGCCGGGCAACTCCGGGTAGTAATCGGCATAACCGGGCTTCCAGACGAACTTGAACCATCGCGAGAGGTTCTCCAGGAACTCGAGCATCTGCGGCGCGGAGTCGACATACTGCCGTATCCGGGCTTCGCTGACCAGGCCTTCGGTGACCTGCCGCATGTACTCGACCACCCCTTCGGGCGGTGGTGCGTAGCCCTCCCGGCGCTGCGCCGGGGCGCCCGGCACCCAGATGCCGCCACCGGAAAGTGCGGTCGAACCGCCGAAGTGGGAAGACTTCTCCACCACTAGCACGTCCAGTCCGGCAGCGTGGGCGGTCAGGGCTGCCGTCATGCCGCCCCCGCCGGATCCGACGACAAGCACGTCCGCGACATGGTCGAAAACGCCGGAGGTGGTTGAAACCGAAGAAGTCATTTCGGCACGGCCGTTCTGATGGCGAAACCGGCAATGAGGTCGGGGGCCGGTTTGTAGTAGCGCATTGTCGTCTGATACGGACCGGCGGCCGCCAGGGCAGCGAACGCAGCCACCCACGTTCTGATCTCCTGCGCGGAGCTGCCGCCTTCGTGGACGACGAAAGAGTTCGACCATTTATCGAGCTCGGAAAGCCTTCCGCCGTCGATGATCTCGAGGAAGCGACGGTCCCACTCAGGGTTGAGCGGTTGCAGCGCACCCACGCCGGCGGCGAAGCTTTTGGCCGCGTCGATCACAGCCACTTGCCGGGATTCCCGCTGCTGCGGCGTCATCGGCTGTCCGTGCACGATCCGTTCGAGCACCGGCGGGGGCGCACTCGCCAGCGTCGGCACCGGCGGACTATGGGACAGCCCCCCGGATCCCAGGACCAGTACCCGCTTGTCCAGGCCGGCCAGGTAGTTGCCCACCGCGGCGCCGAGCGCCCGGCACCGGTGCAACGGCCCCAACGGCACGGCGACCGCATTGACGAAGATCGGTATGACAGGGCGCGCGGTGGCGTCGCCGAAGAGCTTTTCGAGCGGTTGGACGGTGCCATGGTCAACGTCCATGCTGACCGACACCGCTACATCGACCCCTGCGCCCAGGACCGCCCTGGCGCAGTCGTTCGCAAGGTCTTCCGGCACGTCGAGGGGACCGGCGTAGGTGCCGTAATCACCGACGCCGTTGGCGCTCGTGCCGATGCAGAACTGCGGCATCACCTTGTAGAAGAACCCGTTGTAGTGATCCGGGGAAAAGGTCACGACGAGGTCGGGTTGGTAGTCCTCAACGAACTCTCGCGCCCGGGCGATCGCGCCTTCAATGTCGTCAAGCAGGTCCTGCGACGGCCCCGGAAGGTTCAGCAGCGGGCTGTGCGACATACAGCACAGAGCCAGTGCCACTTTGGCGATCACCCCCTCCCGGCGTGAGGGTGAGCACGTCCAGCAGCGAGGCGCTCAACTCGGGTGCTCGCTGAGCGATACACGCACCCGCGATGCACCGATCCGGACGAAGGAATAGCACCGATTCCTGATGGGTGTCGAACCAGGACTTGAGCCCACCGTGGCGGTCGCCCACGATCACGACGTCGGGGTCGTCGTGACCTGCCCAGTGCAACTGGGTCGCGGGGCGCAGGGCAAAAAAGCGCGCCCCCAGGGCTTCCCAGCTCTTGAACGCTATGTCGCCGAGGATTGCGCGCGGGTTGTTGTTCCAGCACACCACGGCGAACCAGTTGCCCAGTACGTCGTCGAGCAGAACATCCTGTTGGCTGCGGGTATCGACCCGCGGCTGGACGAACAAGGTGCCGACCGGCGAGTCGGCGCGGCCGGTCTTTCGGGGAGCTGCCTCGTGCACCACGGCCCCCTGCTCGTAGCGCGGCATCGGCTTGAACCGCATCTCCAGCACGTACCGCTTGAGCGTCGGCACAATCGACGCGGACCGCACCAGGAGGTCTCGCGCGCCGGCCACCCGACGGTTGGTCGGCGAAATGGCGCGGCCGACCATGGTGGAAAGGTCGATCATCGCCCGCGCGTGTCTGCGGCGCTCGACGTCATAGGTGTCCAGCAACTTCTCGTCGGCCAGGCCGCGCACCACCGCCGCGAGCTTCCACCCCAGGTTGAACGCGTCCCGAATGCCGCTGTTGTAGCCCTGGCCCTGCCACACCGGCATCAGGTGCGCCGCATCTCCGGCGAGCAGCAGTCGGCCGGCGCGGAAAGCGCCGGCTATGCGTGAGTGATGGGTGTAGACCCGCCGCCGGATCACGTCGACCCGGTCAGGGTGCGGCACCATCCGCGCCAGCATCTGCCTCAGAAACGCCGGGTCCTGCGCCTGCTCGTCGGACTCGTGGTTGTGAATCATGAACTCGAACCGCCGTATCCCGTGCGCGATCGAGATCGAGGCATACGGACGTTCGGGGTCGGCGCCCACCTCGCTGTTCGGGTGGCCGAGCGGATCGTTGGCGACGTCGACCACCAGCCAGCGTGTCGACGACGTCGTCCCGTCGAAGGACACGCCCATCATGCGTCGCGTGATGCTGCGTCCACCGTCGCACCCGACGACGTACCGTGCTCGCAGACTGGTTGTCTCGTGATCGCCACCGAGCTCGACGGTGACCGCGTCGTCGTCCTGCCGGCATGCCGTCATCGGCCGTTCCCACCGCACCTCGACGTGCTCGAAGCGCTGCAGGCCGGCCAGCAATTCAGCGTCGACGAGCGGTTGGACGAAGCCGTTTCGCTTGGGCCACCCGAAACGCGCGTCGGGGGGGGCCATTTCGGCCAGCACCCGGCGCTTGGCGTCGACGAAACGCAGGATCTGGTTGGGCACGGTGTGCGGCAGGATGCGGTCGACCAGGCCGATCGACTGGAAGGTGCGCAGCGCCTCGTCGTCCAGCCCAACCCCGCGCGGGTAGTCGATCAGCGCGTCGCGCTCGTCGACCACCAGGGTGCTCACGCCCTGCAGGCCAAGGATGTTCGCCAGAGTCAAGCCGACCGGGCCGGCGCCGACGACGAGAACGTCGACATCAACCTGTGCTGCGTCTTGCCCGGCCGCGACCATCACCGGCCCAGCAGGAAGTCGAGATGCAGGCGGTTGAAGGTCTTGGCGTCCTCGTACTGCGGCCAATGACCGCAACCGGGCATCAGTTCGAAGCGCGCGTTGGGGATCATCGACGCGATGCGGCGCCCTTCGGTCACGTCGGCGGTGGGATCGTCACTGGTCCACAGCACCAGCGTCGGCGCGGTGATCTTGTCGTAGTCATCCGGCCCGATGATGTTGCGGGCCCGGATCTCGGGATCCTGCAGCGCCATGATGTCGCGCATGGCGTCGACGAATCCGGGTTGGCGATAGACCCGTTGCCTGCTGGCGACCAGATCGTCGTAATCCTTTGACTTGTCGGCCATCAGCCATTTGATCCGCGCTTGAACGGTCTCCCATGTCGGGTCCTCAGCGGCCGCCATGGACAACGTGATGATCCGCTTCATCACCACCGGATCGGCCTGGGAGCCGCCGGCGGTGTTGAGGACCAGTCGGTCAACGACGTCCGGGTGGTCGATAGCGGCGCGGGCCGCCACCCAGCCGCCCAGCGATTCACCGCTCAGGCAGGCGCGATCGACTCCGATCGCGCCCAGGACCGCCATCAGGTGGTCGACGTAGTGGCCGACGTCCAACGGGTGACCCGGCTTGTCGGTGTAGCCGTGGCCCAGCATGTCGATGGACCAGGTCCAGAAATGCTCCGCGTGCGCCGCCAAGTTCCGGACGTAAGCCTCGGCATGGCCGCCCGAGCCGTGCAAGAACACCAGCACGGGCTTGCCGGATTCACCGGCCCGCAGGTAACGGGTCCGCACTCCCCCGGCGTGGAGGTAGCCCTGGGAAAACGCGACACCCTGGAGATCGCTCCATATGCTCTCGAATTCCGCCACGGTCCCTCTCATAGCCGGGGAAATATTGTCCTCGTTTTTCGCCTACCGGGTGTGCTAATATCGCACGCTGATGTGCGTTATATATAGGGCTACGCTCTCGCATGGGGGTCTGTCAAGGCTGTGACTGGTTCGGGAACGGGTTCCCAGACGCTGGCCCGGGGGCTGGCCGCGCTGCAGATGGTCGCGGATTCGCCGAACGGGCTCACCGTGCAGCAACTCGCCGACCAGGTCGGGGTGCATCGCACCATCGCCTATCGACTGCTATCCACGTTGGCCGAGTTTCGGTTGGTCGCCAAAGGGCAGGACGGGCGGTATCGGCCGGCGGCGGGCCTGGCCGTGCTCGGCGCGTCATTCGATCGCAATGTGCGCCAGGTCAGTTTGCCGGTGCTGCGGGCGCTGGCCGACGACTTGGGCACCACGGTGTCGCTGCTCATAGCGGAGGGCGACCAGCAGGTGGCGATCGCGGTGATCGTGCCCAGTCATGTCGCCTACCAAATGTCCTTCCACGAGGGCAGTCGGTATCCGTTGGAACGCGGCGCCGCGGGGATCGCCCTGCTCGCCAGCATGCCCCCGCGCCCGGGCGAGCGGGATCTGGTGACCCAGACCCGCGATTGCGGCTGGGTCACGACGTACGCGGAGATCGAACCGAACACCTACGGTTTGGCCGTGCCGGTCCATCGCCCGCCACCGTCCCCGCCCACCTGCATCAACCTCATCTCGCACCGAGAAGACGTCGTCATGCGTGGGAAAGACTCGGTCGTCACGGCCGCAAAGCAGTTGTCCGAGCTGTTGAGCTGAAGGGATAACCGTCCATGTCATGGGACCATGAAGTCGACGTCGTCGTACTCGGCACCGGCGGCGCCGGACTGACAGCCGCACTCACGGCAGCGGTCGCCGGTGCTTCCGTGGAGGTCTTCGAAAAGGCCTCGACCGTCGGCGGTACCACCGCGGTCTCGGGTGGCGTCGTGTGGATTCCCGCCCACAACCGTTCTCCCGGCGGCGAATTGACGACGGCGGATGCGTTGCGATACCTGCGTGCGCAGTCCCTCGGCGCGATGGACGAAGAGATGGTCGAGACCTTCGTGCGGACCGGCCCGGCGATGCTGGACTTCGTCGAAGCCCACAGCGGCGTGCGCTTCGAGATCGCGACCGGCTTCCCCGACTACCGGCCCGAGTTGCCGGGCGGACAACCCGGTGGCGGCAGATCGCTCATTCCCGCCCCCTACGACCTCGATCGCTTGGGCGAGTGGGCCACCCGGATCACGGCGTTCCCCGCCGACTTTTCCAACGTCGGTTTCGACGCCGAAACCCGGGCCCGCCTGCACGCGGCGGCGGATGACCAACAAGGGAACCTCTGCGTCGCCGGTGCCGCACTGATTGCCGGCCTGCTCGACAGCTTGCTGGACACCGGGGCGACGGTCCACACGAACGCACGTGCCGAGCAGCTGATCGCCGAAGGCGGGGAGATCACCGGGGTCCAGGTCGCCTTGCGCGCAGAAACCATCCGCGTCCGCGCCCGTCACGGGGTCATCCTGGGCACCGGCGGCTTCGAGTGGGATCCCGTTCTGGTGCAAGCCTTTCTGCGCGGCCCGATGCATGGCGCGGTCTCTCCGCCGTACAACACCGGGGACGGGTTACGCATGGCGATGGCACACGGCGCGGACCTGGCCAACATGGGGGAAGCCTGGTGGGTGCCGATCGTGCAGCTCCCGGGCGACACCATCGACGGGCAGCCCCGCAGCCGCAGCGTGCGTCTGGAGCGAACCCGCCCGCGGAGCATCATCGTCAATGCCGCGGGGCGGCGGTTCGTCAACGAGGCGTCCGACTACAACTCGATGGCCGGCGCGTTCCAATACCTGGACCCCCGCGGGGGTTACGTCAACGACCGCGGATGGATGGTCTTCGACTCGGTTCACCTGCAGCGCTACGGATTCCTGGGCGTTGCTCCCGGAGAACCGGTTCCGGACTGGTTCTGCGAGTCAGCGGATCTCGTCGAGTTGGCCGGCAAGACCGGCATTGACGCCGCCGGCCTCACCCGCACCGTCGAGTACTGGAACCGCCACGTGGCCGCCGGGGCCGATCCGGACTTCGGGCGCGGTTGCAGCGCATACGACGGTTACTGGGGTGACGAAAACGCCACCACGCCTGCCGGCAAGACCCTCGGCCCGATCGACACCGCCCCGTACTACGCGGTTCCGGTGTGCATCGGTGCGATGGGCACCAAGGGCGGTCCGCGTACCGACCCCGACGGCCGCGTCCTGCACGTCAGCGGCGAGCCCATCCCGGGTTTGTTGGCCGCGGGCAACGCGATGGGCGGTGTCACCGGACGAGCCTATGGCGGCGCCGGTGGAACCATCGGCCCGGCAATGGTTTTCGGCTACCGGGCCGGCCACGCGGCTGCTACCGGGAAGTCCATCGACCTCACGTAGCGGACGGCATCAGTTATCGGTGCGGCATTCCTCCGCCGGCCAGCCGAGTTGCTCCCACATCGACAACTTGTTCCAGTCCTTGATGAATTCGGCGAGCTTTCCGTACTGAACCCGAAACAGGGCGGCGGCTGACCAGCGCGCGGTGCGACCGGTCGGCTGAATGTCCCCGTGCGGCTTGCCGCGGTGGGCGCCCTCCGCCGTGTACCGCAGACAGACGCGGTCGGCCTTGGCGAACAGCACGTCGACGCTCACGATATGGAGGTCGTCCACCTGCTCCATGAGTCGGCCGTGATCTTCGGCGTAGTCTTCCAGCGCGTGCACGTTCGGGAACGTCGTCGGTGCGATGAAGCGGTTGTCTGTCGCGCAAAGATGCTTGACGGCTTGCGCACTGGCGCGGCCGAGGGCGTAGGCAATCTCCATGTATTCGCGTGCCAGGGCGATGTTGCGTTGCTCGTCCGGCGTGTATCCCTGCTGCGACGGTTGCTGCGACGGTTGGGCTGTCCGCATGACCACCTCCTGGTCGGGAGGACGGCTACCCTACGTGCCGCGGCCGAAACCTGCTGGTGACCGCTGGCTGCAGGCGCTGGTGATGACGTCGCCCGCCTCAGTCGAAGGTGACGACGACCTTGTCGGCGATACCCGGCGTCGCGGCGGTCCGCAGCGCTTCCTGCACGTCGTCGAAGGCGTACGTGTGACTCACGATGACGGCATACTTCTCCCAGTTGGCGACGATGTCTTTGGTGACTTCGAAGATCTCGTCCGGGTAGCCCATCGACCCGACGACGGTGACTTCGTTGCTCATGACGTTGAGGAAGTCAACGGGTACCGGTTCCTTGTGGAGGGCGACCACGACGACCTTGGCGCCGCGCTTGGCGGCGGTCAGTGCGGTCGTGATCACGGCGGGTGCGCCCGCGGCGTCCAGGTAGATGTCGGTGGCCGCCCTTCCGGGAAACATCGACTCGCCTGCGCCGTGCAGTTCGATCAGCCGTTGCGCGACGTCTTCGTCGGCGGAGTTGATGACCGCGTCGGCACCCACCCTGAGCGCCTTCTCCAGCCGAGAGGCAATCAGGTCGACAACGACGACGTGTTGCACACCAACCGATTTGAATCCGATCGTCGCGCCGAGCCCGATCGGCCCGGCACCGAATACCACCACCTTGTCGGACGGATTCGTCCCGGCCTGGTTCACTGCATGTCGCGCCACCGCCATCGGCTCGTTCAGCGCCGCCACCGAGAACGGTATGTGCTTAGGCACAACTTCGAGGCTCTTGCCGCGCACAGCCTGCTCGATGAGCAGATAGTCCGCCAAACCGCCTGTCGCGCCGCCATTGCCGATGATGCCGCTGGGCGCCGCCATCGGATTGATGACCACGTGGTCGCCCACGGAGATGCCCGTCACGTCGCCACCCACCTCGACCACCTCGCCGGAGGGTTCGTGCCCGAGCGGCATGCGCCCCTGCCGGGGGGGCAGTCCACCGAGCGAGATGT
>JARLGR010000036.1 GCA_031292665.1 Mycobacterium sp. | reverse complement strand
GGCTCGCCGCGATGCTCGACGGCACCGAGAGCATCGCCGGCATCGACGTCGACACCGACTTGCGCTGGCTGATCCTGGGCCAGCTCTCCGAGGAGGGACACGCAGACGCCGCCCTCATCCAGGCAACCATGGCCGCGGACCCGAGCGACATCGGCCAGCGTCGCGGGATGGCGTGTCTTGCTGCGCGTCCGACCGTCGCAGCCAAGGAAGAGGCCTGGCAGCGCGTTGTCGATGCGACCGCGCCCGTGCCCAAGGCGTGGAAGGGCGCGGCCGACGGGGAGCTGTCGATCGCCTCGATGGCGGCAATCCTCCGAGGCTTCTACGTCGGCTCGGTGGGTGTCGGCGGCATGATGTCCCACGGACCCAACCCGGAGCTGCTCCGGCCCTACGTCGAGCGGTATCTCGACGCCCTGCCCGCGATGTGGGCGGAGCGGACCATCGACGAGGCCGAGGCCTTCACGGAGTGCCTCTACCCGAACAACCTCGTCGACGACCAGGTCGTCGCGGCAATCGACCTCGCGCTCGAGAACGGCGAGCTCCCGGGCCCGGCCATCCGGATCCTGCGTGAGGGTCGCGACGGCACGTTGCGGGCCCAGCGGGCTCGCGAGGTCGACCGAGCAGCCGGCGCCTAAGAGACTGCTGAGCAATCGGCTTTCCGATCAGCGGTGAGCGACTGAACGATCGGGAAGCGTGGACCGTGCCGGCGTTTGGGGGGAAAGCGTGGCGGTCAGGCCACCGCCCACCCGTCCGGGGTCCGGGACAAGCCCAGGTTGAGCAGCCGTCGGAGATCGACCGCGGCCACGCGATGACTGAGCCAGATGCGGTTGCGATCAATGCCGCGGTACGCGACCCGTCGATTGCCCTTGCGGACGAGCCAGGCGAGACTGCGTTCCACCATCGGCCGCCACTGCATGTAGGTGCGCTGAAATGCTTCGGTTTCCGCTTGACGACGGGCCGCCTCAAGCAGAGCGAAGTGCGGATGGATGGCGAGCGAGCGGCCCCGGTGCGCGGTGGTGCAGCGTGATCGCAGTGCGCAGGGACGGCACCGTGACCTGAAGTTGGCGTCGCCAGATCGGTTGATCGGCACGGTCTGCCCAGCTGGACAGGTGGCCGTGCGCGATGTCAGATCGACCACGAAGTCATCCAGCGAGAAGCCACCGGGAATGATTTCGCGCAACGGGATCGGCTTGATCACCGCCACGTGTCCTGCAGCCAGCAGGTGAGCGCGATGCTGACCGCTGCCGTATGCGGAATCCGCCAGGACTTCGAGTCCGGGGGATTCGGCCGTCAGCAGCGCCGGCCCCGCCTGGGCATCGCCCACATTGCCCGCGGTCAGTTCGCAGGCGGTCATCAACCCGGTCTCCGGTTCGACGGCGACATGGGCTTTGAAGCCGTCGCGGTAGTTGTGGGTGGTCTTGTGCACGTGGCGTGACTCGGGGTCGTGCACGGAAACGATCCGATCCGGCGCGGTGCGCGGTGCAATCCGCCAGGTCCCTTCGGTGTCGCCCGGCTCCACGTCCTGGCCGCTCACCAGGGCGAGCAGCCCGACCGCCTCCGCCTGCGCATCGCTCAGAGCGAGACCACGCACGGCATCGAGCACCGTGGTCGCGTCAGTGACCAACTCGGTCACCACCCGGTTGATGTCGGCGGGGTCGTTCCACGCACACGCCGGCTTGGCACCGCCCTGCTCGTAGTCGTGGGCCTTGAGGTGCAGCTCCCGCGCTGCCGGAAGCAGCCGGCGCACCACGCGGATCTGGGCGGTGAGCTGCATCAGCGCGTCCTGTCGGGTGACCGCGTCGTCGAGCACCGTGGAATCGAGCGCGCGGCGCTGGCGCTTGGCCAGCACGCCGGTCTCCGCCACCACGGCACGCACCGCATCAAAGATCCGCTGGGGCCGCGCCGAGGTGCGCAGTCGGTTCCGCCAGAGGGTGAGCACGGTGGGGTGAAAGCCGGGGTCGTCGATCGCCAACCCGCAGGCCACCTTCCAGGCGATGTTGGTGCGCAGTTGCCCCGCCGCGTCGCGGTCGGACAGGCCCTCCAATGCCTGCAACACCATCACCGAGGCGATCACGTCAGCCGGCACCGACGGGCGTCCTCGCCCCGACGCAAAGAGGTCCCCGAAGAGCTCGTCCGGGAAGAGTTGATGGCGGTGATCTGCCAGCAACGCCGCCACCGAATGGGGGTCGACCAGGTGGCGGCAGAGGGCGGCGGCGTCAAGGAGTTGGAGATTGGGGTCACTCGTGCCTTGCATCCCCAGATTGACTCACACTCGAGCAATCCTGAGGCGAATTGCTCAGCAGTCTCCTAGGCGCGAGCGTACGAGTGCAGCCCTGCGATCCAGAGGTTGACCGCGTACAGGGTGAAGAGAATCGCCGCAAACCCGAATGCCGTGATGATCGCCGCCCGCTTCTCCTTCCACCCGTAGGTCACGCGGGCGTGGAGGTAGATCGCGAAGATCACCCAGGTGATGAAGGCGAACGTCTCCTTTGGATCCCAGCCCCAGTAGCGACCCCAGGCATGCTCGCCCCAGATCGCCCCGCAGATGACGCCGAACGTCCAGATCGGGAAACCGATCATCACGAAGCGATAGCTCCAGCTGTCAAGCATCCCCGCGCGGGGAAAGGCCCGCTGGATCCACGTGGCAACGGGGTGCCGGGCACCACCACCGGTGAATCCGCCGCCGCCTGACCCACCGCCGCCCATGGTCACGGTCGCCACCCCGCCGCTGCTGACGCTCGCCGGCACGGCCGCGGGTGCGACCGCGAGGAGCCGGTTGTCGG
>JARLGR010000211.1 GCA_031292665.1 Mycobacterium sp. | reverse complement strand
TCTCAGCCAGCTCGGCCAGCTCACCGGTGCTCTTGAGCACCGCGGCCGTGGCCTCGTCGCGGCCCACCGCGGCGCGAGAGCGCAGTTTCGACGCGACCGCGTGGGCCCGCTTGCCCGCGGCGCGGGAGCGGTCGCGGACCCGGGTGCGCACCGCGCCGCCGGCGGCCTGGATCCGCCGAGAGGTCACCGCGATCCGTCGCACCGCCTTGGCCAGCAACCCCGAGTCGGTGGGATAGGCCACGTTCGCCGGCGCTACCGTGGTGTCGGCCCGCACTCGGTTGGTGCGCAGCAGTTTCGCTTCGGCCGCCTTGGCCAACAACGCCTCATTGAGTCCGTCGACCGCGGCGGCCCCGCACCGGGTGGACAGCTTCATCAACGTCGTCGGATGCGGCACCGCCCCGTCCAGCGGAATCCGGCAGAACCGGCGCCAGGTGATCGAATCGCCGACCTCCCGACACAACGACTCATAGCCCAGCCGGTAGCAGAACTTCAGGAACATCAACCGCAGATAGGTTTCCGTCGGCGTCGAGGGACGCCCGATCCGCAGGTCGAAAAAGGCACGAACGGTGTAAAAAACGCCGGATCATCCAACAATGCGTCGACCCGCGCCAACTCGTCGGGCAACTTCAGCAGTTCCGGAGGCAGTACCGCCTCCCACAGCGACATCTGATCGCTTACAGTACGAAACACGATGGCCTCGAATCCTTCTCACCAAGGGTTCGAGGCCATCGTCCCAGTTCAATACCTCACCAAGGCTTAGCCACGCCCGACTTTTTCAGGTCGAAGTAGCTAGCCGCATCAGTGAAGGCTCGGCCAATGACCGAACAACTGCCAACTCCGTCGCCCGGCGGTTATCCGCCCCCCCCGCCATCCAGGGGTTATCAACCGCCTTCGCCGGGCGCCGGGAATCCGCCAGGCGAGGCTCGGCGCCGGTGGACGGAGGCTCACGGGGTCATCGCCTACACATCCTGGATCAGGCGTGTCGGCGCCAACATCATCGACCGCATTCCCTTCGTGATCCTCCTCTACGCCTGCCCAGTGATCGCCCTAGCGATCGGCGACACGATCGGCGACAAGTCCTGCACATTCGACCCGAGCACCGGCGCCACCTCGTGCAGCACGTCGGGCATGGGACCCATCATCGGAGCCATCATCGCACTGATCTTTGGTCTGGTGGCGCTGGCGTACTGGATCTGGAACTGGGCCTACCGCCAAGGCACCACCGGTTCGAGCATCGGTAAGTCGGTGCTGAAGTTCAAGGTGGTCAGCGAACGCAGCGGGCAGCCGATCGGCTTCGGATTGTCGACCGTGCGCCAGATCGCCCACTTCCTGGACGGGATCTGCTACATCGGCTACCTGCTGCCGTTGTTCACCGCGAAACGGCAGACGATCGCCGACATGATCATGGGCACGGTCTGCTGTCCGATCGAGCCGGCCCCGCCCCAGGCCCCAGCGGCGCGGCGCAGCCGCACACCGTGGATCATCGCCGGCGCGGTCGTGGTCGTGGTCGTGGTCGTGATCGTCGCCGTCGTGGCGTTTGTGTTGATAGGGCTTAAACCGGCGTCGCGGCAGGTCGTACTGCCCTTCACCGGCCACATCTTTCCCGAAGGTGTGGCCGTCGACTCCACGGGCGCCGTGTACGTGGTCGACCGGGGCAACAACCGGGTGCTCGAGCTGCCAGCCGCGGCGACCACCCCGACCGCACTGCCGTTCACCGGCCTCAACGCACCCCTCGGCGTGGCCGTCAACAGCGCCGGCAACGTGTACGTTGCCGATAACGGCAACAAGCAGGTCGTGGAACTGGCGGCCGGGTCGAGCACCCAGAACGCGCTGCCGTTCACCGACCTCACGTGGCCCTACGGCGTGGCGGTGGACAGCGCCGGCACCGTGTACGTCACCAACAGTCAATCCGATCGAGTGTTCAAACTGGCGGCAGGGTCGAGCACGCAAACCGATCTGCCGTTCGTCGGCCTCAACGCACCCTCGGGTGTGGCGGTGGACAACGCCGGCAACGTGTACGTCGCCGACAAACGCAACCATCGGGTGGTGAAACTGGCGAGCGGGTCGAGCACCTTAACCGTGCTGCCGTTCACCGACATCGATCCAGATGGTGTGGCGGTGGACACCGCGGGTGCCGTCTACGTCGCCGACCAGGATTTCAATCGGGTGGTGAAACTGCCGCCGCACTAAGGCATTCGGTTCTCCCACCGTCCGCGCGATTGAATCGCGTGGCCTACCGCCTCTGTAGCGAAGCCGACTGCTGGACAACAGTGGATAACGTCTCGTCCGGCCAGGGGTGGGTGAGCATCCCTGCCGCGAACGCCGTCGGGACCCATCAATATCGCGTCACCGCTGACCAGACGTGTCTGTTATATCGGTGCTGCGATGAGGTCCGACGACGACCATGCTCCGGAGCAGACACTCAGCCATCCCGCTTCAAGACTTGCGATGCACCGCACCGTCGGCCCGAACCGTGGGTTCCAGCCCCAAGAGTGTAAGGGCGACTGGGTGTCCCCTGGCATTCCCCACATGACTGTGTGTCCCGGACTTCCCATCGCACCCGACTGATCACACCTTGCACGGCGGTGGATACGGGTCCGCGAGGCGAAGCCTCTCGGCGAGCGTTTGTCGTGAAACTCAAGTTTGGCAGCAACATTTGAGAAACTGAGAACGTTAGTTCTGCGACGGTTCTGCGCCCGACCGATCGGTCGCACACGGCGGCCGCGGGTCGACGACAACTTCAGCAAAGCGCCGCCGCGTGTGAACCTCGATGGCAAACTTGATTGCTATCTGGAACACGCAGTGCGTCCCCGTGGTCACGTTCGTTTGAGGGGGAACATGGCCGAGGCAAGACAGTCGGTCGGCTCGGCAGCTGTTAACGAGGGCCAGCCGCCGGAGTATGACGCCTTTCTGTCCTACGCGCACCGGGACAAGGAGGTTACTACCGCGATCCAAAAGGGGCTGCACCAGATTGGGCGGCGGGTCGGGCAGTTGCGGGCGCTGCGGGTGTTTCGTGATGACACCAATCTGACGGCTAATCCTGACCTGTGGGGCAAGATCACTGAGGCGTTGGATAGCTCCCGTTTCATGATCGTAGTGCTCTCGCCGCAGTCTGCGGCCTCGCATTGGGTCAACGAGGAAGTCAGCTACTGGCTCCAACATCGCGGCCACGAGCAGTTGATGCTGATGTTGGCCGAAGGTCATTTGGCGTGGGACGACAAGAACAAAAGATTTGACCCGGCGCGGTCTGATGCCGCTCCGCCGGTGCTGACTGGGCAGGGATCGCTGTCGGCTGAGCCGCTGTATATCGACGTCAGCGAAGATGCGCCGTGGGACGTGCGGGACCGGACGTTTCGCGACAAACTAACGTCGCTCGCGGCGCCCATTCACGGCAAACCCAAAGACCAGCTGACCGGTGATGACGTACGCGAACAGCGGCGGTTTCGTAGGCTGCGGCGGGCAGCCGTCGCTGGGTTAATCGTCCTGACGGTAATCGCCGTCGTTGCCGCGGTCATTGCTGTCGCCAAGCAACAGGAGGCAACCCGGCGTCTGCACGATGCGGTCGCGGCCAAACTCAATGCCGAGGGAGCGGCGATACTGGCCGGCCTCACTCCGGGCGGCGACGTGCGCGGGCTTCAGGAACTGCTCGCCGCCAACGCCATCGAGGCCAACGAGGTGCCCATCCTGGACGCTCAGATTGCCCGGTTCACCACCCAAAAGATCGTCTATTCCGGCTCGCCCGCGCACCATCTGGCATACAGCCCCGACGGACGGAGAATCGCGACCGGACATTCGGATGGGAAGGTGCGACAATGGGATTCGGCCACCGGAAAGCCGGTCGGCTCGCCACTCAATGGGCACGCCAACAACGTGAACAGCGTCGCGTACACCTCCGACGGCCAGCGGATCGCGTCCGCTGGCGTCGACGGGACGATGCGGCTGTGGAATGCGAACACCGACGCGGCGCTCAACCCCAACCCGCAGCACGTCGCCGCACTCGACAGCCTCGCCGTGAGCCCCGACGGCGGAATGATTCTCACCGCTGGCGCCAACGCCACAGTGCAGGAATGGGACCCCCGCAGCGGCCGGCTGCTCTCGACCATGCCGGTCCTGCCCGACAACAAGACCATCACCGATGTCACGTTTGACCGCAGCGGCAAGCTGTGGGCCGCCAGCGGCGACGTCGGTTCCATCGCCATCTACGACACCACAGGCAAGCCACACGCGCAGATCATCTCCGCCCTGAATCTTTCCGGGAATCCGGCGCGGATTATGGGGATCGCCTTCAGTCCGGATGGTCACACCATCGCCGCGGTAAGCGATCATCTGGAGTTGTTCAACGCCGATAACGGCAAGTCCATCTGGTCGACTCGGGTCGCGATCACAGCAGCGACTGTGATCTGGGCCGTCGCGTTCAGCCCCGACGGCTCCCGCGTTGCGACAGGTTGCGACGACGGGGCGCTGCAGCTATGGGACGTGAACACCGGAGCGCAACTCGGTCAGACGATGAGCGGACACACCGGCGCAGTCCTAGGCCTGGCGTTCCGCCCCGACGACCGCCAGATCGCCACGGTCAGCGTGGATGGGACGCTTCGACTCTGGAGCGCCACCGTTGGCCAGCCGATGCGGGGCCCCGATGAGTTTGTCGCGCAGGTCGCATTTAGCCCCGACGGTCAGCGGGTCACGGCCTCCGGCGACACCACGGTTGAGCAGTGGGACGTCGCCTCCGGTCAACCCCGACCGGCATTGCCCACCAGCGGTGCGGGCACGATCAGCTTCGGTTACACCGATGGCGGCCGGATCGTGACCGCCGCAGCGGACGGCACGGTGCAGGTGTGGGACGTCGGCTCCGGTCAACCCGCGGCGCCGCCAGTTCACATCAATACCCCAGGGGGGGACCTGACATTCGCCTTCAGCGGCGACGGGCGCAAGATCGCCTCGGGGAAAAACAAAGACGGCACGATCCAGCTGTGGGACGTCTCGACCGGCCGGCCATGGGGCCAGCCCATGACCACGAACGGTCCGCACACGTTGGGCGGACTGGTATTTAGCCCGGACGGCCGCCACCTGGCCGCCGGCTACGCCGACGGCCTGCGGCTGTGGAACACCGACACCGCTCAGCTCGAGGGAACCATCATGACCAACGGCGGACCTGGATTGAACGCCATCACAAACGTCACCACCATCACCACCGTCGCGTTCAGCCGCGACGGCCACCTCGTCGCCGCCGGACGCGAGAACGGCGCGGTGGAGCTCTGGGATATCACCACGCGACAAGCGCTGCCGACAAGCCCTCTGGTGGGCGAACCCAGCATCGTTTCTGCAGTCGCCTTCGGTGTCGCAAATCAACTTGCCAGCGGCGCAATCAATGGCGGACTGCGACTATGGAACACATCCACCGGCAAACCCACCGCAGCAATGGTGAGAGCGTCTGACTTCATCTTCGGCTTGACGTTGAGCCCGGATGGGCGCCTGTCCGCCTCGGCAAGCGCGGACGGCACCGTCCAACTGCGGCCCGCGCTGTCCGATCCGTCACAGCTATGCGACAAACTGTCCACCAACATGAGCCGCAAACAATGGCGCGAGTGGGTGTCCCCAGCCATCAACTACATCGCCGTGTGCCCGGGACTTCCCGTCTCACCCGACTGACCACATCGCGCACCGCGGCGAGCCGAGCGTCGCGCGGTTGCACGCTCCGACAACCGCTAATCGGCGAGTCTTCAACAATCCAGTTTGGCAACAGCTTTCGAGAAACCGGGAACGTTAGTTCTAAGACTGCGTGGACTTTGGTGAACGATCTACAGGGGTACTGAACGACCGCCCGTCATGTCATCGCCTCGGTCAAAGCGACATGCCCTTCCAAGCCGAGCGAATTCACCATGTCGCGGTAGCGATCCCTGAAGTCCCTGTAAGCCGCGGCATCGTCCTGAACGTGCGCCATTAGAGCTTGTAGTCGCAGCAGCAGGATGTCGCGTATCGCCAGACCCTCGTCGGCTGGCGGGTTCAATCAGCAGATCGCCGAGGTCGGGAAATAGCCCTACCCCGCCCCGCGCTCGATATCCCCCAGCACGGCCGGGCCTTTGCCGTCGCCGGCGCGGCGGAGCAGGAACATGCGGAGCCGGCCGTAATGCTTGGCCATCTCGGTGTTGCCGACGTAGTCGCATGAGAACTGATCGGCGTTGTAGAGCGCCAGCATCGCTGCAAAGGTCTCGGTGACGTAGACGCAGCCTTCCGGTGTAATCGGCTCGATGCGGGCGGCGCGGCTGACATGCGCACCGTAATAGTTGGGCCGGTCGGTGACCGGGTCGTCCAGCTCATAGACCGGCCCGAGATGGCCTCCGAGGCGCAACTTGAGCGTCTCGGGCAGCCCAGCCGCCTCGAGGTCGATCGCGCTCATCGCGTCCTGCATGTCGAGCGCGCAGGCGGCGGCGCGGCCGGCATTGCCAAATACGACGAAAATCCCGTCGCCCCAGGTATTTACGAATGCGATGTGCTGCTTGTGGCGCCGCACCACCTCGCCCAGCGTGCCCATGATCTTCTCGGTGAATGGCGGCAGCTGGGCGTCAGTCAGCTTGCTGAAGCCGTGGATATCGCCGAAGAGCATCGCCCGCGTGTCGCGGCGGCCCCGGGCGACCTTCGGACGGTGCCAGGGCGGAAGCTTCTCGAGATTTACGTCAGTGCCGACCGCCACGATTTTGACCGGATGGCCAGCTTCGCGCCAAACGCACAGATCGGCGGCGGTGCCGGCGATCGCGCCTTCATTGACGACGCCGTCCCACACCGCCAACTGCATCAGCGGCGCATTCAGATGGCGGGCGCAGAGGCTGGCAAGGCCCATCGCCAGGCTGCTGCAATAGGTGAAGAGTTGATCGTCCCCCAGGTAGGCGTCCTCCGTCGCGAAGCGCACCGTCTTGGCCGCGGCGAGACAGGCCTCGAAGCGCGTGACCCAGGCCTCGCCCGCCGGGCGGACTAACTGTTCGATGAAATCGGCGGTGGCGAAGGGCAGGACGATATTTAGGGCGACGCCCTGCCCGAGCAGCGCCTCAGCGAACAATATGTCCGCGCCGGATGCGAGCGAGCCATAGGCCGCGCCGATGCGCATCCCCTCCAGCAGAGCGGCAATATCGGCGGCCACCGTCGCCGCCTGCTCCGCCCGGAATCGGCCATTCTGGCCGGGCGGCGGCGCGACCACGTCGCCGAGGAAATGGACGACGGTCGGCGGCTCGAACGCGCCGAGCACGCTGGAATCGAGCTTCTTCGCCTTGACGATGCGCTCGAGCTGACGGCCGGTGGTGGCGAGCGCGGCGTCGTCGCGGCCGACTGCCGCGACAACCTGGTCGACCAGCGCGCGCGCCGCGTCGAGATCGCCCCGGACGAGATGGGCCTCGAGCG
Organism: Mycobacterium sp.; assembly: GCA_031292665.1. GTDB lineage: Bacteria > Actinomycetota > Actinomycetes > Mycobacteriales > Mycobacteriaceae > Mycobacterium. The sequence continues at coordinate 32,012 of JARLGR010000211.1, read as the reverse complement.
CCGTCGCCAGCACCCAATAGCGATCGGCCGCACCACCCTCATCCAGACTGGCGACGCGCGGCGCCAGAAGATCGAGAACCTCGCCAGCGAGCTGGCCGGCCGCCTCGATATCGCCGGCGAACAGGGCCAGGGTCGCGGCATTGATGGCCGGATAATAGGCTTCCGGGTCGCGGGCGACGGTGGCACTGCGGAAAGCGCCCTCATAGAGTGCGCGGCCCTCGCGGAACAAGGCGGCGCGCGCCTCGCCCGTCTCAGCGAAGGCCTGGTCCTTCTTCAGCCGGCCGAGGAGGCTACGGACGTCGGTCTCCGGTCGTTTATCGAGGCCGAGTTCGTAATATTTGTCGAGCGCAAGTGCGGTCGCGCCGGCATTGGCGAGGCTGAGCACCGCCCGGTGGGCGAGCGCAATATTGCCGGGAAACAGCACCAGCGCCTCGGCTGCAAGGTCGTAGGCGCGGAAGAATTCGCCGTGATCGAAGAAGGTCTTGACTTCCGTCAGCAGCCCTTCGGCGGTGAGAGGGGGGCTCTGCGTGTCGCTCATACGCGCCTCCGACTGCATCGGCGCCGCTAGGCTGGCGCACCGCATTCTATATCTCGTTCAGTTCAGTGCCGCACGATCGCACGACAGCCCCGTCGCGGTCATTTCACGCCGCCCGACCCGCTGTCGTTCACATCAATATCGCGTCACCGCTGACCAGACGTGCCTGTTATGTCGGCCCCGCGACCCGGTCCGACGACAAGCACGAACCGTAGCAGACACACAGGTCGCGTCCAGACCTGTGACGGACCGCACCGTCCGGCCGAACCGCAGGTTCCAGCCCGCAAGAGTGTAAGGGCCAACCGGGGTCGGCGCGGGGATACCAGCAGCCCGAGCTGGTCGATAAGTCGGGCACGCCCCCAAGAGAACTCTATCTTCTGACGGGCGCAATTCTTTGTAACGAGCCATACCGGAATCCCGGTGTGATCAGTCGGGTGCTATCGGAAGTCCGGGGCACACAGGGATGTAGGGAATGCCAGGGGACACCCAGTCGGGCAAGGGCGGGTATTTGACCAACGGGGAATACCGCTGGGCGTTCGACGGCCGCTGCCACCAGAATCGGCGTTACTGGCCTTGTGCCGCACGAGCTACGCCATACCTGCGCGTCCCTCGCCATCGGTGTGGGCGCGAACGTCAAAGCGGTACAGACGCTTCTCGGGCACGCTTCGGCGGTGATGACGCTGGACCTGTACGGGCATCTGCTGTCGGACGATCTGACCAAGGTGGCCAAGGGCCTTGATAGGGCGGCGCGTAGGGCCGCTGCCTGATTGGGCGTTATGGCTGGTTGTGGGTGAAGCATGACGGATAGCGCGTACGAATCGCGTACGATTTGGGCTTGCCGGATTAGTGAACTTCAGCAGATTAGGGGCTTGAACTGCGGTTTCTCGGTGCCCTCGGTGAGATTCGAACTCACACTGTACGGGTTTTGAATCCGTTTCCTCTGCCAGTTGGGATACGAGGGCTTTTGCTCGGCCTCCTACCTTAGAGGCGGCCTCCCACCATAGAGGATTTGGCGTCGTGCCCTGTGTCGCCGCCCCCGAGGTCGCTCGTCGTAACCGCCCACGAGACAATGTCACCATGACAGGCCCTACGACCGACACCGGTGCCGCTGTGCCGCGCCGGGTCCTGATCGCGGAAGACGAAGCGCTCATCCGAATGGACCTGGCCGAGATGTTGCGAGAGGAGGGGTACGACATCGTCGGCGAGGCCGGCGACGGCCAGGAAGCCGTCGAGTTGGCCGAGCAGCACAAGCCGGACCTGGTCATCATGGACGTGAAGATGCCGCGCCGCGACGGTATCGACGCCGCGTCGGAGATCGCGAGCAAGCGCATCGCGCCGATCGTCGTGCTAACCGCATTCAGCCAGCGCGATTTGGTCGAGCGTGCCCGCGACGCCGGAGCGATGGCCTACCTGGTGAAGCCCTTCACCATCAGCGACCTGATCCCGGCCATTGAGCTGGCCGTCAGCCGATTCAGCGAGATGACCGAGCTGGAGCGCGAGGTGGCGACGCTGTCCGACCGGCTGGAGACCCGCAAGCTGGTCGAGCGCGCCAAAGGCCTGTTGCAGACCAAGCAGGGCCTGACCGAGCCCGAGGCATTCAAGTGGATCCAGCGTGCCGCGATGGACCGGCGGACCACCATGAAGCGGGTCGCGGAAGTGGTCCTGGAGACCCTCGACACCCCGGAGGAAGCCTAACGGCGAGCAGACGCAGAATCGCACGGATTCGTGCAGCGGAGTGCGATTCTGCGCCTGCTCGCGCAGGGGGTCGAGGCCGTTAACGGGCCACGATCACCGACGAGCCGTGCCCGAATAGGCCCTGGTTGGCGGTGACGCCGACGGTGGCGTTCTCCACTTGCCGGCCGGTGGCCTGGCCGCGCAGCTGCCAGGCCAGCTCGCAGACCTGAGCGATCGCCTGGGCGGGGATGGCCTCGCCGAAGCACGCCAGTCCGCCCGACGGGTTGACGGGCACCTTGCCGCCAAGGGCGGTCGCACCGCTGCGCAGCAGCGCCTCGGCCTCACCCCTGGCACACAGCCCCAGGTGTTCGTACCAGTCGAGTTCGAGCGCGGTGGACAGGTCGTAGACCTCGGCCAGGCTCAGGTCCTCGGGCCCGATGCCCGCCTCGGCATAGGCCGCATCGAGGATCTGGTCCTTGAACACCCGGTCGGGTGCGGGCACTGCGGCGGTGGAATCCGTTGCGATATCGGGCAATTCGGGAAGGTGCTGCGGGTAGCGCGGGGTGACCGTGCTGACCGCGCGCACGGACGGCACCCCATCCAGCGAGCCGAGATGTTGGCGAGCGAACTTCGCGCTGGCCACGATCAACGCCGCCGCGCCGTCGGAGGTGGCACAGATGTCGAGCTGCCGCAACGGGTCGGCGACCACCGGGCTGGCGAGCACGTCGTCGACCGAGGATTCCTTGCGGTAGCGGGCGTACGAGTTCTGCAGGCCGTGCCGGGAGTTCTTGACCTTCACCTGTGCGAAGTCCTCGGGTGTCGCGCCGTAGAGGTCCATCCGGCGCCGCGCGAGGAGCGCAAAGTAGACCGGGTTCATCGCGCCGATCAGGTGGAACCGCTGCCAGTCGGGATCGTTCTTGCGTTCGCCGCCCACCGGGGCGAACGCCCCTTTCGGGGTGGTGTCGGCGCCGATCACCAGCGCGACGTCGCAAAAACCGGCCAGGATCTGGGCGCGTGCGCTCTGCAGGGCCTGGGAGCCGCTGGCGCACGCGGCATAGCTCGAGCTGACCGGGACGCCGTTCCAGCCGAGTTTCTGCGCGAAGGTCGACCCGGCGATGAAGCCGGGGTATCCGTTGCGAATGGTGTCGGCCCCGGCGACCAGCTGGATCTGCCGCCACTCCAAGCCGGCCTCCCGCAGGGCGGCTCGCGCGGCGACCACACCGTATTCGGTGAAGTCTCGGCCCCATTTGCCCCACGGGTGCATCCCGGCGCCGAGGATATAGAGCGGTTCGGGCGTACTCATCATTTGCGCAGCTCTCCCCCGCAAGCGGGAGGTGCCCCCACCTCATCGCTTCGCTCTGCATCGTCGCCGGCGCGTGCGATCCTCCATGCGTGCACGATGCGCTGCACACCGTCGTCGTCGGTGAAGAGCGGCATGGTGGCCAGCTCCATCTGCATGCCGACCTTCAGGTCGTCGGCCAGCGTGCCCTCGACCACCTTGCCCAACACGATCAGCCCCTCGTCAGCCAGCTCCACCGCGGCGATGGCGAATGGCTCGAAGGGGTCCGGGGCCGGGTAGGGCTGTGGTGGGGGGTAACGGTTTTCCGTGTAGCTCCACAGCGTTCCTCGAGTGGACAATGCGACGGGCTCTAGTCTGTCGCTGTCGCAGGCCGGGTTTGGGCAGTTGTTCTCCCGCGGCGGAAACACGTAGGTACCGCATTGGGGGCATTTGCTGCCGATCAGATGAGGGGCGCCGGCGTCATCGGTGGCGAACCATCCGTCGATGGCCGGTTCTTGGCGGGTGACCTCTGGCACCGGGCCAGCGTACCCAGCGGACGCCCGAAACTGAAACGTGTTGCAGTTCTGCAGCGGGGGTTCATTAAATGCGGGTAACTCGTCGCACCGGGGTCTCAATAGAGAAATTCGGCGCCGAACCGACGTCGTGGGCATCTTCCCCGACCGCACCGCCATTATCCGCCCCGTCGGTGCGATAGTGGCCGAACAACACGATGGATGGATCGAAGGCCGCCGCTATCTTGGACTCGACGTCCGGCCCGGCCGCGGCCCTCTGATCCGCGTGGCTGGGGGTCAGCCGGGTGCGTTGGCACGTGGCTGCGGGACCACCGGCAAGACACCTCTTCGGCACGGCGCTGTGACGAGGCCGCTGGGCTTGGCTGCCGTTGACAAGTGTTTCGCGGAAACGAGGAAGTTCATGCTCGGGCGGGTCGAGCTGAGACGCGTTTGGGCAGCACGAGGAGAGCGGCCATCAGGAAGCACAGCGCCCCGACGAAGGTACCCATGTTGGCCAGCAGAGCGTCTTCAGTGACACCTGTCCCCCTGATGAAGGCGCCGACCGCCGAGGCGCCAAAGGCGATCGAGCCGATCATGCCGGTCCACGCTGCCAGCCAATCGCGTGATTTCAGTTGAACGAGCCCGACCGTGAGGGTCACTGCCGCAACCCCCAGTGCCCCGCTGACCAGGAATGCGACCGAACCCGCCGCGTCGGGCCACCACACGAAGTGCCGGCGCGCAGGTATTCGATGCGCCCACAACGCGGCACCGGTGCTGACGTTGAAGCGCAAGGTGCCGAAGAACTGGGTTGCCGCCGAGAGGAATTCAGCTCGTATCGAGGGCGTTTCCCACGACCGACTCATCGACGGTCTGCTGAGCAGCAGCTGGATCAACGCCGCGCTGGTGAAAAACCCAGAGCCGATGAAGCACAGCAGATTGGTGGCGCCCGCACCGCCGACCATGGCAATTCCCGGAGCCGTACCGATCGCGAACAAGGACGACCCGATCGCAAATAGCCAGCACTGGCGTCGCAGCATCTCAGCTCTCGGCAGGGTGTCGATAACCTGCCGATCCTACAAAGTCCGTCACCACCGAGTTACGGAAGGCGCCGCTCGTGAAACGCTTAAACTGGGACCCGAAGGCTCATCGGGGGTCGCGCGAAAGGCCACCAGGCACGGCGACGGGAAGGTGTGACCCAGAGGATCGCGTCAGGAGAGCTACCAACCAGGCGGCACCCCACAGCCGACAGGCGATCAATAGCCGACACCAGCAAGGGATGCGGAGAACCAAATCTCGCCCGCCCGGCCGGACACGTGCGCGGCTATCGGCAACGGCCAACAACGGCCGACCACGTCAGTAACGGTGCATAGAGTGAGAGCCGTGACCGCCGCGACCACCACCAGTAAGGCCCGCGAGACCGCAGCCAAGCCCACGCTGATGTTGCTCGATGGCAATTCGCTGGCGTTCCGGGCGTTCTACGCGCTGCCCGCCGAGAACTTCAAGACCCGCGGCGGCCTGACCACCAACGCGGTCTACGGCTTCACCGCCATGCTGATCAACCTGCTGCGCGACGAGGGCCCGACGCATGTCGCCGCGGCGTTCGACGTGTCGCGCCAGACCTTCCGCTCGGAGCGCTACCCCGAGTACAAGGCCAATCGGTCGGCGACCCCCGACGAGTTCCACGGCCAGATCGACATCACCAAGGAAGTGTTGAGCGCGCTGGGCATCACGGTGCTCGCCGAGCCCGGGTTCGAAGCCGACGACATCATCGCGACGCTGGCCACCCAGGCGGAGAACGAGGGCTACCGGGTGCTGGTGGTCAGCGGTGACCGCGACTCTTTGCAGTTGGTCAGTGACGACGTGACGGTCCTGTACCCGCGTAAGGGCGTCAGCGAGCTGACCCGGTTCACCCCCGAGGCGGTTGTCGAAAAGTACGGGCTGACGCCCGCGCAATACCCCGACTTCGCCGCCCTGCGCGGCGATCCCAGCGACAACCTGCCCGGCATTCCCGGTGTCGGCGAGAAGACCGCCGCCAAATGGATCGCCGAATACGGGACGCTGCGGGGGCTGGTCGACAACGTCGACTCGGTGCGGGGCAAGGTCGGCGACGCGCTGCGCGCGAACCTGGCCGGCGTGGTGCTCAACCGCGAGCTCACCGACCTCGTCAAAGACGTCCCGCTGGCGCAGACGCCGGACACGCTGCGGCTGCAGCCATGGGACCGCGACCAGATTCACCGGCTCTTCGACGACCTGGAATTCCGGGTCTTGCGGGACCGGCTGTTCGAGACCCTGGCCGCGGTTGAGCCCGAAGTAGACGAGGGTTTCGACGTGCGCGGCGGCGCGCTGGAGCCCGGCACGGTCGGGCAGTGGCTGGCCGAGCACGCCGGCGACGGGCGCCGCTGCGGGCTGGCCATCGCCGGTACCCATCTGCCCTACGGCGGGGACGCGACCGCGCTGGGGGTCGCCGCCTCCGACGGCGAGGGCGCCTACATCGTTACGGCGACGCTGATGCCCGAAGACGACGCCGCACTGGCGGCGTGGCTGGCCGATGCGGCGAAACCCAAAGCGCTGCATGAGGCGAGGCTGGCTATCCACGACGTGGTTGGCCGCGGGTGGACGCTGAACGGCATCACGTCCGACACCGCGTTGGCGGCCTACGTGGTGCGTCCGGGGCAGCGCAGCTTCACCCTCGACGATCTTTCGCTGCGCTACCTGCGACGCGAATTGCGCGCGGAATCGCCTGAACAGCAACAGCTTTCGCTGCTCGATGACTTGGACGGGGTGGACGAGCAGGCCGTCCAGACGCTGGTGTTGCGGGCCCGGGCCGTGGTGGACCTGGCTGCTGCCCTGGACGCCGAGCTGGACCGCATCGACTCCACCGCCTTGCTGGGTGACATGGAGCTGCCGGTGCAGGGCGTGCTGGCGGACATGGAAAGCGCCGGTATCGCCGTCGATTTGCAGCTGCTGACCGAGCTGCAGAGCCAATTCGGCGATGAGATCCGCGACGCCGCCGAGGCCGCGTACGCCGTGATCGGCAAGCAGATCAATCTGGGGTCGCCCAAGCAGCTGCAGGCGGTGTTGTTCGACGAACTCGCGATGCCGAAAACCAAGCGGACCAAGACCGGCTACACCACCGACGCCGACGCCCTGCAGTCACTGTTCGACAAGACCGGGCATCCGTTCCTGCAGCACCTGCTCGTCCACCGCGACGTCACCCGGCTGAAGGTCACGGTCGACGGGTTGCTGAACTCGGTGGCCGACGACGGCCGCATCCACACGACTTTCAACCAGACGATCGCGGCCACCGGCAGGTTGTCGTCAACCGAACCCAACCTGCAGAACATCCCGATCCGCACCGACGCGGGCCGGCAGATCCGCGACGCATTCGTGGTGGGCGCCGGCTACTCCGAGCTGATGACCGCCGACTACAGCCAGATCGAGATGCGGATCATGGCGCACCTGTCCAAGGACGAGGGCCTCATCGAGGCGTTCAACACGGGGGAGGACCTGCACTCGTTCGTCGCCTCCCGCGCGTTCGGGGTGCCGATCGACGAGGTCACCCCCGAGCTGCGCCGCCGGGTCAAGGCGATGTCCTACGGGCTGGCCTACGGACTCAGCGCGTACGGGCTGTCCGCGCAGTTGAAAATCTCGACCGAGGAGGCGAAGGTCCAAATGGATCAGTACTTCGCCCGATTCGGCGGGGTGCGCGACTATCTGATGGCCGTCGTGGAGCAAGCCCGCAAGGACGGCTACACCTCGACGGTGTTGGGCCGTCGCCGCTACCTTCCCGAGCTCGACAGCAGCAATCGGCAGGTGCGGGAGGCCGCGGAGCGGGCGGCGCTCAATGCGCCCATCCAGGGCAGCGCGGCCGACATCATCAAGGTGGCCATGATCGAGGTCGACAGGGCCATCAAGGAGGCGCGACTGGCGTCCAGGATGCTGCTGCAGGTGCACGACGAGTTGTTGTTCGAGATCGCGCCTGGTGAGCGGGAACGGGTCGAAGCGGTGGCGCGCGAGAAGATGGGCGGCGCCTACCCGCTCGACGTCCCGCTGGAGGTTTCGGTCGGTTACGGTCGCTCATGGGACGCCGCCGCGCACTAGCGCGGCGCATTAGGACGCGGCGGCTGTAGGGGCACTGCCCATACCGAAAAGGAGCGCTGTGAACCCGGTTTGGATGATCCCGTTCATTGTCCTTGGCGGCGCGCTTCAGACGTGTGGGGCCGCCATGAACGGCCAGCTCTACAAGCACCTGATCAACCCCTGGCTGGCGTCGGCGGTCTCTTTTGCGGTGATCACCGTTTTCTTCGTCGCAGCGTTCCTCGTCATGTCGAAACCCCTGCCGACCGCGAGGGACGTCGCCTCGATGCCGTGGTGGGCGGTCATCGGCGGTCTGGTGGGAGCCGTCCAGGTCTACGCGGGCCTGACGCTGGTGAACAAAGTAGGGGCGGGGACCTTCATGGGTTTCACGGTCACGGCGGCGCTGATCATGTCGTTGTTGATCGACCATTTCGGCTGGCTGCGCGTGCATCCCCACCCAATCAACCTGGGAAGATGCCTTGGCGGCGTGCTCATGGTGTGCGGGGTCGCGCTCGTCGCCAAGTTTTAGGCCCGGTTCTGACGGTGACGGCGGACGCGTGTTCGGCCCAGCTAAACGTGTGGCTAAAATTTGGCCTGAATTTCGCCGTGGCGTTACGCCGGCGGCCTGTGCGCGCCGACCGGTTTGTCCAGCGTGCGCCCCGTCGAGTAGCCTCGTCAGGTAAATCCCAGATTGTCCCTACGACCCAACCTGTCCGGAGCAACCCAACAACATGCCGAGTCCCACCGTCACCTCGCCCCAAGTAGCCGTCAACGACATCGGCTCCAGCGAGGATTTTCTCGCAGCAATAGACAAAACGATCAAGTACTTCAACGATGGCGACATCGTCGAGGGCACCATCGTCAAAGTTGACCGGGACGAGGTGCTCCTCGACATCGGCTACAAGACCGAAGGGGTCATCCCCGCCCGCGAGCTCTCCATCAAGCACGACGTCGACCCCAGTGAGGTCGTTTCCGTCGGCGACGAGGTCGAGGCCCTGGTTCTCACCAAGGAGGACAAAGAGGGCCGGCTCATCCTGTCGAAGAAGCGCGCGCAGTACGAGCGCGCCTGGGGCACCATCGAGGCGCTCAAAGAGAACGACGAGGCCGTCAAGGGCACGGTCATCGAGGTGGTCAAGGGTGGCCTGATCCTCGACATCGGGTTGCGCGGCTTCCTCCCCGCGTCGCTGGTCGAAATGCGGCGCGTCCGCGATCTGCAGCCGTACATCGGCAAAGAGATCGAGGCCAAGATCATCGAGCTCGACAAGAACCGCAACAACGTGGTGCTGTCCCGCCGGGCCTGGCTCGAGCAGACCCAGTCCGAGGTGCGCAGCGAGTTCCTCAACCAGCTGCAGAAGGGCGCCGTCCGCAAGGGTGTCGTCTCGTCCATCGTCAACTTCGGCGCGTTCGTCGACCTCGGCGGGGTCGACGGCCTGGTGCACGTCTCCGAGCTTTCCTGGAAGCACATCGACCACCCGTCCGAGGTGGTTCAAGTGGGCGACGAGGTCACCGTCGAGGTGCTCGACGTCGACATGGATCGCGAGCGGGTCTCGTTGTCGCTCAAGGCGACTCAGGAAGACCCGTGGCGGCACTTCGCCCGCACCCACGCCATCGGCCAGATCGTGCCCGGCAAGGTCACCAAGCTCGTTCCGTTCGGTGCCTTCGTCCGCGTCGAGGAAGGCATCGAGGGCCTGGTGCACATTTCCGAGCTGGCCGAGCGGCACGTCGAGGTGCCCGACCAGGTGGTCGCCGTCGGCGACGACGCGATGGTCAAGGTCATCGACATCGACCTGGAGCGCCGCCGAATTTCGTTGTCGCTCAAGCAGGCCAACGAGGATTACACCGAGGATTTCGACCCGGCGAAGTACGGCATGGCCGACAGCTACGACGAGCAGGGCAACTACATCTTCCCCGAAGGCTTCGACTCCGAGACCAACGAGTGGCTGGATGGGTTCGATGCCCAGCGCTCCGAGTGGGAGGCCCGCTACGCCGAGGCCGAGCGCCGGCACAAGATGCACACCGCGCAAATGGAGAAGTTCGCCGCGGCCGAGGCGACCGGGCACGAAAGCAGCGGCGCCCCATCACCGGGCAACGGCGGCGGGTCTTCGGAGAAGGCGGCCGGTGGGTCGCTGGCCAGCGACGCCCAATTGGCTGCGCTGCGGGAGAAGCTCGCCGGCAACGCCTAACCTCATTCGCGCATGCTGCGTATCGGGTTGACCGGTGGCATCGGCGCCGGCAAGTCGGCGCTGTCGTCCACTTTCGCGAAGTGCGGTGCGGTCATCGTCGACGGCGACGTCATCGCACGCGAGGTGGTCGAGCCGGGAACCGAGGGGCTGGCGTCGCTGGTCGAAGCGTTCGGTAGCGACATCCTGCTCCCCGACGGTTCGCTGGACCGTCCGGCGTTGGCCGCCAAGGCGTTCCGGGACGACGAGGCGCGCCAGAAGCTGAACGGGATCGTGCACCCGCTGGTGGGCAAGCGCCGCGCCGAGATCATCGCCTCGGTGGCTGCGGGTCCTGCGGCTTCGGTTGTCGTCGAAGACATTCCGCTGCTGGTGGAATCCGGGATGGCGCCACTGTTTCCGCTGGTGATCGTGGTGCACGCCGACGTCGAGGTGCGCGTGCGGCGGTTGGTCGAACAGCGCGGCATGCCCGAGGAGGATGCCCGCGCCAGGATCGCCGCCCAGGCCGAGGACGAGCAGCGCCGCGCCGTCGCCGATATCTGGGTGGACAACTCGGGCAGCCCGGAGGAGTTGGTGCAGCGGGCCCACGACATGTGGGAGAACCGGATCCTGCCGTTCGCCCACAACCTGAGCGAGCGCCGGGTCGCCCGCGCCGCCGCGCGACTGGTGCCACCCGATCCGGCCTGGCCGGACCAGGCGCGGCGGATTGTCACCCGCTTGCAGACGGCGTGCGGCCACCGAGCCTTGCGGGTCGACCACGTCGGCTCGACCGCCGTCCCCGGCCTGGATGCCAAGGACGTGATCGACGTTCAGGTCACCGTCGAATCTCCCGCCGTCGCCGACGAACTCGTCGAGCCGTTGCTCGCCGCCGGCTATCCGCGCATCGAGGGCATCACCGAAGACGTCGCCGAGCCCGAAGCCCGCAGCGCCGTCGACTGCTACAACCACAGCGACGATCCATTGTTGTGGCACAAGCGGATTCACGCCTCGGCGGACCCGGGCCGACCGACCAACGTCCATATCCGGGTGGACGGCTGGCCCAATCAACAATTCGCGCTGCTGTTCGTCGACTGGCTGACGGCCCACCCCGACGTGCGCGCCGAATACCTGTCCGTCAAGCGGGCGGCCGAACAGCGCGCGGGCGGCGACACCGACTCCTATGTCGCCGCCAAGGAGCCGTGGTTTGCCGACGCCTACCGGCGGGCGTGGGAATGGGCCGACTCCACCGGCTGGCGGCCCTAGGCGGGCTTCTAACTGGGTAAAGGCGCCCCGCATGCCAGCACACCGTTCGTGGGACCGGCGTTTCCGGGTGCGGGCCTGACGACTTGATCCGCCTGGGTGAATACGTTGTCGTCCGCGTCGATCTCGCAGTGCACTTTGGCCGAGTACGGCCAATGCAGGACGATCTGCAGGCCGGCCTGCTGCGGATCGGCCAGCACCGTGTCGGCCTCGAACACGTTGCCGGACAACGGGCTCAGGCCGGCAGTGTTCGCCTGGCCGCCGTTGATCACGAAGGTGGCCTGGCTACCGGTCGTGACCCCGTCGATCCTGGCGCGGTAGGTGATGTTGTGCAGGTCTGCGTGCGCGGTTGGGGGAAAGAGCGGAGAGCCAACCACGATCGCCGCGATGGCGGCGATCGGCGCCCCGCTGCGGCTGATGGTGCTCATCGGAAGATGGCCCTCCGGATTGTCTTGCCGTTGTTCTCGAGAGGCTCACTGATGTAGAGGTCATCACGACACCCCAAGGTGTCAACCCCAGATCGACGGTGGCGAACTCTTTCATGATCAGGCAGAGTCGATCGGACTCGGTCAAGTCCCCGCGCGATCACAGTCGAGCCATAGCTGCTACCTAGAACGAAGCACAATAATACTGAGGACTACAACCGAAGAACTCAAGTGCCATCCGATCAACCCCGCCGACGCGTGGCGGCGACGGCGTGCGATGCACGACCGCCCCAACGCAGTCGGCTTGGTTCATGTTTGGCAGAAGGAGAGCAGCAATGTTATCGATGCGGGATCACGACGTTGAGGACTATGCGACGTTACGCGACATGGACACCACCGACGTCGCTGTGCTGGACGAGGACGACCGCGCTTGTCTTGACGAGTTAGGCCAGTATCTCGTCTCCACCGTTGCATTTCAGCGCTTCTCGATTTGGCTGCTGCATAAGCACTTTGAACCGGCTGGAGGAGAGGTCTTTGCAGAAAGCGTCATCACGGCGCCGCGCGGAACCCGAACCACGCCCGTCCAGCGGTGCTCCGCGCAGGGTCTGGACGCGACCTCGATATGTTTCGACCCCGACGTCAGCTCTGGTGTCGGTGTCATCGGCATGGAGTTCGCCGACCCGACTGACTTCGGCTCCACCCCGCCGCTCGGCCCCGATGACGAGGCCGTATTGGCCGGCATCGCCCAACGGCTGCAGGCCCACGGCAAAACCGAGCGATTCGGCGCGCGGCTGATCCGCAATACGTTTGGCCTTGCGGAAAACGAAGTGCTCGTCGAAACCTGCGACCTCGCCCTCCGGACCCTGCACTGCAGCGTCGTTGAGCATGACAGCGTCCACGCCACCACTATCGAAACAACCTGGCAATGGAAACCGAACCCCAGCAAGAACGGGCCCAGGGCGGTTCGGCGATGCTCGTATTCGTGCTTCAACGATGGCAGCGGCCACACCTCTACGCACATGGGGGGCCCGGGAATCGTTTAGGGCCCACCCCCGTCTTGGCAGTGGCGCGAGATATTGTCAAGACCTGTGGATCGAAGCGGGCGATGGACTCACATGCCGAAATGCGTTCGATGCACCGCCGCAACGGCCTCCGGTGGTCCGCTCACTTCGACCTGCGCTGCAGCTTGGCGCCCAAAGACGTATAGGAGGAGTTCGCCTGGAGGACCGCTGAGTCGAGTCGTCGGTTCGCCTGGTTGAACCGTCACCCGCTCGTTGGTTCCGGCCCGCTCAATCTCGAGCCCGCAAGCGTGAAGCCGCCGACTCAGGTAGTGGCTGCCGCGGCGAACGTTCCGCCACAAGGCAGCTTCCATTGCAGGCGTGAGGCTACGGGGCCCTTGTCTATTGGCTCTGCGAACGTCCTCGTGATGAACAAAGAACTCGTTTAGATTCGCCAAGGCGCGGACCCATCCGATGCGGAAGAACCCGATGGGTGGGCCGGACCGGATCCGCGCGACGAGCCACGTGAAGTCCTTGCTCTGGGCCAATCTGGCCCTACGCCGCTCGGCGAACCGTTGGAAGGGATCAGGTAGAACGATGCAAGGGCCAGCAATGAGATCGCGTTCTCGCAACACGATGTGGGCGGCGAGATCGTGAGCAGTCCAGCCCTCGAGCAGTGTAGGAACGGAAGGGCCGAGTTCGTCGAGGAGATCACAGAGCTCAAGGCGCTCTTGCGTGTCTAGCGGAACATCAGCCATGCCGCCGGAGTCTACGGGGGTTCTAAGGTGGCAGCTTGGGCGATGTTCGGCAGCATCGTGAGTGACGGAGGTCAAAGCGTGGCGGCGAAACAGATGGTGTTGCGGCCGTACAACTCGGCGCGAGTTCAGGCGGCTTCCCTCCCGGCTGATCCGGCAGGTTCGGTCGGGATGATTTCGGTGGGCCGTTCCAGCAGTTTGCCCTGGTGGAAGGTGGCTCCGGCGCGGACGAGTGCGACCAGGTGTGGTGCGTTGACCGCGCGCCGGCGGGTCTGTGCGGCCTCGATCAGCTTGTAGGCCATCGCCAGCCCGGCTGAGCGCGATCCGGGCCCCTTGGTGACGTTCGTTCTCAAACGCACTGTGGCGAAAGTACTTTCGATCGGGTTAGTCGTCCTGAGGTGAATCCATTGCTCGGCGGGATACTTGTAGAACTCGAGCAGCACGTCGGTGTCGTCGACGATCTCGGCGACCGCCTTCGGGTATTTGGCGCCGTAGTCGATCTCGAACGCTTTGATCGCGACCTGGGCCTTGTCGATATCCTCGGCGTTATAGATCTCCCTCAGCGCTGCCAATGCACCCGGATGTGCTGATTTCGGCAGCGCGGCAAGGACGTTGGCCTGCCTGTGCCACCAGCATCGCTGCTCTCGGGTGGCGGGGAACACCTCGCGCATCGCGGCCCAGAACCCGAGCGCCCCGTCACCGACTGCCAGCACCGGCGCGGTCATCCCGCGCCGGCGACAATCGCGCAGCAGATCCGCCGACGACTCGGTGGATTCGCGATAGCTGTCGGTGAGCGCCACGAGTTCCTTGCGACCATCGGTTCGCACCCCGATCATCACCAACAGACACAGCTTCTCCTGCTCGAGACGCACTTTCAGGTGGATGCCGTCCACCCACAGGTAGACATAGTCGGTTCCCGACAGATCACGAGTGGCGAAGGTGCGGGCTTCGTCCTGCCACTGCGCCGTGAGCCGGGTGATCGAAGCCGCCGACAAGCCCGCGCCTGTGCCGAGGAACTGCTCCAATGCCGGCGCGAAATCTCCGCTGGACAGCCCGTGCTGGTACAGCAGCGGCAACACCTCGGTCATCTGCGTCGACTTGCGCGCCCACGCCGGCAGGATCGCCGAAGAAAATCGCAGCCGTTCACCACTCTCCGGATCAACACGGCGGTCATTGACCCGAGGCGCTTTCACGCTCACCGCCCCGGCGGCTGTCAGCACGTCACGCTCGCGGTGATAACCATTGCGCACGACCAGGCGCCGACCATGCTCATCGACTTGATCAACGAACTGTTCCACGTACGCGGTGACCTCGGCCCGCAACGCCGCAGCGAGCATCTGGCGGGCGCCGTCGCGGACGATCTCATCGAGCAACGATCGGCCCGCACCGGCGTTGTCGTTGGATGATTCCGTGTCGTGAATTACCGTGAGCACGGGCGTACCTTCCCGAACCAGCGTGCCAACGCCGGTTCTTGATCAGAAACTTGATGACTTTGAGATCATCCTCGGGAAGGTGCACCCACTCACGCCGCCTCGCCGAGGCTCATCCACAGGTTCTGACCATTGTTCCAGTGACGCCGAACGCCGGGTCTAGCAGGTTCTGCGCGACCAGCTCGGACCCAACGACCGGGTGATTCCCGGGCAGCGGGTGACCGACCATCTCAAGGACGACGAGATTGACTTCGTCGTCGCCATCGAGGGAGCCGGCATCATCTGTCTCGAGGTCAAAGGCACCGACGGTGTGCGCTGGAGCGACGATCTGGCCGACTACTGATTATTAGGCGGGCCTCGACAGAGCCTCTGCTGCAGTGGACGAATCCGGAGCGGGTTCGAGCAGGTAGCGTTCTTCGATCGCGTGGGCGAGCTGATCGCGCATGCGTTCCACGTCCGCGGCGTGCCGGGCCGATACCTCGTCCTCCCAGGCCGCCACCTGCTTGGCGAAGTCCTTGTCCGCGATGGTGCCGTCCAGCCAGCGGGAGAAATCGCCTCGATCGAGATGGTATAGAAGCGTTCGTTGGTCGAGATGGCTTATGGCAGAGCGGAATTCTTCCATCGTCGCGGCCGGACGGATGGCTTGGCCTTCGGTTGCGTGGAAGTAGAACCGACGCTCGTTGGGAAGGCGGACATCGGCATACTTCCGACGGTGCCGCACGTGTTCGGTCTGACGCTCGGCGATGGCGAACGTGCGGGGCTGCCCGCAGCCGAAACGCACCGCAGCCTGCCGCGCCAAGGCCATGTTGGCCCGGTCGTCGTCGCTGAGCGTCAATACCACGTCGCTGCTGTCGATTTCGCCCGCGGGCAGGGAAGCCGGCGCAAACGATGACAACACGTAGCCGCCGCGGCGGGCCCAGTGTGCTTCCTCCTCGATGCCGAGGAGATGAGCCTCGTCATAGATCACCCAATGCGGAAACCCGTGCCGCTCGCGGTGCGCCTCGGCGGTGCACCGCAGGCGGTGCAGGTACTCGATCTTGGTTGGTTCCGCGACCCCGGCCATGTCCACCACCAGGCTCGTACGCGGATCCAGGCCGTTGACGAGTTCGATGGGTTCGGGAAGGTGGTCGCGGCCATCAACGACCCGCACTCCGGTGAGCTGCCGCAGTTGCACATGTTCGCCTTCGGGATCGATGACCAGCACACAATAGTGAGCCTGGATCCACCGTTCTGCCATCAGGCCGACCAGGTAGCTTTTCCCCGATCCGGCCGGGCCGGTGACGAGGATGCGGCCCTGACTCCCCGGTATCCGGGCGGGTGATTGGTCATCGAAGGTGCCGATGTCGACCCACCGCCGGCGTGGGCAAATCCGCCGTGCCCCCGTGAGATACGGACCATTAAGCAGGCCGGCAACACCGGCACCGTCCGGCTCGTCGAGGACCAGATCGGCGTGCCGCAGCACGGATGCGACGGCATTGGGCACCGCGACGCCCAGTTCGGCGACACCGAACATCGACAAGTCGTTCTCCGCATCTCCGACCGCTATGGCGTTGTGCGGGGAGAGATTCACTTTCGTCAGCACGGCGTCCAGTCCGTTGCCCTTCGTGACACCCGCCGGCAGCACCATGAGGGCATCCCGGTTTCGGACGATCTGGCAGTCCAGTTCGAGCTCGCCGATCACCTCGACGACGGTCGCGGCGTGGTCGCCGTCTATCGCCACCAACACCTCGCCGCGACGGTATGGCAACCGGCGCTCAGTGAGCGCGTCGTCGAGGGCGCTGTCGACCGGTTCCGCCACCGCGTCAGCGTGTCCCTTGACCACCGCCACGGCGCCGTTTTCGAGTACCAGCGCGTCGAAGTAGTCGTCGATGCGGGGGAATTCGGCCTGCAGTTCCGCCCCGATGCGGCCGGTCACCAGGATGACCGTCAGCCCTTTGCGCCGAGCATCGTAGATGGCGTCCAGCGCTTGGGGTGACAGGCGGCCCCGCGACGTCAACGTGCCGTCGAGGTCGAGAGCTATCACTTGGAAAAACGTCACCGGTCCCCCTTGGCGCTTACTGACGTATCACAGCCGAACCTAGGGCCATGGCGCGCTCATTTGTAGGGCCGTTGGACCCTCGTTCCCGAAGCGAGGTATCGCTGCCACAGAGGCCCCGCAAACGCGGTGAATGGGCCGAAACGCCTGCGGTGCAGGGTGATTGGGAAGTGAGCGACTACGTGGCGCGCCAAGTAAGCTGCATGCCCTCGCCGGCCAGCCAACGGGTGAGGTCATACCCGTTGCGGGCCAGCCCGGCCACGGCCGCCACGGCGCGTCGCACCGCCCGCTCGGCGACCTCCGGGGTCAGCAGGCCGTGGCGAACGGCCTCGAGCAACTCGTCGACGTCGGCCAAAACGGCCCCCGCCCCGGTGCGAACCTCGATGTCGAGGTAGTGGTCTTCCGAATGCCACACGTCGGGGCCGGGCGTGTACTCCCCGACGTCCAGGTAGTAGTCGTGATCACGTTCGTGGCCCGGATTGAAGTGGAAGACCGTGGCACGCAGGCCCAGTGCCGGCAGCAGCCACGACTCGAGGTAGTGGAATTGGGCCCGGCCGGGAGTGGGCCGCGCCATGTAGAGCCCCCACGGCTGCAGCACGTACTCGTCGACGGACCGCACCATGCCTTTGGGATCGGTGTTGGTGCGGGCGAGCAGGTCGAACGTTTCGTGCTTCGGTGGATGGATGATGTCAGCCTATCGACGCAAGCGGATCTTCCACCGCACGAACCCGGCGTAGAACAGCGACAGTGCGGCCAGCATGCCCATGTCGATCAGCCAGATCTTCGACGTGTGCTGCCAGAAGCGGTCCTGGGGGAGCAGCGAACCGGGAACCAGGTGCCGGACGTCGACCGTCGCGGCCGCCGCGGCGTAGCCCCACCGGGCGGGCATCGCGAAGGACAGCTGGTCCAGCGCGAGCCGGCCGGTCACCGGCACCATTCCCCCGCACAGCACCAGCTGCGCCATGATCGACACCACGAACAGCGGCATGATCTGCTCGGTGGAGCGCACCAACGACGAAATGGCCAGGCCGAGGATGGCCGAGGCGACACACGTCGCGGCCACGGTCGCGAACAGTTCCACGGTGGCTCCTGAAGTACCGTGCCCCAGCAGCACCGCCCCCTGTGTCGGTGCCCCCTTGCCCACCACCACGATCGTGGTGGTGATCGCCGACTGCACGATCGCGAAGCCGCAGAACACCGCGGTCTTGGCGAGCAGGTAGGCCGACGTCGACAGCCCGACCGCTTGTTCGCGTTGGTAGATGGCACGTTCGCCGACCAGATCGCGGATCGTCAGCGCGGTGCCCATGAACGCTGCGGCGAGCAGCAGCAGGTTCAGTATCTGGGCGGCTTCGTCGGGCGTTCCGGCGTTGGGGCCGGGGACGCGGAACCCGCTGGACCCCGGAACCGTCAGCGACAGCGCACCCAGGATGAACGGCAACAGCGCCAGGAAGATGAAGTAGGCGCGGTCGGCAATGACCAGGCGGACCTGCCGGCGCGCCACCGTCGAGATCTGGCGCCGGACGCTGGTGTGCACGGGTGCGCCGAGGTCACCCGGCTCTTCGTCGCGCGCCGCCAGCGGCTTCTGGGGCCGCTTCTGGGCCTCGCTCTGCGCGATGAAGCGTCTATTGGCTTCCTCGGGATCGGCGCCCACCTTGGTGAAGATCTTGGCCCAGTTGGTGGTTCCCATCGCCTCACCGATCTGGTCGGGCGGGCCGAAGTAAGCGGTCTTGCCGCCCGGCGCCACCAGGAGCAGCTGGTCACAGGTGTCCAGGTAGGACAACATGTGCGTCACCACGATCACGACGCGACCGGCGTCGGCCAACTGACGCAGCATCGTCATGACCTGGTAGTCCAGGGCCGGGTCGAGGCCCGACGTCGGCTCGTCCAGAATCAGCAACGACGGCCCGGTGAGCAGTTCCAGCGCCACCGACGCGCGTTTGCGTTGACCACCGGACAGGTTGTCGACGCGGGTGTCGGCGTGCTTGGTGAGGTCGAGCTCTTCGAGCACCTTCGCGACGACCTTCGCGCGGTCGGCCTTGCTGGTGTCGGGCGGCAGCCGGAGTTCGGCGGCGTAGCCCAGCGCCTGGTTGACCGTCAGCTGGCGGTGCACCACGTCGTCCTGCGGGACCATGCCGATCCTGCTGCGCAACGAGGCGTATTCGGCGTGGATGTCGTGGCCTTCGAAGCTGACCGAGCCGGACGTGGGGCGCGCGTAGCCTGCAATGAGTCGGGCGAGCGTGCTCTTTCCGGCGCCCGAACCGCCGATCACCGCGGTCAGGGTGCCCGGCCTCGCGGTCAGGGAGATGTTGTCCAGCAGTTGTTTGCCGTTGTCGACGACGTATTTGACGTTGCGCACCGCCAGCCCGCCGGTGCGCGTTGCGGCTTCGCTCTGCCTGAGCAGGGTGCCGTTGCGGAACACCAGATCGACGTTGCCGATGGTCACCACGTCGTCCTCGGACAGGATCGCCGACCCCACCCGGGTGCCGTTGACGAACGTGCCGTTGACGCTCTTGTCGCGGACCTCGGTGCCCAGCCGCGTCTGCACCAACGTCGCGTGCTCACGCGAGGCCAGCACGTCGGAAACCACGATGTCGTTGTCGGCGGCACGACCGATCGTGATGACGCCGGCTTCGTCAGTCCCCGACCGGGGTGAGAGGAACTTCACCATGCGGGTCGCGAGGTTCGAGACGTCGGCCGTTCTCGCGTCGATCACGGTGAATTCGGCGGCGGGCGTCGAGTCCGGTGCGCGGGCCTCACGTTCCTCGGGCGGTGTGGCGTACGTCATGCCCGCCGAGTCGGCGTTGACCGCGGTCACCCGGTCGGGTGGTGTTCCCGGCTTACCCGGCAATGGCATCGACGACGTCGGCGCGCGCGGCGGAGGCACCTGGCGCGGCGGCGATACCGGCTGCCGTGGCGCTCCATTCGACGGGCGCCCCGACTGCTTGCGCGGCATCGGGCGCGGCGGTGCCGCGCGGGGACCGCTTCGGGTGGGGTGCCGGGGCCGGGCACCGCCGCGCGGCGGCACGTGCGGCTGGACGGGAACCGTTTGCTCGGGCAGCGCGGACCACGCCAGGGTGGGCGGCCCCGAGTCGCGCGTCAGTCTCGTCTGGCGCGGGCGGTTGGTTTGGCCCAGCTGCGGGCCGATCGCGAAGGTCAGGCGCGGTCCCCGCGGGTTGCCGACGTTGATGCTCTGGCCGTCGTGGATGTCGATGACGGGCATCCGGTAGCCGTTCAGGTAGGTCCCGTTCAGCGAGCCGTTGTCGATTGCCAGCCAGCGGCCCTGATCGAAGCGCAAGAGCAGGTGCTCGCGCGAGATCCGCGGATCCGCAATGCGAACGTCGGCGTGTACATCGCGCCCGATGACCACTTCGTGTCCGGCGGCGAAGGTACGTTGGGACCCGTCGTGCCGAATTGTCAGGACAGGCGGGGCGGGTCGAGTCACTACTCAAGTATCGGTCGCCGCAGCGAGTGCTCCCCATTGGACTCGCCTGTGATTTAGCTTAGTTTCGATTTGGCCACTCATAGCTACCTCATAGCTTGCGGAGGCCAATCACCCACGCGGATCCGGCATCATTCGAACGTGAGGACTGCAAGGAGAAGTATTTCCGGATGCGGCGAACACCGCTGCGCTGGCCCGACGCGACGACGAGAGGCAGAGGGCCCCAATCCCGATGCGCGCTGAAATGTTGCGCTGTGCATCGAAGACCAAGGGGGCAGGCGGAGATGGACGAACATAGCGACTACAAGGGGACGACCCGGCGCCTGGACGCCGGGCGACGGTTGTTGAGCAATCCGCGTGGGGCCCGTGAGGCCCTGCGCGCGGGATTCAACTCGCTGCCCGCGGCCACCGTCGCGCACCTCTTCCGGCGCATTCCACCCGTCAGCTCCACCCCGAGCGCGGAGCCCGAAGACGCACCGCAGCAGAGCGAAGTCAGCGGCTCGCGCCTCGCCGTGAACAACGGCGCCCCATTCGACGGCTACACGATCCTGCGGCAGCTGGGCGCCGGCGGCATGGCAGAGGTGTATCTGGCGCTGCATCCCCGGTTGCCGCGCCGCGACGTGATCAAAGTGCTCGCCGAGGCCGTCACGGCGGACCCCGAATTCCGCGAACGGTTCAACCGGGAGGCCGACCTCGCCGCAACGCTGTGGCACCCGCACATCGTCGGCGTCCATGACCGCGGGGAGTTCGACGGCCAGCTCTGGATTTCCATGGACTACGTCGAGGGGACCGATGCCGCTCGCTTGTTGAAAGAGCGCTGCCCGGACGGGATGCCGATCGACGAGGTGTGCGACATTCTGCATGCCGTCGCCGGCGCCCTCGACTACGCCCACGACCGCGGCCTACTGCACCGCGACGTGAAACCCGCCAACATCCTGCTCACCCACCCGGAAAACGGGGAACGCCGAATCGTGTTGGCGGACTTCGGTGTCGCGCGTCACCTCGGCGACATCAGCGGGATCACCGAGACCAACGTCGCCGTGGGAACGGTGGCCTACGCCGCGCCCGAACAGCTGACGGGTGGGAATATCGACGGGCGGGCTGACCAATACGCCTTGGCCGCAACGGCTTTCCATCTGCTCACCGGTGCGCCGCCGTTTCAGAACTCCAATCCGATCGCGGTCATCAGCCAGCATCTGCACGAGGACCCGCCCCTGCTCAGCGATTACCGCCCCGAGTTGGCGGACCTGGACGAGGTCTTCTGCAAAGCCCTGGCGAAACAACCCGAGGACAGGTTCGAGCGGTGCCGCGAGTTCGCCGCCGCCGTCAGCGAACTGATCGACGGTGTGCCCGACGTCGGTCGCGGCAGCCAGCCCGTCGCCGGTTCGTTCACATCGCTTCGGCAGGGCGGGGTTCGCGGTGTCGTCGCCGCGCTGAAGCACAGGTATTCGTCGCGGACGCGGTGGGCAACCGCGCTGGTGTGCGCGGTGCTCGTCGCGGTGGCGGCGACCTGGTCGATCCTCTACTCCTTCCAGCCGGACGCTTCCTCCCCGAGCGTTCCTGCGCTCGCGTCGAAACCGTCCGTCTCGGCGCCCGCCGCCGCGCCGGTGAGACCTGGGGGACCGGCCCTCAGCGGGAGCTACCAGTTCGCGTACGACCACAGCAAGCAGACCACGAACGGGATCCCCATCCGCGACGACGCAGCCAACACCAACTGGTGGGCGTTCCGTTCGGTGTGCACCACAAACGGCTGTACGGCCGCCGCGACTCAGCTCGACGACGCCACCCATCACAAAGCCAGCACCGCTGACGGGGGTCATACCGACACGCTGCGCTTCGTCGGCGGCTATTGGCAGGGCACGCCGCAGCAGGAGCGGGTGGGCTGCACCCAGCCGAACGGGCAGGCGGGGGCGACGCAGCAGGAGACCATCGCGTGGACGTTGGCGCCCCAGGTCGACGGCACCCTGCGCGGCACGGTGACCGAGACCGTGCTCAGCAACGAGTGCGGCGCTCAGGGAGCGGTGGTGCGGGTACCCGTGGTGGCCACCCACGTCGGTGACGTGCCGGCGGGGGTGAACATCGCCGACCCCGCCCAGGTCGCCAACACCGCGAACCCGCCGTCGACACCCGGGTCGCCGCCAGTCCTGGGCGGGGTGTGCAGCGACATCGACAAGCTCGCCTACGACCCCACCAACAACGAGCAGATCGTGTGCGAAGGCAACGCCTGGGGCCGGGCACCCATCACCAACGGCGTGCACGCGTCCGGTAGCTCGTGCGACAAGCCCGGCCTCCCGGTGTTCGCGATGACCACGTCCAACGACGGGCACCTGCTGGAGTGCAATCCGGTCACGCGGACGTGGACCAGCCCGGCCGGGTAGCCAGCGAGGCGGCGCGATTTAGGCGTTTCGGTGGCCGGCAGGCACGTAGCAGGCCCAAGTGATTTCGGTCAGAAACAGCACTCGTGCCCAATCCAGATCGGTCAGCGGCTCAGCTTCGGTGACGGCACGCTGAAGATGGAAGGTCAGCTCACCGAACTCCTCCCATGTCGACAACCCCAGCACCTGAAAGGGAAACGGCGGGTCGGCTGCTGACAATGCCCACTGCTCCGACGCTTGTTGAATGAACTCGCGCTCCCTCTCAGTCGGGTCGACCGCCACCAAGTCAGAAGGATTCGTCATCGAATCGATCCCAAGCCCGGCATGCGACGTGGGGTGGCTTCGGGAAGGGCTGCGGTTGCCTTCATGGGTGCACGGGCGGGCCGTTGCCGATGATTGGCCATTAAATCCTTTATGAGTTCAGCGATTCGCTGTTGTCCCGCCGCCGTGGCATCGAGCTTGCCACGCATCTCGGTGAACCCCCGGTCTACGTCCGTGCGAAGGTCGCTGAAGCCTTCGCGGAGGGCGTTGAAGGTGCCAACCGTGGCCTGGCGGAACTCACGGACCTCACCGAGGATCGCCGTTACATCGCGGTCCACCGCACCGGCGAGCACCCGCGCGGCAGCGGCGTCGCTCCACGGGTGGAAGCCTAACTCCGGTCGCCGACATGTCGGTATTCACTGGTGGAGCCATATCAGCAGCACAAAGACACTTGTCGGTGCATCGCTCTACCCTGGTGTCATGGCCTTTGCCACCGAGCATCCCGTAGTCGCGCGTTCGGAATACCGCGCCGTTGATGAGGTCGTGCGCGCCGGCGGCCGGTTCGAGGTGGTCAGCCCGCATTCTCCGGCCGGTGACCAGCCGGCCGCCATCGACGAGCTGGAGCGGCGGATCAGGGCGGGAGAGCGCGACGTGGTGCTGCTCGGTGCGACCGGTACCGGGAAGTCGGCGACCACCGCGTGGCTCATCGAGCGGGTGCAGCGACCCACCCTGGTGATGGCCCCCAACAAGACGCTGGCCGCCCAGCTGGCCAACGAGCTGCGGGAGATGTTGCCGCACAACGCGGTTGAGTACTTCGTGTCGTACTACGACTATTACCAGCCCGAGGCGTACATCGCGCAGACCGACACCTACATCGAAAAGGACAGCTCCATCAACGACGACGTGGAGCGCTTGCGGCACTCCGCGACGTCGGCACTGCTGTCGCGCCGCGATGTCGTGGTGGTGGCCTCGGTGTCGTGCATCTACGGCCTGGGCACACCGCAGTCCTACCTGGACCGCTCGGTGGAGCTGCAGCTGGGCACCGAGGTGCTCCGAGACGGGCTGCTGCGCCTGCTGGTCGACGTGCAGTACACCCGCAATGACCTGTCCTTCACCCGCGGCTCGTTCCGCGTGCGCGGCGACACTGTGGAGATCATCCCCTCTTACGAGGAGTTGGCGGTGCGCATCGAGTTCTTCGGCGACGAGATCGAGGCGCTCTACTACCTGCACCCGCTGACCGGCGAGGTGATCCGCCAGGTCGACTCGCTGCGGATCTTCCCCGCCACCCACTACGTGGCCGGTCCCGAGCGGATGGCCCACGCGATCTCCACCATCGAACATGAGCTCGCCGAGCGGCTCGCCGATCTGGAGGGTCAGGGCAAGCTGCTGGAGGCACAGCGGCTGCGGATGCGCACCAACTACGACATCGAGATGATGCGGCAGGTCGGCTTCTGCTCGGGCATCGAGAACTACTCGCGGCACATCGACGGCCGCGGTCCGGGGTCGCCGCCGGCGACGCTGCTGGACTACTTCCCGGAAGACTTCCTGCTCGTTATCGACGAGTCGCACGTCACCGTGCCGCAGATCGGCGGCATGTACGAGGGTGACATGTCACGCAAGCGCAATCTGGTGGAGTACGGGTTCCGGTTGCCGTCGGCCTGTGACAACCGCCCGCTGACGTGGGAGGAGTTCGCCGCCCGGATCGGACAGACGGTGTACCTGTCGGCGACGCCGGGGCCCTACGAGCTCAGCCAGACCGGCGGTGAGTTCGTCGAGCAGGTGATCCGGCCCACCGGCCTGGTTGACCCGAAGGTCGTGGTCAAGCCGACGAAAGGCCAGATCGACGACCTGATCGGCGAGATCCGCAAGCGCACCGAGGCCGACCAGCGGGTGCTGGTGACGACGCTGACCAAGAAAATGGCCGAGGACCTCACCGACTATCTGCTGGAGATGGGGATTCGGGTGCGCTACCTGCACTCCGAGGTCGACACGTTGCGCCGCGTGGAACTGCTGCGCCAGCTGCGGCTCGGCGAGTACGACGTGCTGGTCGGGATCAACCTGCTGCGCGAGGGGCTGGACCTGCCCGAGGTGTCGCTGGTGTCGATTCTCGACGCCGACAAGGAAGGCTTCCTGCGGTCGACGCGCAGCCTGATCCAGACCATCGGCCGCGCTGCCCGAAATGTCTCGGGCGAGGTGCACATGTACGCCGACACGGTCACCGACTCGATGAAGGAGGCCATCGACGAGACCGAGCGGCGACGGGCTAAGCAGGTCGCCTACAACGAGGCCCACGGCATCGACCCGCAGCCGCTGCGCAAGAAGATCGCCGACATCCTCGACCAGGTCTACCGCGAGGCCGCGGATACACAAGCCACCGAGACCGTCGAGATCGGCGGTTCGGGACGCAACGCCTCCCGCGGCCGCCGCGCCCAGGGCGAGCCCGGTCGCTCGGTCAGTGCCGGTGTGTTCGAGGGACGCGACACCGCCAGCATGCCCCGGGCCGAACTGGCAGACCTGATCAAAGACCTGACCGCGCAGATGATGGCCGCCGCCCGCGACCTGCAGTTCGAGCTCGCCGCCCGGTTCCGCGACGAGATCGCCGACCTCAAAAAAGAACTGCGCGGGATGGACGCCGCCGGCCTCAAGTGACGAACGGCAAAAACCGGTTACTACGTACGGTGTGACTGTGACACATACGGCCGGCAACGCCGGCGGCTGGCGCGAGCTGCTGCTGGACGGCAAGCACCTCAGAACGGCGGTCGTGCTGGCCGGCGGGGTCGCGCTGTACGCCACCAACGAGTTCCTGACCAGCAGCCTGCTCCCGAACACCGTCGCCGAAATCGGCGGCAGCCGCCTCTACGCCTGGGTGACCACCCTTTACCTCGTCGGGTCGGTGGTCGCGGCGACCATGGTCAATCCCATCCTGCTGCGTGTCGGAGCACGTCCCTCGTACCTGGGGGGACTGGCCCTCTTCGGCCTTGCCAGCGTGTTGTGCGGGGCGGCTCCCACCATGGAGATCCTGCTCGCGGGGCGCACTTTGCAGGGCTTGGCCGGCGGCCTGCTGGCCGGCCTCGGCTACGCCCTCATCAACGCCGCGCTGCCCCGCTCGCTGTGGACCCGCGGCTCGGCGCTGGTGTCGGCGATGTGGGGTGTCGCCACGGTGGTTGGCCCCGCGACGGGCGGCCTATTCGCGGAGTTCGGCCTGTGGCGATGGGCCTTTGTCGCGATGGCGTTGCTGGCGGCGCTGATGGCCGTGCTGGTACCGGTCGCCCTGCCCCCCGGGAGGGGCGACCCGACGGCTGCTGCTTCGGTGAGAAGGGTGCCGGTTTGGTCGTTGGTGCTGATAGGCGCCGCGGCGCTGGCCATCAGCGTCGCGCAGATTCCGCACAATGTCGTCGCGGCCATCGGGCCGCTGGCCTTCGGAGTTGCGCTGGTCGGGCTGTTCGTGCTCGTCGACTGGCGGATGCACGCGGCGGTGTTGCCACCGAGCGTGTTCGGCCCCGGGCCCTTGAAATGGATCTACCTGACCATGGGGGTGCTGATGGCCGGGGCGATGGTGGATATTTACGTGCCGCTGTTCGGCCAGCAGTTGGCGCATCTGACGCCGGTGGTGGCCGGGTTTCTGGGTGCGGCGGTGGCGATCGGTTGGACGGTGAGCGAGGTCGTCAGCGCTTCGCTGGAGAACCCGCGGACGATCGGACGGGTGATTGCGGTGGCACCGGTGGTGGTGGCATCGGGTCTGGCGCTGGGTGCCCTCACCCAGCGCGACAACGCATCGGTCGGGGTCGTTTCACTCTGGGCCCTGGCATTGCTCGTGGACGGGATCGGCATTGGGATGGCGTGGCCTCATCTCTCGGCGCGAGCCATGGGCTCCGTCGACGACCCCGGCGAGGGCAGTGCGGCGGCCGCGGCGATCAATACCGTGCAGCTCATGTCCGCGACATTCGGCGCCGGCCTGGCTGGCGTGGTTGTCAACATGGCCCGCGGCGGCGACGTGGTGGCAGCCCGCTGGCTGTTCACGGTGTTCACCGCCATGAGCGCCGCCGGTGTCATTGCCAGCTACCGTGCGACCCGCGGCACCGGTCGGGCACAGCGCTTCGACAGCCTTGTCTGAGCTCAGGCCCTGCCAGCCAGGTCTGCATGACCGTCAATTACCCGGCAAGCGGCATTTGACGCGGAATTACCGCGTTGATTTCAGCACCTGCGAGTAATGGAATTGCCAACGTTCGACGATGTGGAATCCGAGGTAGCCCGGGAACCGATACGCCGGGGAGCGCCCGAATACTCCGGGCGGCAACGATTGTCCCGCTTGGTGATCGGGCAGTGACGTGTCTTTATCGGTGATGGTCCAGATCGCCGAGCATTTGTTGATCTTGGCCGTCGTCAGCCACACGGCGACGTGGCCGTCCCAGAGCCAGCCGACCTTGGGGCCGTAGGCCCCCCGTTCGACGTCGATCAGCGAGCGGAAGGCCGCCGGCCGGGTGGCAAGCAGGGCGCGGACCGGCCCGGGCCTCCAGGGCACGGTGTTGTCCACCATGAGGCAGTCCCCGGGTGCGGCGTGCGAACTGATCAGGTCGGCCACCTGGCTGTAATCCCAGCCCTCTTTGGCGTAGGGCCAGCGTTGCGTGAACAGGTAATTGGGCAGCGCGGCGAGTGCGAGCAGCAACACAGCACCGGCGACGGGCCACGGCTTGCGGGCGACGGTCACGATGGACACGGCCAGCACGACGGCCATCGCCGGCGTGGTGAAGATGAGGTAGCGCGGGTAGTAGACCGGTTCGCTGATGGCCGAATAGACGACGACGAGCGCGGTGGGAATGACGATCCACGCCGCACACAGGATCAACAGGCGACGCATGTGGCCCGCCGGCGCCGGCGCTCCGACCAGCCTGGCCACGACCGCCGCGGCGACGGCGACGGCCGCCAATATCGCGAATGGAACGCTGTGGTCGAAATACTGCCGCTGGACGATGTCGAAGGCGTAATGCCAGCTGACCGGGTAAATCCAGTTGACCTGGAATACCTGACCGTGGGCGAACACAATGAACGGCGTCATGGCCCCGATGGCGACGGCCGACGCCCCAACCCACCAAATGACAGCAGATTTGCGGAAGTTTGCGGGCGCCAACAGCGGGACCAGCACGGCATATACCGGCGCCAACAAGACCAGGTTGATATTCAGCAAAATGGACAGCGCGAAAGCCAGGGCGTACAACACCCACATCCGAGGCCTGTTGCGCCGGACGGCGGCGATGAGCAGCACCATCAGCCAGATGGCCGCGGCCACCGCGAAGGCGTAGGAGCGTGCTTCCATGCCCGCCCAGGTAGTGCGGGGCAGGATGGCGAACACCGCGCCCGCGCACACCGCGGTCGCCCGCCCGGAAGCGTAAGGGGCGAAACGCCTGGTGAACACCGTGACGCCGGCCGCCGCGGCCCCGATCGCCAGGGCGCTGGGGAACCGCGACCAGAACTCGGTCGGCGGAAAGATCGCGAACCAGCCGTGCATCAGCAGGTAGTACAGGCCGTGCACGGCGTCGACGTGGCCCAGTAGCCGCCACAACTCGGGCAACGTCCGGCTGGCCGACGCGGATATGGTGGCGCCCTCGTCGAACCACAGTGAAGGCCTGCAGGCCCACGCGGCGCTGATGGCGGCCGCCGACACGGCGATGGCCCAGGGGTCGAGCAGCCTGCCGCGCGGGCGTGGGGGCGCGGCCTCGTCAACCGCGCCCGCGGCGCGCTGCTCAACGGTGATAGGCATGATGCTTGTCACTGTAGGGCCGGTTCACGAATCTGGTCACGCCGAGGTTAATGCGGGCGCCGGACCCGTGAAATTCGGACCGATGGATTCGCTTTTCGCGCCCGCGTTCCGCGAAATGCAGGATAACGCAAGGCTTTCCGATTTCGGGGCGAGCATTCGGTTGTTTGGTCATCGGAAATATTGTCGGGTGCTGCGGCATAGCGCCGCAAATGCTGGATCGCCCCACGCCACGCTGCGTCGCTCAGCTACTCCCTTGCGTCGGGCAAACGCGATACTGTCTTGGGTTGGCTGACCAACCGAAACTGGGAGGGTATATGAGCGCCTATCGGACGGTGTTGGTAGGGACCGACGGCTCGGACTCGTCGTTCCGCGCGGTAGACCGGGCAGCGCAGATTGCCGGATCGGACGCCAAGTTGCTCATCGCCTCGGCGTACATACCCCAGCATGAGGACACGCGAGCCGCCGACGCGCTGGGGCAGGAAAGTTACAAGGTGTCGGGCACCGCACCGATCTACGCGATCCTGCAGGATGCCAAGGAGCGCGCGCACACGGCCGGCGCCAAGAATGTGGAAGAGCGACCGATCGTCGGCGCTCCGGTCGACGCGCTGGTCAAGCTGGCCGAGGACGAACACGCCGACCTGCTGGTCGTCGGCAACGTCGGCCTCAGCACGATCGCCGGCCGGCTGCTGGGATCGGTGCCGGCCAACGTCTCACGTCGGGCCAAGGTCGACGTGTTGATCGTGCACACGACGAGCTAACGGGCCGGGTTTACCAGCCTCGTTCTCGCCATTCACCCAGGTGTGGGCGCTCCGCGCCCAGCACCGTGTCATCGCCGTGGCCGGGGTAGATGACGGTGTCATCGGGGTAGACATCGAACACTCGGGTGGTGATGTCGTCGATTAGTTGGGTGAAATCTCCCGGCTGCCATGTCTTTCCGACGCCCCCCGGGAACAGGCAGTCGCCGATGAACAGCTGGGTGACCCCGCCGGTCGCGGGCCCGTCGAGGGCCAGCGCGATCGATCCGGGCGTGTGCCCGCGCAGGTGGATGACCTCGAAGTTCAGCTCGCCGACCCGCACGGTGTCGCCGCCGGCCAGCAGACGGTCCGGCTTGACCGGAAGGGGGCCGGCGTCGATCTCGTTGGCGGCGGTGGGCGCGCCGGTGGCCTCGGCCACGGCCTCCAATGCCTGCCAGTGGTCGAAGTGCTGGTGGCTGGTCACGATCAGCGACACCTTCGGCGCATACCGGCGGATCAGGTCGATCAGGACGTCGGCGTCGTTCGCTGCGTCGATCAAAAGCGTTTCTCCGGTGGCCGAACACGTCACCAGGTAGGCGTTGTTGTCCATCGGGCCCACCGATGCCTTTAGGATCGTGGCGCCGGGTAGGGTCCGGCGGGCCGCAGTACCAGGGTCGACGTGTCCGGTGTAGTTGTCACGGAGCTCATCCGGGGCGGTCATAGCGGCCACGTTACTGGTCACCGATTGCTTGTCGGTACGGGCACCTAGCATGGAAATGCGCCGTGCGCTGTATCTGCTTTACGCACCGGCAGGAGCTACCAGATATTTCCTGAGAGGGGCAGCGTTGGCTGACCGTCTGATCGTCAAGGGCGCCCGCGAGCACAACCTGCGCGGCGTCGACCTCGACCTGCCCCGTGACTCGCTGATCGTCTTCACGGGGCTGTCGGGATCGGGCAAGTCGTCGCTGGCGTTCGACACGATTTTCGCCGAGGGCCAGCGCCGCTACGTGGAGTCGCTGTCGGCCTACGCCCGCCAGTTCCTGGGGCAGATGGACAAGCCGGACGTCGACTTCATCGAGGGCCTTTCCCCGGCGGTGTCGATCGACCAGAAGTCGACCAACCGCAACCCGCGATCCACGGTGGGAACCATCACCGAGGTGTACGACTACCTGCGGCTGCTCTACGCCCGTGCGGGCACGCCGCACTGCCCGATCTGCGGCAAGCGGATCGCCCGCCAGACGCCGCAGCAAATCGTCGACCAGGTGCTGGCGATGCCGGAGGGCACCCGGTTCCAGGTGCTGGCCCCGGTGGTGCGCACGCGCAAGGGCGAGTTCTCGGACCTCTTCGAGAAGCTCAACGCGCAGGGCTACAGCCGGGTGCGGGTCGACGGCGTCGTGCACCCGTTGACCGACCCGCCCAAGCTGAAGAAGCAGGAGAAGCACGACATCGAGGTGGTGGTCGACCGGCTCACCGTCAAGGCCACCGCCAAGCAGCGGCTCACCGATTCGGTGGAAACCGCCCTGAACCTGGCCGATGGCATCGTGGTGCTCGAGTTCGTCGATCACGAGCCGGGGGCGCCGCACCGCGAGCAGCGGTTCTCCGAGAAGCTGGCCTGCCCCAACGGCCACGCGCTGGCGGTCGACGACCTGGAACCGCGATCGTTCTCGTTCAACTCGCCCTACGGTGCGTGTCCCGAGTGCAGCGGCCTGGGCATCCGCAAGGAAGTCGATCCCGACCTCGTGGTGCCCGACCCGGAGCGCACGCTGGCCGAGGGCGCGGTGGCGCCGTGGTCGACCGGCCATACCGCGGAGTACTTCATCCGCATGATGGCGGGGCTGGGCGAGGAACTGGGCTTCGACGTCGACACACCGTGGCGCAAGCTGCCCGCTAAAGCGCGTAAGGCGATCCTCGAGGGATCCGACCACCAGGTGCACGTGCGGTACCGCAACCGGTACGGCCGCACGCGGTCGTACTACGCCGACTTCGAAGGCGTGCTCGCGTTCCTGCAGCGCAAGATGGCCCAGACCGAATCCGAGCAGATGAAGGAGCGCTACGAGGGCTTCATGCGTGACGTGCCCTGCCCGGTGTGTGAGGGCACCCGCCTCAAGCCCGAGATCCTGGCCGTGATGCTGGCCGCGGGGGAGCGCGGCACCAAGTCCATCGCCGAAGTCTGCGAGCTGTCCATCTCGGACTGCGCGGACTTTCTCAACGCGCTCACCCTCGGTCCGCGCGAGCAAGCGATCGCCGGGCAGGTGCTCAAGGAAATCCAGTCGCGACTGGGCTTTCTGCTCGATGTCGGGCTCGAGTAC
>JARLGR010000210.1 GCA_031292665.1 Mycobacterium sp. | reverse complement strand
TGGAAGCTTGAATTCGACTTGCCGGTGGGAGAATCTGTCTCGCACACGTGGAATAGCACCCTTGCACAATCTGGCACGCACTATGTTCTCACCCCCGCGAATTGGAATCGCATCATTGCGCCCGGTGGTTCAGCCACAGGTGGTCTAAGAGGCGTGCTGACCGGTTCCTACTCGCCACCGTCGAATTGTCTGCTCAACGGGCAATATTTTTGCACCTAGAGGCGACTGCGCACCGAGGCTCGACCGCTCCGACAGTGCGGCCAATGCCATATAGGTTTAGTGGGTGGACATGCCGCTGTCGATGACGGTGTCGAACGCGCCGGTGTAGCCGTCAAGCTTGGTGGAGTCGGCCACCGCGAACCGCACGTCGACGCCGGCATCATGGGCCCGCCGCTCGGCGGTGATCAGCGCGGTCGGCGAGATGTCCAGCCCGGTCACGGTATATCCGTTCTTGGCCAGGTACACGGCGTTGTCGCCGAGCCCGCAGCCGATGTCGAGAACATCCCCGCGCACCCAGCCGCCGTTGTGCCAGGCGATCACATTTTCTTTGGGCGCCTTGGTATCCCATGGTGGTGTGGTCATCGGGGGGATGCCCTCACCGGGGCTTTCGCCGCGGTAGAGGGCCTCGAAATCCATGCGCCGCAAGCCGGAGAATCCTGAATGCGTCATCTCCGCCAGGGTAGCGGCGATTGCGGGCCGGCTGTGTCCATCTAGCGCGCGTCTGGATTTGACTCTGCGGTGAGGGTGCGGGTTCCTCGCACTTTGTCGCAGTCGCCGCAGAGTCAATGCCTGAGCCGGTCGATGGCAGCCCGGCGGTGGTTTTCGAGAGACGCGTGGGACGGATGTGACTGGCCTCCACAAGGGCCGAGCGTGCCCGGCACCGTCGCGCTCGGAAGGGGTGTTAGGCTGCCGTGCAGTCGACATCCTTTAACGATCCGTCCGGTGAGGCGGAGAAGGAGGTCAAGTCTCGCATGGGTGCTGTGGGTGACGCCGGTATGGGCGGCGAATCCCGGGAACTGATGTCGGCGGCCGACGTGGGCCGCACCATTTCCCGGATCGCGCACCAGATCATCGAAAAGACCGCTTTGGACGGTTCGGACGGGCCGCGGGTGGTGCTGCTCGGCATCCCGACTCGCGGTGTGACTCTGGCCAACCGGTTGGCCACCAACATCGCCGAATACAGCGGAGTCGAAGTCGGGCACGGTGGGCTGGACATCACCCTGTATCGCGACGATCTGATGCAGAAGCCGCCGCGGCCGCTGGAGGCCACCTCGATCCCGGCCGGCGGCATCGACGACGCGCTGGTGATCCTCGTCGACGACGTGCTGTACTCCGGGCGCTCGGTGCGCTCCGCCCTGGACGCGCTGCGCGACGTGGGCCGCCCGCGGGTGGTTCAACTGGCGGTGCTCGTCGACCGTGGCCACCGCGAACTGCCACTGCGCGCCGACTACGTGGGCAAGAACGTGCCGACCTCGCGCAGCGAGAGCGTGCACGTGCTGCTGAGCGAGAGCGACGGCCGCGACGGGGTGGTGATCTCCCGGTGACGCGCCACCTGCTGACCGCCGGCGATCTCAGCCGCGACGACGCCACCGCCATCCTCGACGACGCGGACCGGTTCGCCGAAGCCCTGGTTGGCCGCGAGATCAAGAAGCTGCCGACGCTGCGCGGCCGCACGGTGATCACGATGTTCTACGAGAACTCGACCCGCACCCGGGTGTCATTCGAGGTGGCCGGCAAGTGGATGAGCGCCGACGTCATCAACGTCAGTGCGGCCGGATCGTCGGTGGGCAAGGGCGAGTCGCTGCGCGACACCGCGCTGACACTGCGGGCCGCCGGCGCCGACGCGCTGATCATCCGGCACCCGGCGTCCGGCGCCGCGCACCTGCTGGCCGAGTGGACGTGCGCCAATGGATCCGGGCCGTCGGTCATCAACGCGGGGGACGGCACGCACGAGCACCCGACGCAGGCGTTGCTCGACGCCCTGACCATCCGCCAGCGACTCGGCGGGATCGAAGGGCGCCGCGTCGTGATCGTCGGCGACATCCTGCACAGCCGGGTCGCCCGGTCCAACGTCATGCTGCTGCACACCCTGGGCGCCGAGGTGGTGCTGGTGGCGCCGCCGACGCTGTTGCCGGTCGGGGTCGACGGCTGGCCCGTCACCGTGTCGCACGACTTCGACGCCGAGTTGCCCGCCGCCGACGCGGTGCTGATGCTGCGGGTGCAGGCCGAGCGGATGAACGGCGGCTTCTTTCCGTCGGTGCGCGAGTACTCCTCGCTCTACGGGCTTTCCGACCGCCGCCAGGCGATGCTGCCCGGCCATGCCGTGGTGTTGCACCCGGGGCCGATGCTGCGCGGGATGGAGATCGCCTCGGCGGTGGCCGACTCGCCGCAATCGGCCGTGCTGCAACAGGTTTCCAATGGTGTCCACGTGCGGATGGCGGTGCTGTTCCACGTGCTGGTCGGGGCGCAGGAGGTCACCGCGTGAGCGTGCTGATCCGCGGGGTTCGGTTGTACGGCGAGGGCGACCGCGTCGACGTACTGGTGGATGACGGCCAGATCGCCGACATCGGTGCGGGTCTGAAAATCCCCGACACCGCCGACGTCATCGACGCCACCGGTCACGTGCTGCTGCCCGGCCTGGTCGACCTGCACACCCACCTGCGCGAGCCCGGTCGCGAATACGCCGAGGATATCGAAACCGGTTCTGCCGCAGCGGCTTTGGGTGGCTACACCGCCGTGTTCGCGATGGCCAACACCACCCCGGTCGCCGACAGCCCGGTGGTCACCGACCACGTATGGCAGCGCGGCCAGCAGGTCGGCCTCGTGGACGTGCATCCGGTGGGCGCCGTCACCGTCGGACTGGCCG
Organism: Mycobacterium sp.; assembly: GCA_031292665.1. GTDB lineage: Bacteria > Actinomycetota > Actinomycetes > Mycobacteriales > Mycobacteriaceae > Mycobacterium. The sequence goes on along the minus strand of JARLGR010000210.1, from coordinate 3,841 downwards.
GAACCGAGCTCACCGAGATGGGGATGATGGCCGCCGGTGCGGCCCAGGTGCGGATGTTCTCCGACGACGGCGTGTGTGTGCACGACCCGCTGGTGATGCGTCGCGCGCTGGAGTACGCCACCGGGCTCGGCGTGCTGATCGCCCAGCACGCCGAGGAGCTCAGGCTGACCGCCGGCGCCGTCGCGCACGAGGGGCCCACCGCCGCCCGGCTGGGGCTGTCCGGATGGCCGAGGGCCGCCGAGGAGTCGATCGTCGCCCGCGACGCGCTGCTGGCCCGCGACGCTGGCGCCCGGGTACACATCTGCCACGCCTCCACCGCGGGCACCGTGGAGATCGTGAAATGGGCCAAGCAGCAAGGGATCTCGATCACTGCCGAGGTGACCCCGCACCACTTGATGCTCGACGACGGGAGGCTGGCCGGCTACGACGGGGTGAATCGGGTCAACCCGCCGCTGCGCGAGGCCTCCGACGCCGTGGCGGTGCGCGGGGCGCTGGCCGAGGGGATCATCGACTGTGTGGCCACCGACCATGCCCCGCACGCGGCGCACGAGAAATGCGTCGAGTTCTCCGCGGCCCGGCCGGGCATGCTGGGGCTGCAGACGGCGCTGTCGGTCGTGGTGCAGACGATGGTCCTGCCCGGGATGTTGACCTGGCGCGACGTCGCCCGGGTGATGAGCGAGAACCCGGCGCGCATCGTGAGCTTGCCCGACCACGGCCGGCCGCTGGAGGTGGGGGAGCCGGCCAACCTGACCGTGGTGGACCCGGATGCCACGTGGACGGTCGTCGGGCCCGATCTGGCGAGCCGGTCGGCCAACACGCCCTACGAGTCCATGACCCTGCCCGCCACCGTGACCGCGACCCTGCTGCGCGGGAAGATCACCGCCCGGGATGGGAAGTGCCCGGCATGAACTCAGGCACGCTCGTGGGGTCGCTGATCTTCGCGGCCGTGCTGGTGGTAGCGATCGCGGTGGTGATCCAGCTGATGATGCGCGGCTGGCGGCGCCGTTCGCAGCGGCAGGAGGAGTTGATCGGCGACCTGCCAGACTTGCCCGACCAGGTCGGCGCGGCGACCACCACGCTGCGCGGCGTCTATGTCGGCTGCACGCTGTCGCCGGCCTGGAACGACCGGATTGCCGCCGGCGATCTGGGGTATCGCAGCAAGGCGGTGCTGACTCGCTATCCCGAGGGTATCTTGCTGGAACGCATTCGCGCCCATCCGATTTGGATTCCGCAGGAGTCGATCACCGCCGTCCGTACCGAACGCGGCATGACCGGCAAGGTCGCCGCCCGCAATTCGGTCCTGGCGATCCGGTGGCGGCTGCCGTCGGGCGTCCAGATCGACACCGGTTTCCGGGCCAACGACCGCGGAGAGTACGACAGCTGGCTGCAGGAGGCCGCGTGAGCAAAGCCGTGTTGGTGCTCGAGGACGGCCGCGTCTTCATCGGCACGCCGTTCGGCGGGGTCGGTGAGGCGCTCGGGGAGGTGGTGTTTTCCACCGCGATGTCCGGCTACCAGGAGACGCTGACCGATCCCAGCTATCACCGGCAGATCGTGGTGGCCACCGCGCCCCAGATCGGCAACACCGGCTGGAACACCGAGGACGCCGAGAGCCGTGGCGACAAGATCTGGGTGGCCGGATACGCGGTGCGCGACCCGTCGCCACGCGCCTCCAACTGGCGCGCCACCGGCACCCTGGAGGACGAGTTGGTCCGACAGCACGTGGTCGGCATCGCGGGCATCGACACCCGCGCGGTGGTGCGGCACCTGCGCAGCCGCGGCTCGATGAAGGCCGGGGTGTTTTCCGGCGACGCAGCGGCCGAACCCCTGGACATAGAAGCGTTGCTGCGGCGGGTGAGGGGGCAGCGGTCGATGCTGGGTGCTGACCTCGCCGGCGAGGTGAGCACTCCGGAGGCCTACATCGTGGAACCCGAAAGGGCGAAGCGGTTCACGGTGGCCGCGCTGGACCTGGGGATCAAGACAAACACGCCCCGCAACTTCGCCCGGCGTGGCATCCGCAGCCACGTGGTGCCGGCGTCGGCGACGTTCGAGCAGATCGCCGTCCTCAAGCCGGACGGCGTGTTCCTGTCCAACGGCCCCGGTGACCCGGCCACCGCCGACCACGTCGTCACCGTCACTCGCGAGGTGCTCGGCGCGGGAATCCCATTGTTCGGCATCTGTTTCGGCAATCAGATCCTGGGGCGCGCCCTGGGCCTGTCCACCTACAAGATGGTCTTCGGTCACCGCGGCATCAACATCCCGGTCATCGACCACGCCACCGGGCGGGTCGCGGTGACCGCACAGAACCACGGCTTCGCGCTGGAAGGGGAGGCCGGCCAGTCCTTCGACACGCCGTTCGGACCCGCGATTGTCAGCCACACCTGCGCCAACGACGGGGTGGTCGAAGGCCTCAAACTGGCCGATGGGCGGGCGTTTTCGGTGCAGTACCACCCGGAGGCCGCCGCCGGGCCGCACGACGCGGAATACCTGTTTGACCAATTCGTCGACCTGATGGCAGGGGGCCGCTGATGCCAGCTCCCGTCAGCGTGCGTGTTTGCACAGTGACACGCCGTAACCGGTGTACATGTGCGCACCCTCGCGACCAGAAAGGGGACGCCTAGTGCCGCGGCGGACTGACCTCAACCACGTGCTGGTGATCGGGTCCGGGCCGATCGTGATCGGCCAGGCCTGCGAGTTCGACTACTCGGGCACCCAGGCCTGCCGGGTCCTGCGCGCCGAGGGCCTGCAGGTCAGCCTGGTCAACTCCAACCCGGCCACCATCATGACCGACCCGGAGTACGCCGACCACACCTACGTCGAGCCCATCACCCCCGCGTTCGTCGAGCGGGTGATCGCCCAGCAGGCCGAGCGCGGCAACAAGATCGACGCGCTGCTGGCCACCCTCGGCGGGCAGACCGCGCTCAACACGGCGGTCGCGCTGTACGAGAACGGGGCGCTGGAGCGCTACGGCGTCGAGCTCATCGGTGCCGATTTCGACGCCATCCAGCGCGGCGAGGACCGGCAGCGGTTCAAGGAGATCGTCGCCAAGATTGGCGGCGAATCCGCCCGCAGCCGGGTCTGTTTCACCATCGACGAGGTCCGCGAGACGGTCGAGGAGGTCGGCCTGCCGGTGGTCGTGCGGCCCAGCTTCACCATGGGCGGGCTGGGTTCGGGCATGGCCCGCAGCCTCGAGGAGGTCGACCGGATGGCCGGTGCCGGGCTGGCCGCCTCGCCCAGCGCCAACGTGCTCATCGAGGAGTCGATCTACGGTTGGAAGGAGTTCGAGCTCGAGCTGATGCGCGACGGCCACGACAACGTGGTGGTGGTGTGCTCGATCGAGAACGTCGACCCGATGGGCGTGCACACCGGCGACTCGGTCACCGTCGCGCCGGCCATGACGCTGACCGACCGGGAATACCAGCGGATGCGCGATCTGGGCATCGCGATCCTGCGCGAGGTCGGCGTGGACACCGGTGGCTGCAACATCCAGTTCGCGGTCGACCCGCGCGACGGCCGGCTGATCGTCGTCGAGATGAACCCGCGGGTCTCCCGGTCCAGCGCGCTGGCGTCCAAGGCCACCGGCTTCCCGATCGCCAAGATCGCCGCGAAGCTCGCCATCGGTTACACCCTCGACGAGATCGTCAACGACATCACCAAGGAAACACCGGCCTGCTTCGAGCCGACCCTCGACTACGTCGTGGTCAAGGCGCCGCGGTTCGCGTTCGAGAAATTCCCCGGCGCCGATCCCACGCTGACCACCACCATGAAGTCCGTCGGCGAGGCAATGTCGTTGGGCCGCAACTTCGTCGAGGCACTCGGCAAGGTGATGCGGTCGCTGGAGACC
>JARLGR010000209.1 GCA_031292665.1 Mycobacterium sp. | reverse complement strand
GGCTGCGCGCCGACGGTCTGGCGGCGACGACCACGCAAATGCAGGCCTCCAGCCCACCGTGGTTGGCCGAGGAGCTGACCCGCTCCTGGCGCGCCCAGTGGCCCCGACTGCCGGACGCGATGGAAGAGGCCGCCGCCTACGTCGCCCCGAGCTGCGCGGAGCTGGCCCGGCTGGCCGCTGCGCTGGGCGTGGCGGCCGCGGTCGATGATTCCGTCCACCCGCTGCAGGTGGCCGTCGACTGGGTCACAGCGGCGCCGCACGCGGCCCTGCGGACGGTAACGCTGGACGAGATGGGGGCCGATCCCACCGTTCTGGGCGCGGCGTGCGTGGCCGCTCTCGCGGAAACCTGGCTTGCGACCTAGCCGGCGGGCCGGCTAGCCGCCCGTTGTGGTGCGCAGCTGCTGCATGGCCGAGCCGTCGGCGCTGCGGCGCGCGGCCGGCTCGTCGGAGGGCTGTCCCCCGCCAGCGGGAGGTGCCCCCTGCGCCGCGTCTTGTTGCTGGGCCTGCTGGGCGGCCGCAGCCTGGCGCAGCTGTTCTGCCATCGGTTCGGGCAACTGCACCGCCAACGGCGTCCGCACCGGAAGCGGGGTGTCGCCGCGGCGAACCACGGTGTCCGCCAGAGCAGCCCGCGCCTCGGCGTCGAGCGCGTCGATGGTCTCGTGTGAGCCGTTGATGACACAGCGGATCATCCAGCGGTATCCGTCGACCCCGATGAAGCGGACCACGCCGGAGGCGGTCCCGACCACCTCCCGGCCCCACGGGCCGTCCTTGATGCTCACTTTGGCCGAGTCGTTGCGCAGGGACTCGGCGAGTTCGCCGGCCACCTCGCGCCACAGGCCACCGGTCTTCGGTGCCGCGTACGCGGCGATGGTGAAACGCCCGTTCGGCGTGACCACCCATACCGCGCTCGGGACCCCCGTCTCGGTCAGCTCGACCTGCAGCTGGCCCGTCTCCGGCATGGGAATGAGAACCGAGCCCAGGTCGAGCCGGGCCAGCTCCGCCACGGCGGGGTCATCGAAGTCGTCGATGTCGAACGGCCCGTCCGGCTCGTCACCAGCCTCCGCCACGACGTCCCCGTCCTCTGGTTGCGCCACGTCGCCGGCCGGCCCCTGCCGGTTGTCGTCCTTGCCTGAGCGTCTACCGAATGCCATCGTCAGCGCCACTCTCCCGGCGGTACCCGCACCTCATCGCGACTCCCTTCGCTTCATCGCCGGCGGTCACAGACTCGCATGACCGCCGGAGGAACCGTGACCACCATCGCCACGGGAGGTTTCGCCCAGCCCGGCCTCGTCGAACGACGAGACCTCGACCAACTCCGCCAACTCGACCCGCTGCACCAGCAGCTGGGCGATGCGGTCACCGCGATGGATCACGATCGGCTCGGCCGGGTCCAGGTTGATCAGTGCGACCTTGATTTCGCCGCGGTAACCGGCGTCGATGGTGCCTGGACTGTTCACGATCGAAAGCCCAACGCGCGCAGCTAATCCCGAGCGCGGGTGAACCAAGCCGACCATTCCGTGAGGAATGGCGACCGCGACGCCCGTCCGGACGAGAGCGCGATGCCCCGGTTTCAGCTTGACGTCTTCTGCGCTGTAGAGATCGACGCCGGCGTCGCCGTCGTGTGCCCGGCTGGGCAGCGGCAGTTCCGGATCGAGGCGAACAATGGCCAGACTGGTCGACACGGGGCCAAAGACTACCCTTGACCGCGTGTCTGGCACCCGCGTCGCGCCGCACGGCGTGCGATATCGCGAACGATTGTGGGTGCCGTGGTGGTGGTGGCCGCTGGGCTTCGGGCTCGCGGCGCTGGTCGCTTTCGAGGTCAACCTCGGTGTCCCCGCCATACCCAAGTGGGTGCCGTACGCGATCCTGTTCGCGGTCGCGGCCGGGGCGCTGCTGTGGCTCGGCCGGCTCGAGATCAAGGTCACCGCCGGCCCGGAGATCCCGGGCGGCGTCCAGCTGTGGGCCGCAGAGGCGCATCTGCCGGTCACGGTCATCACCCGGTCCGCGGAGGTAGCGCCCTCCGCGAAATTCGCGGCCCTGGGCCGCCAGCTCGACCCGGCTGCCTATGTGCTGCACCGGGCATGGGTCGGGCCGATGGTTCTGGTGGTACTCGACGACCCCGACGACCCGACGCCGTATTGGCTGGTGAGCTGCCGTCATCCGGAACGGGTGCTGTCGGCATTGCGCAGCTGACCCCGAAACCGGTCAAGCCGCGCAGTCGGTACAGATCATCACGCCGTTCTTCTCGCTCGCGAGACGGCTGCGGTGTTGCACCAGAAAACAGCTCGAGCAGGTGAACTCGTCGGCCTGCTTCGGGATCACCCGAACGGACAGCTCTTCCCCCGAAAGATCAGCTCCCGGCAACTCGAAAGATTCGGCGGTTTCGGATTCGTCGACGTCGACGACGGCCGAGGCCGCTTCGTTGCGGCGTGCTTTGAGCTCCTCCAGCGAGTCCTCCGAGACGTCATCGGTCTCGGTGCGCCGTGGCGCGTCATAGTCGGTAGGCATACCTAATTCCCCTGCCCTATCCCCTCTAACATGCCCTCGTATCCCAAGCCTCGCTTTGTACCAGCGTCGAACGCATCCACCAAATGATTCGTGCCCGTATCGCCATCGGTTAAGGTGTGATTTGCGTCACACTACCGGATCGGCCCTTGAGTTCGGCCTTGAACAGTGTGTTTGGCGTGCCGCTAGAGTGCAGCTGTGGTCGCGCAAATCACCGAGGGTACCGCTTTTGACAACCACGGCCGGCCCTTCCGGCGGCGCAATCCCCGCCCCGCCATCATCGTGCTGATCATCGCGGCGGTGGTGACGGGAGTGGTGTGGTCCGTTGCGCTGAACCGACCGGCGAAGGTACACGAAGCCGTCGTGTGCAACCCACCGCCACAATCAGCCGGATCGGCGGCGCCCCAGCTCGGTGAGCAGGTGTCGCGGACGGCGATGGCCGACGTCACACCCGCCAAACTCGCCGACACCAAGGTCCGCGTCCTCAACGCCAGCGGCCGCGGCGGACAAGCCGCCGACGTCTCAGGCGCCATGAAGGACCTGGGTTTCGCTCAGCCGACGGCCGCCAACGACCCGATCTACGCCGGCTCCCGGCTTAACTGCCAGGGCCAGATCCGCTTCGGGACAGCCGGGCAAGCCACGGCGGCTGCGGTGTGGCTGGTGGCACCGTGCACCGAACTGTTCAACGACAACCGCGCCGACGACACCGTCGACCTGGCAGTCGGGACCGAGTTCACCGCACTGGCGCACAACGATGACATCGACGCGGTGCTGGCCACGCTGCGCCCGGGCGCCACGGAGCCGTCAGACCCTTCGCTGCTGGCCAGGATTCACTCCGGCAGCTGCTGAGCCTCAGTCCGGGATCGGCCCCAGGCCGCCCAGGCGCTCCAGCGCAGCCAACAGCTCGTCGGCGATTCCGGGGGCGGCCGCGACCGTCAACCCGGCACCGTCCACATCCCCGGCGGGCAAGACCACCCGGGCCCCCGCCTCGGCCGCGATCAGCGCGCCCGCCGCGGAATCCCACTGCTGCAAACCGTGCTCGTAGTAGGCATCCAGCCGGCCCGCCGCGACCATGCACAAGTCCAGCGCCGCAGAACCGATGCGGCGCACGTCGCGGACCACCGGGAGCATCCGCGCCAACAGCTCCGCCTGGACTTTGCGCCGCCCCGGTGAATATGCAAAGCCCGTGCCCAGCAAGCACATTGACAAATCGCCGATGTCGGCGCACCGCAGCGGGTCCCTCCCCCCCTCGTGAATCACCTGCGCGCCAAGGCCGGTCGCCGCCGAGTACACCCGTCCGGCGACGACGTCCGCAACGGCGCCGGCCACCGACACCCCCTTGACCTTCGCGCCTACCGACACCGCGTACACCGGGATGCCGTAGACGAAGTTCACCGTGCCGTCGATGGGATCGAGCACCCAGGTGACCGCGTCGTCGGACGTGGCCCCCGAATCCCCGGCGCCGACGGGCCCGCCGCCCTCCTCCCCGAGAACCGCGTCACCCGGCCGCATTTGGGCCAGCCGATCCCGCAACAGCCGTTCCGTCTCGGTGTCGACCACGGTCACCGGGTCGGTCGGGGTGCTCTTCGACCGCACGGCGCCACCGCCGGCGGCACCGGAGCCGGCCCCGAACACTTCGGCGCGGCGGCGCCGCACAAAGTCGGCGGCCTCGGCGGCCAGGGCTTCGGCCACGGAGCGCAGCCCCGCGGGCTCGTCATCGGGTCGCGTCACCCGTCCATCGCATCACAGTCGTCGCCGGCCGCCCGGACACGCCCGACGGCCACCGTCCGAGGGCCCCGGCGGGATAAGGTGGGCGGACAGCCCATGTCTGCCGAGGGGGTTCGATGACCAGCACCGACTCGACCACGGATGCACCCAACACAGGCACGACCGATGGCGCGCCGCAGCGTCGTGCGTTCGGCATCGACGTCGGCGGCAGCGGCATCAAGGGCGGCATCGTCGACCTGACAACCGGGCTGCTGATCGGCGAGCGGAAGAAGCTGCTGACCCCGCAGCCAGCCACCCCGTCGGCGGTCGCCAAGACCATCGCCGCGGTGGTCAACGAGTTCGGGTGGACCGGTCCGCTCGGGGTGACCTATCCCGGCGTGGTGACCCATGGCGTTGTCCAGACGGCGGCCAACGTGGACAAGTCGTGGATCGGGACCGACGCGCGCGACGTCATCAGCGCCGAGCTGCACGGCCAGCCGGTCACGATTCTCAACGATGCCGACGCGGCCGGGCTCGCCGAGGAGCGCTACGGCGCGGGCAATAACCAGTCCGGTCTGGTTGTGCTGCTGACGTTCGGCACGGGAATCGGCTCCGCCGTCATCTACAACGGAAGGTTGATACCCAATACCGAGTTCGGCCACCTCGAGGTCGGCGGCGTGGAGGCCGAGCAACGAGCCGCGTCCTCGGTCAAGGAGAGCAACAACTGGAGCTACAAGGAGTGGGCCAAGCAGGTGACGCGGGTGCTGGTGGCCATCGAGAACGCGATCTGGCCGGACCTGTTCATCGCCGGCGGCGGCATCAGCCGCAAGGCCGAGAAGTGGGTGCCACTGCTGGAGAACCGGACCCCGGTGGTGGCCGCCGGTCTGCAGAACAACGCCGGAATAGTGGGCGCGGCCATGGCCGCCACGGTCGATGTGACGCACTGAATTCTGGCCGGTAAGCGGCTACGGGCGCGCGCGATCGTTACAATGGTCCTCGCCGGTCCTCGGCGCCTCGCCCAGACCGATAGCGTGCGACTATTCACGCTCACACCAAAGCCGACATCGACATAGCAGACACTTTCGGTTTTTCATGCCCATACCCACCGGAAGTGCGTCCAAACGAAGGGGTGTAAGTGGCAGCGACCAAGGCAAACCCGGCAACCGATGAGCCGGTGACACGCACCGCCACGAAGTCTCCGTCGTCCAAGCGGCCAGCGGCTCCATCCGCCAAGGCCGCCAATGGGTCCGCCCCCGCCAAACGGGCCACCAAGGCACCGGCGCCGCCGCGGGCCACCAAGACGCCGCCGTCGGCCGGCAAGTCAGCGCCGGTATCCGAGGCCCCCGGGACAACGAAGAAGGCGCGCTCCACGGCCAAGGCCGCCCCGGCAAAGGTTTCCGCGGCCTCCGCGGCCCCCCCGGCGAAGGGTGCCGCGGCAAAGGCTCGGTCGACCCGTGGCACCAAAGTCGCCGGCAAAGCCGCGCCGGCGGAGCCGGAAGTCGCACTGGACGTCCTGGAATCCGACGGCGCGGTCGAGGATCTCGATACCGAACCCGACCTCGACGGTGTGCCTGTCGAAGACCTCGACATCGACGCCGTCGACCTCGCCCTCGACGTCCTGGAAGAGGTCGTGGAGGCCGAAGGCGACGAGGTGGAAATCGACCCGGCCGAAGCCGGGGACGACGCAGTCGCATCGCCCGCCCCGGCCGCGGAAGCCCCCGCCGGCGACGAGGAGATCGCCGAGCCCACCGAGAAGGACAAGGCCTCCGGCGATTTCGTCTGGGACGAGGACGAATCCGAGGCGTTGCGTCAGGCCCGCAAGGACGCCGAACTCACCGCCTCCGCCGACTCGGTTCGCGCATACCTCAAGCAGATCGGCAAGGTCGCGCTGCTGAACGCGGAGGAAGAGGTCGAGCTGGCGAAGCGCATCGAGGCCGGCCTGTATGCCACGCAGCTGATGACCGAACACGCGGAAAAGGGCGAGAAGCTGCCCGCCGCGCAGCGCCGCGACATGGTGTGGATCTGCCGCGACGGCGACCGCGCGAAGAACCACCTGCTGGAAGCCAACCTGCGGCTGGTCGTCTCGCTGGCCAAGCGGTACACGGGCCGCGGCATGGCGTTCCTCGACCTCATCCAGGAAGGCAACCTCGGCCTGATCCGCGCGGTCGAGAAGTTCGACTACACCAAGGGCTACAAGTTCTCCACGTATGCGACGTGGTGGATCCGCCAGGCCATCACCCGCGCCATGGCCGACCAGGCCCGCACCATCCGTATCCCGGTGCACATGGTCGAGGTGATCAACAAGCTGGGCCGCATCCAGCGCGAGCTGCTGCAGGACCTGGGCCGCGAGCCCACGCCCGAGGAGCTGGCCAAGGAAATGGATATCACCCCCGAGAAGGTGCTGGAGATCCAGCAGTATGCCCGCGAACCGATCTCGCTGGACCAGACCATCGGCGACGAGGGCGACAGTCAGCTCGGTGACTTCATCGAAGACAGCGAGGCCGTGGTGGCCGTCGACGCGGTGTCGTTCACGTTGCTGCAAGACCAGCTGCAGTCGGTGCTTGAGACGCTCTCGGAGCGCGAGGCCGGCGTGGTCCGGCTGCGCTTCGGCCTCACCGACGGCCAGCCCCGCACCCTCGACGAGATCGGGCAGGTCTATGGCGTGACCCGGGAGCGCATCCGCCAGATCGAGTCCAAGACCATGTCCAAGCTGCGCCACCCGAGCCGCTCGCAGGTCTTGCGCGACTACCTCGACTGAGCAGCACCCCGCACGCTGCAGCGCGTTGCGCCGTGCCGGCCACCCCGCCGTCGTACCGTGGCCGCATGCCCGCCAGCCGCCACGTTGTCTCGTCCGGTTCTGACTTCGAGTCGGTGGTCGGTTACTTCCGCGCGATCCGGGTCGGGCCGCATGTCGCGGTGGCCGGGACAACCGGCGCCGGTCCGTCCGGCGACATCGGCACTCAGACAAAGCCGACGCCTACGTCGGCTCCTGAGCCTCCCCGGTGGGCGGGAAGGTGCCGTCGGGCGCGGGCCGGTAACCGTTCACCTTGATCACTGCGCGCACCGGCAGCGGACCGTACAGGTGCGGGAACAGCATCGACTCGGGATCCGTCGGTACCCCCGGCTCCCAGCGAACGGGTGAGTCCAGCAGCGCCGGGTCGATGTGCAACAGGACGAGGTCGGTGCGGCCCCGGTAGAGCCGGTTAGCCGGCAGGTGCACCTGATCGGGCGTCGACAGGTGGATGAATGGGGAGCCGGCCGGCGGCCCGGGGCCGATCGGGGGGTCGATCGCCCCGCGAGCGAGGGCGCGAGACCACTCGTCGGCGCCGCACATGTGCACCAGCACGTCCGGAGCCTCGGAAGCCAAAGCCACAGTTGAGCACCTTAAACGGCGTGCTGAGCGGGTGCCAAACGATCGGTGAGAAACGACACACCCGATAACGGTTAGGGAACAAGGCAAAAAGCCCATACGTCTGAGAGAGTGAAAGTACGCAAGAACGGAGAAGCCATGCACGCAACTCTGACCAGTCCCGAGCTGACCAGAGCGGACCGCTGTGACCGCTGCGGTGCCGCGGCTCGTGTCCGCGCCAAGCTGCCTTCCGGAGCCGAGCTTCTCTTCTGCCAACACCACGCCAACGAGCACGAGGCCAAGCTGGTCGAGCTGGCCGCGGTGCTGGAGGTCGGCGGAAACTAGCCGCACCGAACCGCCCGCCAGTCAATGTGGGGTGCGAGGCCAGACATCAGTAATCCTGGACGGGTATGAGCGATCGGGTCGCAAAGCCGTCCCGCCACCACGTGTGGCGGATCAGCCTGAGGGCGCTGGCTAAGAGCTGGGAAGATTCGATTTTCTCGGAGTCGGCGCAGGCCGGGTTCTGGTCCGCGCTGTCCCTGCCCCCACTGCTGCTGGGGGTGCTGGGCAGCCTGGCCTATGTGGCACCGCTGTTCGGCCCGGACACGCTGCCCGCCATCGAGCGCCAGCTGATTTCGACGGCCCACAGCGTGTTCTCCCCCAGCGTGGTCAACGAGATCATCGAGCCGTCCATCCGGGACATCGCCAACAACGCCCGCGGCGAGGTGGCGTCGTTGGGCTTCCTGATCTCGCTGTGGGCGGGCTCGTCGGCCATATCGGCGTTCGTCGACTCGGTGGTCGAGGCCCACGACCAGACGCCGCTGCGCCACCCCGTGCGCCAGCGGTTGTTCGCGCTGTTCCTGTACGTGGCGATGCTGGTGGTCGTGGTCACGACGGCGCCCCTGGTGGTGGTGGGCCCGCGCAAGGTGGGCGAGCACATCCCGGTCGGCCTGGCCAACGTGCTGGGCTACGGCTACTACCCGGCGCTGATTCTCGGCCTGGTGGTGGGGATCATGGTCCTGTACCGGGTGTCGCTGCCACAGCCTCTGCCGTCGCACCGGCTGATCTTCGGCGCGATCCTGGCGACGGCGGTCTTCGTGGTCGCCACGCTGGGCCTGCGGTTCTATCTGAGGTGGATCACCAGCACCGGCTATACCTATGGCGCGCTGTCGACGCCGATAGCCTTCCTGCTGTTTGCCTTCTTCGGAGGATTCGCGATCATGATGGGCGCCGAACTCAACGCCGCCATCCAGGAGGAATTCCCGGCACCGAAGACGCACGCCCACCGGCTGCGTAAGTGGGTCGTGTCGCGCCTGCCAACCAGCAAGGCTTCGGTGGACTCGCCGCCCGAAGAGCCAGGTGCGCAGCAACGCAGCGTCGCCACGGCCGAGCGGCCCGGCTGATCAGCCCTTCTTCATCCGGTCGTAGATCTGCTTGCAATCCGGACATACCGGCGAGCCGGGTTTGGCCGCCTTGGTCACGGGAAAGACTTCACCGCACAACGCGACCACGTGATTGCCCATCACCGCGCTCTCGACGATCTTGTCCTTCTTGACGTAATGGAAGTACTTGGGGGTATCGCTGCTGGTCCCGTCATCGACGCGTTCGTCGGTATCGGTGCGCTCGATCGTCTGGGTCTGCATGCCTAATATTGTGCACCCCCAGCCTCCCGGAAAGCGGGCTGAGCCGGAATCGGTCGCGTGTGGAAGAGTGGGGTTATGAAGCGCGGCACCGACCAGGGGTCCGGTGACTTCGATGACTTCGACGACAAGGGCCGGCCGGTGCTTATCACGGCCGCCGAAACGTCGTATGAGGAACAGCACCGCGCCCGGGTGCGTAAGTACCTGACCCTGATGGCATTCCGGATTCCGGCGCTCATCCTGGCCGCCGTGGCGTACGGCACGTGGCACAACGGCCTGATCTCCTTGGCGATCGTGGGCCTGTCGATACCGCTGCCGTGGATGGCCGTGCTGATCGCCAACGACCGGCCACCGCGCCGATCCGACGAGCCCCGGCGGTTCGAGGATGTCCCGCGCCGCACCCCCCTTTTCCCGACGGCCGAGCGGCCGGCGCTCGAGCCTCCGCGCGACCGGGAGCCGCAGCCGGGCCCGCCGGGCTGGGACGACCAGGGCTAGCAAGGTTCCGGCTGGGCGGCCCCCCCTCGCACTTCTCAGGACATTCTCAGGTCGACGGCACATTTGTGCACGTCAAGGCGTGTGAGATCGGGAATCGGTGGGAACTCTCTGGCCGAATGTCTCGTTAAACCTGATGACAGTACAAGCCGATCGGGAGGTCGCTATGGCACAGCCCACTTCACGGGCCACAAGCAGGTTTGACGGCGATCTGGACGCTCAAAGCCCCGCAGCCGACCTCGTGCGCGTGTATCTCAACGGTATCGGTAAGACCGCGTTGCTCAACGCGGCAGGCGAAGTCGAACTGGCCAAGCGCATCGAAGCCGGGCTCTACGCCGAGCACCTGCTCGAGACTCGGAAGCGCCTGGGCGAGAACCGCAAACGCGAGCTGGAGGCCGTCGTGCGCGACGGCGTGGCGGCGCGCCGTCACCTGCTGGAAGCGAATCTGCGCCTGGTGGTGTCGCTGGCCAAGCGCTACACGGGTCGCGGGATGCCGCTGCTGGACCTGATCCAAGAGGGCAACCTCGGCCTGATCCGCGCGATGGAGAAGTTCGACTACACAAAGGGTTTCAAGTTCTCGACGTATGCCACGTGGTGGATCCGTCAGGCGATAACACGCGGCATGGCCGACCAGAGCCGCACCATCCGGCTGCCCGTTCATTTGGTCGAGCAGGTCAACAAGCTGGCGCGGATCAAGCGGGAGTTGCACCAGACCCTGGGCCGCGAAGCCACCGACGAGGAGCTCGCCGCCGAGTCCGGCATCCCGATCGAGAAGATCAACGACCTGCTGGAGCACAGCCGCGACCCGGTGAGCCTGGACATGCCGGTAGGGTCCGAGGAAGAAGCCCCGTTGGGCGACTTCATCGAGGACGCCGAAGCGATGTCCGCGGAGAACGCGGTGATCGCCGAGCTGCTGCACACCGACATCCGCAGCGTGCTGGCCACCCTCGACGAGCGTGAGCACCAGGTGATCCGGTTGCGCTTCGGTCTGGACGACGGGCAGCCGCGGACGCTGGACCAGATCGGCAAGCTGTTCGGTCTGTCCCGCGAGCGGGTCCGGCAGATCGAGCGGGACGTCATGTCCAAGCTGCGCAACGGCGAGCGCGCCGATCGGCTGCGCTCTTACGCGAGCTAGGGCCTCCTCCCCGTCAGGCCTGCTGGCCAACCCCGGCTAGCAAAAACCAGGTAGCAAGACGGTATGCCCGCCGCGTCGGCGGCGGGCATACCGCTCGCCGGGAACCCGTTACACCCATTTGCGCAGCTGGCCAAGTAGACTCGGCATCGATGGAGGATGCGGGATGAACGAGCTGGTCGATACCACCGAGATGTATCTGCGGACCATCTACGACCTCGAGGAAGAGGGCGTGACGCCGCTGCGTGCCCGCATCGCCGAACGCCTCGAACAGAGCGGGCCGACGGTCAGCCAGACCGTGTCCCGCATGGAGCGGGACGGGCTGCTCCACGTGGCCGGCGACCGTCACCTGGAGCTCACCGACAAGGGCCGGGCGTTGGCGATCTCCGTGATGCGCAAACACCGCCTCGCCGAAAGACTGCTCGTCGATGTCATCGGCGTGCCATGGGAAGAAGTGCACGCCGAGGCATGCCGGTGGGAGCACGTGATGAGCGAGGACGTTGAACGCCGCCTGGTGAAGGTGCTCAACAACCCGACCACGTCGCCGTTCGGCAACCCGATTCCGGGTCTGCTGGACCTGGGCGTGGGACCGGAGTCCGGCGCCAACGGCGCCAACCTCGTCCGGCTGACCGAGTTGCCGCCCGGCTCGCCGGTCGCCGTGGTCGTGCGTCAGCTCACCGAGCACGTCCAAGGCGACATCGATCTGATCACGCGGCTGAAGGACGCCGGCGTCGTTCCGAACGCGCGGGTGAGCGTGGAGACCAGCGCCGCCGGGGTGACCATCGTCATTCCGGGCCATGAGAACGTCACCCTGCCGCACGATATGGCGCACGCAGTCAAGGTCGAGAGAGTCTGATCCTCCCTTTTCGGGCCCTCTTCGGACCCGTTACCCCGCCCGGCGGCCGAAGGCGCGTCGCGGAGGTAGGCGCACGCCGAGCTGCTTCGCGAGTCGGTATCCGGTGACCGCCAGTTCCCGGATGCGCTCGGGTCCCATCCCCGACTGCAGTGCCGTGTCGAGCATGCCCGCCATCCGATGGTCGGGCTGACACCGCAGCGCGGCCTCGAGCGACACCCCGGCGAGCGGCCCGTCACCGCGGGCGTAGGCGCTGAACGCCAGCAGCACCAGCGCCTCGACCCGCCACGGCGGGGGCAGGGTGCGCGCCAGCAGCGCCCACAATGATTCGGCTTCACCGGCGGTTTCGCCGACTGCGAGCGCATAGAGGGTGTCGCGCACCTGCACGTCGCTCAGCGCGCACCCCAGTTCCGCCAGCTCCGCATCGGACAGCGCTTGCCCGCCCGCGACACGGGACGCGGCGGCCATCGCGTCCTCCACGTCGCGGCGGCTGCACCCGGCCGGGTCCGCGCGGTGTGCCAGCCGGCGCCTGACGGCCTGTTGTTCGACGCCGCGCGTCAATTCGGCGCTGCGGGCCGGGTCGTCGACCGCGATGACGGCCTGCAGGTCGGCGCGCCGCGGGTAGAGCCGCCTGCCGTCCAGCACCGCCGCGGCGGCCAGGGGCGACGCCGAGGGGTCGTCGACCGGCCCGCTGGAACCGCAGCCGTCCGCGCAATGCCAGCGCCCGCCGACGGCGACGCGATCCACCACATGTGCGGCCCACAATTCAATGTCGCTCTCCGCCAACGTTTCTGCGAGCACCGCGCACAGCTGCCGGTACTCCTCGTTGCAGCTCGGGCAGTGCGCGCCCTCCGCGTCGACGATCACTGCGATCGCGGCCTCGGGCCCGGCCGCCGCGGCAACCTCGGCGAGGTGGCCGAGCCGGTCAGTGAGGTCGTCGGAAAGGTCGGCCCGCAGCACCGCCCCGAGTTGGCCGTCGCTCAAAGACACCAACACCAATGAACTTTCCGGAACGAAGCCGAGAACGGCGGGTAGCGCGGCGATCAGCGCCCCGGGGCGGCTGAGTGTGAAATCGGTCCGATGCGTCATGGGCATCACGCTGACGGGCACCACCGTCAGCCGGTGCTCACCCGAGCCGGTGGGCTCGGCCCCCTGTGCATGAACTCAGCACTGTGAGTCAAGCTGCTTTACTGTTGTTCCTCATGGCGTCGACGCGTGAATACGACATGGTGGTCATCGGCTCGGGACCCGGCGGCCAGAAGGCCGCCATCGCCTCGGCCAAGCTGGGCAAGTCGGTCGCGATCATCGAACGCGGCCGGGTGCTCGGCGGCGTGTGCGTGAACACGGGCACGATCCCGTCAAAGACGTTGCGGGAAGCGGTGCTTTACCTCACCGGGATGAATCAGCGCGAGCTGTACGGGGCGAGCTACCGGGTCAAAGACCGGATCACCCCGGCCGACCTGCTGGCCCGGACCCAACACGTGATCGGCAAGGAAACCGATGTGGTGCGCGACCAGCTGATGCGCAACCGGGTCGACCTCCTCGTGGGTCACGGGCGCTTCCTCGACCCGCACACCGTCCTGGTCGAGGACCATGCCCGGGAGGAAAAGTCCACCGTCTCCGGTGATTACATCGTCATCGCCACCGGCACCAGGCCGGCACGGCCGTCCGGCGTCGAGTTCGACGAGGAACGGGTGCTCGACTCCGACGGGATCCTCGATCTCAAGTCGCTGCCGGCGTCGATGGTGGTGGTCGGCGCCGGGGTGATCGGCATCGAGTACGCCTCGATGTTCGCCGCACTGGGCACCAAGGTCACCGTGGTGGAAAAACGGGGAGACTTGTTGGACTTCTGCGACCCCGAGGTGGTCGAGGCGCTCAAATTCCACCTGCGCGACTTGGCGGTGACGTTCCGGTTCGGCGAGGAAGTGACCGCGGTCGACGTCGGCTCGTCGGGCACCGTCACCACCTTGGCCAGCGGCAAGCAGATTCCCGCCGAGACGGTGATGTATTCCGCTGGGCGGCAGGGGCAAACCGACCACCTGGACCTGGAGAACGCTGGGCTGGAGGTCGAGAGCCGCGGCCGGATCTTCGTCGACGACAGGTTACAGACCAAGGTGCCCCACATCTATGCCGTCGGCGACGTCATCGGCTTCCCCGCTCTGGCGTCGACCTCGATGGAGCAGGGACGGCTGGCCGCCTACCACGCGTTCGGAGAGCCTACGCACCGCGTTTCCGAGCTGCAGCCGATCGGGATCTATTCGATTCCCGAGATCTCATATGTCGGGGCCACGGAGGTGGAACTGACCAAGAACTCGATCCCCTACGAGGTCGGGTTGGCCCGCTACCGGGAACTGGCCCGCGGCCAGATAGCCGGCGACTCGTACGGCATGCTCAAGCTGCTGGTGTCCACGGAGGACCTCAGGTTGCTCGGCGTGCACATCTTCGGCACCAGCGCTACCGAGATGGTGCACATCGGGCAGGCCGTGATGGGCTGCGGGGGCACCGTGGAGTACCTGGTCGACGCGGTGTTCAACTACCCGACGTTCTCCGAGGCGTACAAGGTGGCCGCGCTCGACGTGATGAACAAGGTGCGCGCGCTCAAACAGTTCCGCCACTAACAGAGGTTTGGGACGTCCTTTGGCACGGTGTCGCCGGGACCGCCGGTGTTGGCGCGCTCAAGCAGCTCTGCGACGTGTTCGTCGAACGGCGCAGAAAACGAGACGTTTTCGGCGCAGCCACCGCCCTCGAGGCCGCCGATCAATCCGGTGACCGTCGTACCGCTGACCCACGGCGCGCCGCTGGTGCCGCCGACCAGCCCCTCGCACCTCAACGAGGGGTAACCGCTGTCGGTCAGCGAGGTCATGGCCTGGCAGCCGATCGGCGAGCCGCCCACGCCGGACGGATAGCCCATCACAGTGACGAAGCTGCCCGGTGGCGGCGCGGTGCCCAGCGTCAACGCTAAGCCGGTGCGCGATTCGACCGAACCGCCCGCCAGGCTGCTGACCCGGGCAATCGCGTAGTCGGCGTGCGGATCCTTGCCGGCGACCCATCGCGGGTCGAGGTAGACCGCGTCCGCCATCCACACGTCGGTGGGTTGGGCATTGCCGGTGAAACCGGGAACGAACGCGATTTTGGAGGCTCCGGCCAGGCAGTGGGCGGCGGTCAGCACCAGGTTCCCGCCGAACGAGTGCACCACAGCGCCCGTGCACACGTGATAGGTGGCGTCATCCAAGAAGATCGCGCCGACTCGCAGGTCCGGGTCCACCGGCCCCCCGACAGACCCCTGCTGCGGCTGGCAGAGCTGCTGCACAGGTCCGCTAGTGCGCGGCGAGGTCACGCTCGGGACCGACGCATGATCCGCGGGCCGGACGCACGACGTCAGCAACGTCGCCAGGCCGACCACCGGGCACAGCACTACCATCGGTACGCGCATCGTGGTCCTATCATGCCTGACCGCATCGACTCGAGCGCGCTTGACGGCGCCCGCAGCGGGCGCGGTTGTGCTGACGGCCGTCGGGCCGCGGCGGGGATCCGTCCGTACGGATTACGGGCGACGGCGATCGCGTTTCACCATGAAAGCGGACTTCAGTTCGCTGTTGATTCACTGGTGCCCGCTCATTTGGGAGACACTTGGGAGGACATCCTAGACAGACCCCCGAGAGGAAGCAATCCCGATGGCGCACCATCAAGGCCCGGACGACGACTACTACCAGCCCGGGCAGCCGGGCATGTACGAGCTCGAGTTGCCGGCGCCCCAGTTGTCAGCGTCGGACGGTCGCGGACCGGTGTTAGTACACGCCTTGCAGGGCTTCTCCGACGCCGGCCATGCGATCCGCCTGGCCGCCGCCCACCTGAAAGGCGTCCTGGATGCCGAGCTGGTCGCGTCCTTCGCCATCGA
Source organism: Mycobacterium sp. (assembly GCA_031292665.1). GTDB lineage: Bacteria > Actinomycetota > Actinomycetes > Mycobacteriales > Mycobacteriaceae > Mycobacterium. The sequence continues at coordinate 36,831 of JARLGR010000209.1, read as the reverse complement.
CGAATTGCTGGATTACCGCTCGCGCCGGCCGTTGATGACGTTCAAGACCGACCACTTCACCCACTACGACGATCCCGAACTGAGCCTGTACGCGCTGCGCGACAGCGTCGGCACCCCGTTCCTGCTGCTGGCCGGGCTGGAACCGGACCTCAAGTGGGAGCGGTTCATCACCGCGGTCCGCCTGCTGTCCGAGCGGCTCGGGGTGCGCCAGACCATTGGGCTCGGCACGGTCCCGATGGCGGTCCCGCATACGCGTCCGATCACGATGACGGCGCATTCCAACAACCCGGAGCTGATCGCCGACTTCACGCCATGGATCTCGGAGATCCAGGTTCCCGGCAGCGCGTCCAACCTGCTCGAATTCCGCATGGCCCAGCACGGCCACGAGGTCGTCGGGTTCACCGTGCACGTCCCGCACTATTTGACTCAGACCGACTACCCCGCCGCCGCCCAGACGCTGCTGGAGCAGGTGGCCAAGACGGGATCGCTGGAGCTACCGCTGTCGGCGCTGTCCGAAGCCGCCGCGGAGATTCGCGCCCGGATCGACGAACAGGTCCAGGCGAGCGCAGAAGTCGCTCAAGTGGTGGCCGCTCTTGAGCGCCAGTACGATGCCTTCATCGACGCTCAGGAGAACAGGTCGTTACTAACTCGCGACGAGGATCTGCCTAGCGGCGACGAGCTTGGCGCAGAGTTCGAACGATTCTTGGCCCAGCAGGCGGAGAAGAAGTTCGACGACGACGACCAGGCGTGAATTTCTTGCGTGAGTTCTTCCACCGGCCATAGCCGGCCCGACAACAAGGGGGTTGGCGAGATGACCGAGCGGAAGCGCAACGGCAATCTCCGCCCGGTGCGCGAGGTGACCACGCCCAGGTTGGAGTTCCGCACCATCCACGGGTACAAGCGGGCCTACCGAATCGCCGGTTCCGGGCCGGCGATCCTGTTGATCCACGGCATCGGCGACAACTCCACCACCTGGAATGCCGTGCAGGCCAAGCTCGCCCAGCGGTTCACGGTCATCGCCCCGGACCTCTTGGGCCACGGGCAGTCCGACAAGCCGCGCGCCGACTACTCGGTCGCCGCGTACGCGAACGGGATGCGTGACCTGCTCAGCGTGCTCGACATCGAGCGCGTGACGATTATCGGTCACTCGCTCGGCGGCGGGGTCGCCATGCAATTCGCCTACCAGTTCCCGCATTTGGTCGAGCGGCTGATCCTGGTCGGCGCCGGCGGGGTCACCAAGGACGTCAATGTGGTGTTGCGGTGGGCGTCGTTGCCGCTGGGCAGCGAGGCCCTCGCCTTGTTGCGTTTGCCCCTGGTGCTGCCGGCGGTTCAGATCTTCGGGCGGGTGCTGGGCACGATGCTGGGCAGCACCGGGCTGGGCCGCGACCTGCCGAACGTGCTGCGGATCCTGGATGATCTGCCGGAACCGACGGCCTCGGCGGCATTCAGCCGGACCCTGCGGGCGGTGGTGGACTGGCGCGGGCAGATCGTCACCATGCTGGACCGGTGCTATTTGACCGAGGCCATCCCGGTGCAGATCGTCTGGGGCACCAAGGATGCTGTCGTCCCGGTCCGGCATGCGTGGATGGCGCATGCGGCGATGCCCGGCTCTCGTCTCGAGATCTTCGAAGGCTCCGGACACTTCCCGTTCCACGACGACCCGGCCCGGTTCATCGACGTCGTCCAGCGCTTCATCGACACCACCGAGCCGGGCGAATACAACCAGGCCGCCCTCCGCGAGCTGCTGCGCACCGGCGGCGGCGAGAAGACCGTCAGCGGTCCGGCACCCACCCGCGTCGCCGTGCTGAACGCGATGGGTTCCGACGAGCGCAGCGCGACCTGATTCGCCCTGAGTCAGGGCCGGCGGCGCAGCACCGCGGCCAGGTGGTCCTGTAGCGGCTGCCCGACCGCCTCCATCTGCACCGAATACGACAGCTCGTCGCCGTCGATACGAAACGAACGGCTAAGCGCGGTCACCTCTTTGGCGGTCGGGGCAAGCCCGATCGCCGTGGTGGACAATTCCATTTCGATGCGGTCACCGGTGACCGAATAGGTGCCCACCTCGATTTCGGTGATACCGCTCGGGTGGGCCAGGACCAACTCGACGTGACCCGGTTGCGGCACGCGGAGATAGCCCGTCTCGGCGTGCAGTGGTGCGCCGTCGGCTGCCGCCCTGGTCTTCTGCCCGTAGGCCAGAAACGGCTTGCCGACGTGGGAGAACACCACTTCCTCGAGATAGTCGAACGGCTCGATCGTCGGGTACTTGCCCGCTCCCCGACCGGTCCAGGTTCCCAGCAGTGGGGCCAGCGCCCCGAGGTCTGGGTGCAAATCGGCGGGCATGCCAGAAGCCTAGCCGGGCGTCGACACGTCGCGATGTTCGCGCAGCGCCTGGATCTCGCGCTCGAAATCTTCCGCGGACGAAAAGGAGCGGTATACCGACGCGAATCGCAGATAGGCGACCTCGTCCAACTCGCGCAACGGCCCCAGGATCGCCAGGCCGACCTCGTGGCTGGGGACCTCGGGCGAGCCCGCAGCACGCACGGTGTCCTCCACTTGCTGGGCAAGCAAATTCAGCGCGTCGTCGTCCACCTGGCGGCCCTGGCATGCCCGGCGGACCCCACTGATCACTTTTTCCCTGCTGAAGGGCTCGGTGACACCACTGCGCTTGACGACGGCCAGAACGGCAGTTTCCACGGTGGTGAAACGTCGTCCGCACTCGGGGCACGCCCGTCGGCGCCGAATCGCCTGGCCTTCATCGGTTTCGCGCGAATCGATCACCCGGGAATCGGGATGACGGCAGAACGGACAATGCATGACCGCTCCTTCGCCGTGCTGACAACCGGGCCCCGCAGAACTCGAGCGTACCTGTGCGCTCCGATACCGGGCCAACACAGCCGCACTCCAAAGCGGTTTCCGCGCTGCACGGCGGCGCGGTCAGCCGACCGGCGCGATCAGGGTTTGACCCGCCGCCAGCGCGGGCGAATTCAGGTCGTTGAGCTCGCGGATGCGCTCGGCCACCCGGCGGGCCGGCGCGTCCGGCGCCACCCGGTGGGCGACGTCCTCAAGGGACTCCCCGCCCTCGACGCGCACGACGGCGAGACGGTCGGGTACGCGAGCCGCGGATCCCGCGGTGTCACCGTTGAGCGCCTGCCCGATGTTCGCGACGAGACCGAGCCACAGCGTGATCAGCCCGGCCACGACGGCCAGACCCACGGTGGTCGCCAGCGTCACGGGCCGCCTGCGGTGAGGCGCAACGGACATGGTGCCGCCGGTGCCGTAATAGCGCGGTGGCGCGATCGGCGGCCGCGACGGGCCGGGCCGCCGCAACCGGGACAACCCCTCCGGGCCGTACCCCGCTCGATGCCGGGGCCCGATTACCGGTCCGTTGACCGGGCGACGAACGCTGCCGGTGCGCGGCGAGAGTGTGTGGATGATTGTCATCTGCGTCCCTCCGGTCAAACTAAGTGTCGCTCAGGTGTTCGACTATATCGCTCGTGTGTTCGATACCCGAACATTTGAGCGAAGCGTGTCGGACGAGCAAAACGCTAGACCACACCACCGACAAGCCCGGCGGTCGTCACCGCTGCCATGGAGCAGAAGTACCCTGTCCACCGAAGAGTTACACCTTTGTTATTCGCCTGGCTGACCGCGTTATCCCGGCCGCGACACGCCAGTCGAACACATGTTTGATTCTCGGTCGCGCTGCGGCTACCCTCAGTGCCATGAGCGACAGCAACGACACCTCATCCGCCGGCGCGGACGGCCGGTCGCACCGCTTGGATTCATCGCTGACCGAACGTCAACGCACCATTCTCAATGTCATTCGCGCGTCGGTCACCAACCGCGGTTACCCGCCGAGCATCCGGGAGATCGGCGACGCCGTCGGCCTGACGTCGACCTCCTCGGTGGCCCACCAGCTGCGCACCCTGGAGCGAAAGGGCTACTTACGCCGCGATCCGAACCGCCCGCGGGCCGTCGACGTCCGCGGCGCGGACGACGCCGCGGCGGCGACGCCGGTCACTGAGGTCACCGGGTCGGACGCCCTGCCGGAACCCACCTTCGTCCCGGTGCTCGGGCGCATCGCGGCCGGCGGACCGATCCTCGCCGAAGAAGCCGTCGAAGACGTCTTCCCGCTGCCGCGCGAGCTCGTCGGCGAGGGCACGCTGTTTTTGCTCAAGGTGGTCGGCGACTCGATGGTCGAGGCCGCGATCTGCGACGGCGACTGGGTGGTCGTGCGGCAGCAGAACGTCGCCGACAACGGCGACATCGTTGCGGCCATGCTCGACGGCGAGGCCACGGTCAAGACTTTCCGGCGCGCGGGCGGTCAGGTGTGGCTGATGCCGCACAACCCGGCGTACGACCCGATACCCGGCAACGAGGCGACCGTGCTCGGCAAGGTCGTCACGGTGATTCGCAAGATATAGCCGTCGACTGGGGCGCCGGAGCCGTCAGTCGGCCTTGATGAAGCCGTTGGCCTGCGCGACTTCCTCGCTGGACAACCAGATTTCGGCGAGCGTGTCGTGGTACAGCGCGCTGTCGGCCGTGTAGTACAGGCCGAAGCTGGCGTTGGCCTTGATCGGGTAGCCGTCGGGGACCTGGTACGGGTCGTCCAGTGGCAGGTGGATCGTCGGGCGATGGGTCTCGTCCGGGGCCGAGTCTGCGGTGCCCGGGGCCGCGTGCCGCCCGGCCCTCGGCTCGGCTTCGGAGTCGCCGCCAGCGGGAACGACGGGTTCCGACACCTGGGCATCGGGAGCGGCGGCCTCAGGGGTCACGAGGCCGGGGGCGGCGTACCCCATCTCCTCGGACTCCTCCGTGCCCTCCACCGCGTACTCGGCTTCCGGGTAGCCGGTGTCCGCGGCTTCGGGGTAGGAACCCTCGACCTCGGCCTCCAGATAGTCGTCCTCCGGGTAGCCGCCTTCGACGTAGGCCTCGGAGTACCCGGCCTCGCCATAGCCGGCCTCGCCGTAGTCGGCCTCCGTCAGAGCCGCCTCCGAGACGACGGGTATGGAGTCGGTGTCCACCGCGTCGGGGTTTTCGTCTTCGGCGCCGAACCCGTCGTCGAAGTGGTCCGACTCCTCGGCCTCGCCCGCAGTGCCCCCACGCCGCCAGCTGACGCGAGCCGCGGGCCCGTCATCCGGGTGATGTTCCGCCCCGAGCGAATGCTCTGCGGCGACGTCGGTTTCGTCGTACCCCCAGGGCCGCTCCGGTGCGGCGTCGTAGTCGGCGTCCAGGGCGCTCTCGGGCTGGTACGACGGCGCCTCGAGCCCGGCGCGGCGACGACGCCGGCGGGACACCACCAACGCCGACAACCCGATCAACGCCAGCACCGGGATGGCGACCAGCAACCACCACCAGTGCCAGGGGAGCTTCTTGCCGTGCGGCATCGCCGCACCGCTCGCCTGGTTCTGCCCCGGCACCTGCAGGCCGGACAGCAGCGGCGCCAAATTGGCCGGTTCGGTGCTGAACGTGTTCTTCGCCCGGTTCCACGCGATCTTGCCGCCGGTGAACTGCTGGGAGACCACGTCACCGTCGACGGCCTGATCGCCGACCGGCGCGCCGAGCTTGCCGGACGCACCGCGCAGCTTGTCCCACGCCGCCTTGATGGCCCCGCGCACGACGAACGCCCCGTGGTCGGGAGTCCAGAAGATCGCCGGCTTGTCGGCCGCGGAGAACGCACAGATCCGACTCGAGGACCCGACACCGCCGTCGGACTCGTTGGCCACCGGGAAGCCGAGGTCGCTGCCGACCGGTCCGCCCAGCGACTCGTACTTGGCCAGAATGTCGCTCTCGACGGCGTTGGCTCCGGTGGCCGGGCTGTAGAAGACCTTCCCGCCCGCGAAGTTCTGGGCGATTCCGTCGCCGCCGATCGGGTACTGGCCGCCCTGCTTGGCGCCCAGCGGACCGTTGAGACCGCCGGACGCGCGCCAGGCCATGTTGATGGCCGCCGTGGGATCGATCGGTACCTGCAAGCCCTTCAGTTGGTCGGCCAGTGTCGCCGGCTGGGTGGCGAACTCCTTCGTCTGCCTGTTCCAGGACACCTGGCCGCCGCTGAATTTCTGCGAGGTGACCTCACCGTCGTAGGTTTCGTCCGCGACCGGAGCGCTTAGAACGCCGCCCGAGCTGCCGAGTTTGTCCCACGCGGCGTTCATCGCGCCGCGCACCACGAAGGCGCCGTGGGTGGACGTCCAGAAGATCACCGGCTTGTCGCCGGCGGAGAAGGTGGCCACGCGGCTGTCCGGTCCCGCGAGGCCCGGCACCTCGTTGATCGTGGGGAATCCCAGATCGCTGCCGGCCGGGCCACCCAGCGACTCGTACTTGTCCAGGATCGGCCCGTACACGAACCTGGCGCCGGTGTCGTTGGTGTAGAACATCTTGCCGCCGTCGAAGTCCAGCGCGAACCCATCTGCGACGGGGTACACGTCACCCTTGCGGGCGCCCAGCGGCGAACCGTCGCCACCGGCTTTCTCCCACGCGGCCATGATGGCCGCCTCCGCGTCGCCGATCGGCGACGCCGACGCAGCAGGCCCCAGCAATGCCGCGGCAACCGCCGTGGTCGCCAAACTGACCAGCGCGCTTCCGATCAGCTTGCGCATGTGACTCCTGTGCCCGTTCACCCAGCCTCCCAGCCGACGGATATGGCATTGCCTACGACCATGCCCGACCCCGCGGACCCGGCCGTACCCGCGCCAATGGGAAACATCCCCATTGCGATCCGCATTTACCACCGGGCTCGCATAACTTTGCTCCAGGCAGCGAGAAATGCGAAGTCGATTTAAGAATTTTACGAAAACGGATACCGCGCCGATGTCGAAATGATGCAGGGCTGCTCCTGTATCGCAGTCCGAATCGCGACCAATCGTGCCCGCGCTCGCCCGGCGCCAGGGTCAATGCTCCCGGGCCTGCGGGCGATGCCGCCGTTCGCATAACCGCCCGATCGCCGGCGTGACGATGCGTGACCACACCATCGACGTACGCAGAATGCATGTGCCGACGGTACGCGAAGCCCACTACCGAGTGTGATCCACCCGATAAAAGAGCGATCCGGCCGATGAAACAGCCAATGCCGGCGTTGATTATCGCCGCGGCCGCTGGGGCGACGATTTCGCGAAGCGGGCTTTATGTGCGATCAGATCCCGAGGCTGCGGCCGATGATCTCCTTCATGATCTCGGTCGTCCCGCCGTAGATCGTCTGCACCCGAGCGTCGAGATACGCACGCGCGACCGGGTATTCGCGCATATAGCCGTAACCACCGTGCAGCTGCAGGCAGCGATCGATCAGGTGCACCTGCTTTTCGGTGGAGTACCACTTCGCCATCGCGGCCTGCTCGGCCGTCAGCTTCTTCTCCAGGTGCAACCGGACGAATTCGTCGACCATCATCCGGATCACGGTGGCCTCGGTCGCCAACTCGGCGAGCAGGAAGCGGCTGTTCTGGAAACTGCCGATCGGCTTGCCGAAGGCTTTGCGCTCCTTGGTGTATTGCAGTGTGCGCTCCAGCACGTCCTCCATGGCCGCGATCGCCATGACGGCAATCGAAATCCGCTCCTGCGGCAGGTTCTGCATGAGGTAGATGAAACCCATCCCCTCTTCGCCCAGCAGGTTTTCGGCCGGGACCTTGACATCGGTGAACGACAACTCGGCCGTGTCTTGGGCGTCCAGCCCGATCTTGTCCAGGTGGCGGCCGCGTTCGAAGCCTTGCATGCCGCGCTCGACAACGAGTAGCGAAAAGCCCTGCGCGCCCTTGTCGGGATCGGTCTGCGCGACCACGATCACCAAATCGGAGTTGATTCCGTTGGTAATGAACGTCTTTGACCCGTTGAGCACATAGTGATCACCCTGCTTGACCGCGCGGGTCTTGATGCCCTGCAGGTCGCTGCCGGTTCCCGGTTCGGTCATCGCGATGGCGGTGATCAGTTCGCCGCTGCAGAACTTGGGCAGCCAACGCTGCTTCTGTTCTTCGGTGGTCAGTGCCAGCAGGTAGGGCGCCACGATGTCGTTGTGCAAGCCGAAGCCGATTCCGCTGTAGCGTCCGGCGGTGGTTTCCTCGGTGATGATCGTGTTGTACCGGAAGTCGGAGTTACCCCCGCCGCCGTACTCCTCGGGCACCGCCATGCCCAGGAAGCCCTGTTTGCCCGCCTCCAGCCAGACGCCGCGGTCGACGATCTTCGCCTTCTCCCATTCGTCGTGATGGGGCGCGACGTGCCGATCGAGGAAGGCCCGGTAGGACTCGCGGAACAGCTCATGCTCGGGCTCGAAAAGAGTGCGCTGGTACTTGATGGCGGCGCTCATGGATGACCTCCGGCGAATGGGAAACTCTGCCGCCCAACATATACCAACCGGGTGGTTGGTAGGTGGCGGGCGGGGGGTGCGGGGTCGCGCCGCGGCGGTCTGTCAGCCCCCCTTGCGCGACACAGCAACCACGCACACGACACGCCGATGCGGATATGCGTGGTTGCAGTCTCGGCGCACGTCAGTGCGCGGCGAATTCCCGCAGGTTGGCGGCGAGCGCCACAGGCACCCGCGCCTTGATCCGGGTGCCGTCGGCACCGTGCTCCTCGTGCTGGACGCGCCCGTCGGCGTGCAGTCGGGCCACCAGGTCACCGCGGTGGTACGGGATCATCACGTCCACGGCGACGTCGGAGGGAGCGGCGAGCTCGCCCATCCGGCGCCGCAGGGCTTCGACACCGTCGCCGGTGCGCGCCGAGACGAACACCGCGCCGGGCAGCGCATGACGAAGCTTGGCCAGCGCCAGATCGCTGGCGGCATCGATCTTGTTCACCACCAAGAGTTCGGGCGGCGGGTCACCGTGATGGTCGGCGACCACCTCCGAAACCACCTGACGGACCGCGTTGATCTGCGCCAGCGGATTGACGTCGGAGCCGTCGACCACATGCACCAGCAGATCGGCGTCGACGACCTCCTCCAACGTGGAGCGGAACGCCTCGACCAGCTGGGTAGGCAGGTGCCGGACGAACCCGACGGTGTCGGTGAGGAGGAAACAGCCGGCCCTGCCTGAATCGGGGCAGAATTCCGCGCGCCTGGTGGTGGGTTCCAACGTGGCGAACAACGCGTCCTGCACCAGGACCCCCGCCCCGGTCAGCGCGTTGAGCAGGCTGGATTTGCCGGCGTTGGTGTAGCCGACGATCGCGACCGACGGCACGTCGCTGCTCAGCCGGCGGCTGCGCTGGGTGTCGCGGACCTGCTTCATGTCCTTGATGTCGCGGCGCAGCTTGGACATCCGTTCGCGGATGCGACGGCGATCGGTCTCGATCTTGGTCTCACCGGGGCCGCGCAGGCCCACTCCCCCGCCGCTGCCGCCGGCGCGGCCGCCGGCCTGCCGGGACATCGACTCACCCCAACCCCGCAGCCGCGGGAGCATGTACTCCATCTGGGCCAGCGACACCTGCGCCTTGCCCTCCCGGCTGGTGGCGTGCTGGGCGAAGATGTCCAGGATCAGCGCGGTGCGGTCGATGACCTTCACTTTGACCGCCCTCTCCAGCGCGGTGAGCTGCGCCGGGGACAGTTCGCCGTCGCAGATGACGGTGTCGGCGCCGGTCGCCAACACCACCTCGCGCAGCTCCCGGGCCTTGCCCGAGCCGATGTAGGTGGCGGGGTCCGGCTTGTCGCGGCGCTGGATGAGCGCTTCGAGCACCTGCGAGCCGGCGGTTTCGGCCAGGGCCGCCAGCTCGGCCATGCTGGCCTGGCTGTCGGCGGCGGTGCCGTTGGTCCACACGCCCACCAGGACGACCCGCTCCAGGCGCAGCTGGCGGTACTCGACTTCGGAGACGTCGGTGAGTTCGGTGGACAGGCCGGCGACGCGGCGCAGCGCCGATCGGTCTTCGAGGGCGAGTTCGCCGGTGCTGGGCTCCGGCACAGGGTGATCAGAGAATTCGGGATGTGTCATAGGCAATAACAAATGATGCACCCGGAATCGGTGTCGTGCACCCTCATTAACGCTCTTGTGCGCGCCACCATTCCCCGCTGATCTCCCCGTGGGCCACCAACTCCGAGGGCCCCCGCAGGTAGCTGGTGGCCTCGGTGATCGTGACGACGACGTCTCCGCCGGGCACCCGCACCGTGAGCGTCCCGATATCTGCGCCCGCGCCCGCCAGTGCGGCCACCGCGGCGGCGACCGTTCCCGTCCCGCAGGACCGGGTTTCGCCGACGCCCCGCTCGTGGACCCGCATCCGAACCACCCCGCCGGCCGGCGCCGTGAGGACTTCGACGTTGACCCCGTCCGGGAACTGGGCGTGGTCGAAGTTCACCGGCGCCGCCACGTCCAGGGCTGCCAGCGCCTCGGCGGTCAAGTCGGGATCCACGCACGCCAGGTGCGGATTGCCGACGTCCACCGCCAGGCCGGCGAACCGCCGGCCACCGATGACCGCCTCTCCCGGCCCGAGCGTGTTGGCCTTGCCCATGTCGACGGTGACGTCGGCATAGGTCGGATCGACGCGGTGGACGGTGACCGGCCGGGGTCCCGCCAGCGACCCGACCACGAAGTCGTCGCGCGTCTCCAGACCGCCGGCCCGCAGATAGTGCGCGAAGACGCGGACCCCGTTGCCGCACATCTGGGCGGTCGAGCCGTCGGCGTTGCGGTAGTCCATGTACCAGTCGCCTGCGCCAACGCCGTCGGGCAGGCGGTCGAACACACCGGCCGCCAGGGCCGCGCCCGCGGTGGTGACGCGCAGCACCCCGTCGGCGCCCAAGCCGCGACGCCGGTCGCACAGGGCGGCCACCCGGGCGGCGCTCAGCGTCAGCGCGGCGTCGATGTCGGGCAACAGCACGAAGTCGTTCTGGGTGCCGTGACCCTTGGCGAAGATCACCCGCTCAGGATACGTGCCGCCAGACCCGCACAGCGCCGCCGACGAGGCCCGCGGGGTCGCCGGCGTCCAGCCAGTGCACCCGGTGGTCGCGGCGAAACCACGACCGCTGCCGTCGCACGTAGCGCCGCGTGCCCACGTAGGTCTGCTCGCGCGCCTCGTGCAGTTGGGCGGGGCCGCCACCGGCGTCGAGCGCCGCGATCACCTGGGCGTAACCCAGGGCGCGCGAGGCGGTGACCCCGTCGCGCAGGCCCTCGTCGAGCAGCCGTTCGACCTCGTCGACCAGGCCCTGTTCGAACATGGTGTCGGTGCGGCGGGCCAACCGCTCGTCGAGCAGCGTTCTGTCGGTGTCCAGACCGACGATGACGGTGTCCCACCGCGCGGCGCCGATGCGGGGCGCCGACGCGGCGAACGGCTGTCCGGTGAGCTCGACGACTTCGAGCGCCCGCACCGTGCGCCGGCCGTCGGTGGGCAGGATCGCCGCGGCCGCGGCCGGGTCGCGGCTGGCCAGCTCGGCATGCAGCTGACCGACTCCCACCTCGGCGAGCCGCCGTTCCCAGCGGGCCCGCACCGCGGGATCTGTCGCGGGAAACGACCAGTCGTCGAGCAGCGACTGGATGTAGAGCATGGAGCCGCCCACCACGATCGGCACCGCGCCCCGGGCCGCGATCGCCTCGACGTCCGCGGCGGCGGCACCCTGATAGCGGGCGACGGTGGCGGTCTCGGTGACGTTCAGGACGTCGAGCTGGTGATGCGGGATGCCGCGGCGCTGTTCACGCGGCAGCTTTGCGGTGCCGATGTCCATGCCGCGATAGAGCTGCATCGCGTCGGCATTCACGACCTCGGCGCCGACCTCGCCGCTGAGCCGCTCCGCGAGGTCGAGCGCCAGCTGCGACTTGCCGGTGCCGGTGGGGCCGATGACCGCAATCGGTCTCACGGTTGCCAGGCGCCGGCGAAATAGCCCACGCCGTATGGCGCCCCACGGTAGAACTCCTTGATCGAGCGCGGTCCCGGCTCGGCCAGCCCGGCGAGCACCTGAAACGCGACCCGCCCCAGGATCTGCTGCGGCAGCCCGGCCAGGGCGGCGACGTCGCCGTTCGCCAGCGCGTCGTCCAGGGCCAGTTGCGCGCTGGCGTCGTCCGGGTGATACCCGCCCGGCGCGGCTGGGGTCAGGGTGTTCGCTCCGTCGGCCACCACGAGCACCCCGGTCCGATCCGGCTCCCGGTCGAGCTCGGCGCGCAGTCGCCTGCCGTGGGCCAGCGCGGTGTCGGCGCTGTGGTCACTGCGATACACGCGGACGTGCGCGATCGCTTCGGGCCGGGTCTGGCCGCGCACCCACGCGGCGATCAGCGCACACACCGGGAATTCGGCGGGCCGCCGAGCCTGCGGGGAGAGCCGGACCGGTACGTCGACTCCGAAGCCCGCAAAGGTGCCGACGGCATCGGGCCCCAGGGCGTCGTCGGCGTCACCCGTTCCGATGACCACCCAACGCGGTGGCAACAGGGCGGCCGCGGCCAGCGCCGCCGTGACCGCGTCGGCCACCTCGCCCGCCGCCGTTCCCGCCAGCTCGGGGACAAGCACCGGCGCCGAGGGAACGATCGCAATGGCGCTCAGCACGCCACCAAAATAGTGCCTCGCGGGCGGATCGGGGTGGAACTGGGCGCCCGACTAGGTGATTGTCCGGGTGCCCTCGGACGCGGCCGGGCTCACCGGGGCGTCTGGCACGAGCCCATCCCCCGGCCCCGGGTCGGCGCCGGGCAAACTTTCGTGCGAGCCGTTCAGGTTACGGTCGCGCCCCACCTCGGCCGCCATCGAGGCGGCCTCGCCGCGGGCCAGCGCAACGGTGGCGACGATGACCACGGCCACCGCCGCGACCAGGACAACCGCCCCGGGACCCCGGGCTGCGAGCGTCTCGCCGAGAACGGTCATCCCAAGCGCACCGGCCACCACGGGCTTGGCCACGGTCATCGTCGGCAAGGATGCGGTCAGCGCGCCGGCGCGGAAGGCGGACTGCTGGAAGATCATGCCGCACAACGCAACGAGCAACCAGGGATAGAACTCCGGCGCGCGCAGCACGGCGCCCAAGCCGTCTTCGGCCACCTCGACGATTCCCTTGGTGAGCACGGCGAACAGCGCCAGCGACGAACCCGCGACCAGGGCCAGCAGGATCGCCGCGACCGGACGTCCGGACCAGACCCGCGCCGCCAGCACGCACACCACCAATGCGGGGCCCATCACCAGGGCCACGATGAGCCACGTGGACAGCGAACCCCGCTGCTGGCCGGATGCCGGGTCGCCGACGATGATGACCACCGCCAGCGCGCTGGCCAGCACGACCGCCCACATCCATTCCCAGCGGGTCACCCGGTGGTGGGTCAGCCGCGAGTAGATCGGCAGGGCGAACAGCAGGGCGGTCACCTGTAGCGCCGTCACCAGCACCACCGAACCCCACGCCAGGGCCCCGGCCTGCAGGCTGTAATTGACGATCGCCGCCATGCCACCCATCCACCAGCGCTTGTCGCGTAGCGACATCCGGAACAGCTCGAGATGACCGACGTCCTTATCGGTGATCTCCTGCGCGGAGCGCTGCCGGATCACGTCACCGACCGCGGAGGCCAACGCCGCGCACAGGGCGATCAGTGCAGCGATGTCCACTTTCGACATGGGAACCCCTTCGTCAGCGTTCCGACCAGCGTTCCCTTCGAAAGCTGTATGTACACGTGATGTTCGATACCTGTTAAGCGACAACTGTAGTGGGAGCAAGTCACGGTCTCGTGACGACGGGCCGCGACAGCAAATCCACTTCTACTCCGCGAAGCTATGCAATGCCTGTGCGTCACCCCTACCGTCCCTATGCCGGGCCGCTGGCGCCCGGCACACTTTCGGCTTTAAAAACGGTACCGGCCTACGAGTCCGAAACCTATGGCCCGAGCGTCGGCGGAATCGATTTGTTACCGACGTCCGCCAAGACTGTGAGCGAGGCCGATAGCCGACAAAGGTTGCGGCGCGAGGCCCACCAAGCTGCTTGAATACTGGAGGAACGGTTACAGAGCAGCCGGTGGCCGCGACAGGACAACACCGGTCCTCCGGACCGCATGGGTGCCGCTTCGCGCGGCAGGTGCGCGGGCTCGCCCGCGCGAAAGGGTGGTGGACGAGCGCATGTCGGCTGACGAACCCCGCAGCGACGAGTCGGCCGGGCCGGTTTCGGGGGCCGTTCCGGTGCCGGGTCCACGCCCGGGACCGCGTCCCGGTCCCCGGCCGACGCCGGGGCCGCGACCCGCCGCCCATCCGGTGGCGGCGCCTCCGACCAGCGACCCGCGCAAGTTCGGGCGCGTCGACGACGACGGCACGGTGTGGCTGACCAGCGGTGCCGGCGAGCGCGTCATCGGCTCCTGGCAGGCGGGTGAGCCGGAAGCTGCGTTCGCCCACTTCGGCCGGCGATTCGACGACCTGAGCACCGAGATCACGCTGATGGAGGAGCGCCTGGCGGCCGGGACCGGCGACGCCCGCAAGATCAAGGCCCATGCCTCGGAGCTGGCGGAGACCCTGCCGTCGGCGTCCGTGCTGGGCGATGTCGACGCCCTGGCGGCCCGGTTGGCCGGTCTCGCCGAGCGCGCGGACGCCGCCGTCGCTGCGGACCGCTCCCGGCGCGAGGAGCATCGGGCCACCCAGACGGCCCGCAAGGAGGCGCTGGCCGCCGAGGCCGAGGACCTGGCCGCCACCTCGACGCAGTGGAAGGCCGCCGGGGACCGGCTGCGCGCGATCCTCGACGAGTGGAAAACCATCAGCGGCCTGGACCGAAGGGTCGACGACGCGCTGTGGAAGCGGTATTCGGCGGCCAGGGAAGCCTTCAACCGGCGGCGAGGATCGCATTTCTCCGATTTGGACCGGGAGCGGTCGGGGGTCAAGGGGGCGAAGGAACGGCTGTGCGAGCGGGCCGAAGAGCTGTCCGACTCGACCGACTGGACCGCCACCAGCGCGGAGTTCCGCAAGCTGCTGACCGAATGGAAAGCGGCGGGGCGCGTCACCCGGGAAGTCGATGACACCCTGTGGCGCCGCTTCAAGGCCGCCCAGGACACGTTCTTCGCGGCCCGTAATGCGGTGACGGCGGAGAAAGACGCGGAGTTGCAGGTCAACGCCGCCGCCAAAGAGGCGCTGCTGGCCGAGGCGGAGAAGCTGGACACCGACAACCACGACGCCGCCAAGGCCGCGCTGCGTTCGATCGCGGAGAAATGGGACGCGATCGGCAAAGTGCCGCGGGAACGATCCGCCGAGTTGGAGCGGCGGCTGCGCGCGGTCGAAAAGAAGGTTCGCGACGCGGGCGAGACGGGTTGGTCCGATCCGCAGGCGCAGGCTCGGGCCGAGCAGTTCCGAACCCGGGCCGAGCAGTACGAACAGCAGGCGCAGAAGGCGGCCGCGGTGGGCCGGACCAAGGAAGCCGAAGAGGCGAAAGCCAATGCCGAACAGTGGCGGCAGTGGGCCGATGCAGCCGCCGAGGCGCTGACCCGCAGGCGCTAGCCGTCAGAAGCCGAGGGCGTCCCGCGCCCGTCGTCGGTCCGATCAGCGTGCCGAGCCGTGTCGTCCAAACTATCCAGCAGCGTCCTCGACTGCTGGTCTTTGACGAGCCGGCGTCGCTCCTCCTCGGCCGCGAGCTGCACGATGGTGCGCGTCCACACCACGCGGGCCCATTGATACGTCAAGGCCACGACGGTTATCCACGCCACGATGAGCCCGATGCCGGGGCCCGGATGCCCGGTCGTCACGGTCTGGCGCGACCAGACTGCCAACAGCCCGGCGGCGCAGGCGAGCGCCGAACCCGCCAGCGCGATCCAGGCCAGAGCCCAGCGCCGGGTCGTCAACCCCAGCATCGAGAAGCCGACACCGAACACCAGCGCCAGCCAGGCGAACACCCGCGAGGGCAGGGCCACCGCGGCCGCCCCCGCGCCGTCGGTGCTGAACAGCACGTCCCACCCGCGCACGTTGCCGGTGTGCGGCAGGATGAAAGTCCCCAGCAACACAAAGACCAGGATCGCCACCACGAAACCCCTTGGACCGGGGTCGATTTCGCTGGCGACGCGCCGTTCGGCGGCCTCGATCTCGGTGCGCAGGGCGTCGAGGCCGGTGTGTTCCTTCTTCATCGTGCACATCCTTCTACGGAAACAACGGACGGCCCAACGGCGGGCGTGCCAAGACCTACGCTGCGCGGGGGCCGCCCGGTCGCGTACGCGTCGCCCGCCCGGGTGCGGCGGTGGGTGAGGATGCCCCCATCCGCGATGAGGTGGTGGGGTGCGGCCTCGGTGACCGCCGCGGTGACGATGTCGCCCGGCCGTACCGGCCGGTCCGCCGTGAAGTGCACGAGCCGGCCGTCGCGCGCGCGGCCGGTCATGCGCGCCGTGCGGCTGTCCTTGCGCCCCTCACCGGTGGCGACCAGCAGTTCGACGGTCTGCCCGATCAGCGTCCGGTTGCCCTCCAGCGAGATCCGTTCCTGCAGCTCGACCAGCCGCTCGTAGCGCTCCTGCACAACTGCTTTCGGCAACTGCCCGTCGAGTTCGGCGGCCGGCGTGCCGGGCCGCTTGGAGTACTGGAAGGTGAACGCCGCCGCGAACCGGGCCTCCCGCACTACGTCCAGCGTGGCCGCGAAGTCCTCCTCGGTCTCACCGGGGAAGCCGACGATGAGATCGGTGGTGATGGCCGCGTGCGGCATCGCCGACCGGACCCGTTCGATGATGCCGAGGTAGCGGTCCGCGCGGTAGGACCGCCGCATCGCGCGCAGGACCCGGTCGGACCCCGATTGCAACGGCATGTGCAGGGCGGGGCAAACATTCGGCGTCTCCGCCATCGCCCCGATGACATCGTCGGTGAACTCGGCCGGATGCGGCGACGTGAACCGCACCCGTTCCAGCCCGTCGACGCGCCCGCACGCCCGCAACAGTCTGGCGAAGGCGCCGCGGTCGCGGGGCAGCGACGGGTCGGCGAACGAAACCCCGTAGGCGTTGACGTTCTGGCCGAGCAGGGTGACTTCGAGGACGCCGTCGTCCACCAGGGATCGCACCTCGGCCAGGACGTCGGCCGGGCTGCGGTCGACCTCCTTTCCGCGCAGCGACGGGACGATGCAGAAGGTGCAGGTGTTGTTGCACCCGACGGAAATGGAAACCCATGCGGCGTAACCGGATTCGCGGGAGCTTGGCAGCGACGACGGGAACTGCTGCAGCGCCTCGGCGATTTCCACCTGGGCGACCTTGTTGTGGCGCGCCCGGTCGAGCAGCGTGGGCAGCGACCCGAGGTTGTGGGTGCCGAACACGACGTCGACCCACGGCGCCTTGCGCAGCAACGCCTCCCGGTCCTTTTGCGCCAGGCAGCCGCCGACCGCGATCTGCATGTCGGGATTGCCTCGCTTGCGCGGCGCCAGGTGGCTGAGGTTGCCGTACAGCTTGTTATCTGCGTTCTCCCGCACGGCGCACGTGTTGAAGACCACCACGTCGGCGTCGGCACCCTCGGCCGCCCGTTGGTAGCCGGCCGCTTCCAGCAGTCCCGCCAACCGCTCGGAGTCGTGGACGTTCATCTGACAGCCGTAGGTGCGGACCTGGTAGGTGCGCGCGGCCCCCGAGCCCGAGACCGGCGGAGCCGCGGCCCCGGTCCTGCTCGCGGCGCCCAGCGCAACCATGGAAGTCACGGAGCCATGGTACGGCGACCGGACGGCGCGCGAATAATCCCACGTCAAGGGCTAGACGCGCCGGCGCTCCCGCTCGGCGGCCAGCTCGGCGAGGACAACCTCGGACGCCAGGTTCTGGCTGTACCCGCGCCGCGCCAGCATCGCCACCAGCCTGCGACCCACTCGTGCGGCGTCTTTGCCATCCTGGGCCAGCGTCGCCTCCCGTCGCAGCCTGGACCGCACCAGCTCCTCGGCCCTGTCACGCTCGGCGCCGGCGTCGATGCCGGCCAGGGCCGCGGTGATCACCTCGTTATCGAGACCCCTGGTGTGTAGTTCCGCGGCCAGGGCGCGCCTGCTCTTGCCGGCGTTCGCCCGCCGGGAGGACACCCACTGCTGCGCGAAGTCGGTGTCGTCGACCAGGCCGACGGCGGCGAGCCGATCGAGCACCCGATCGCTGACGTCGTCGGGATAGCCGCGCCTGGCCAGCTGGCGGGACAATTCTGCCCGGGTGCGCGATCTCGCGGTGAGCAGGCGCAGGCACAGCGCCCGCGCCTGCTCTTCGCGGGAGGGCTCAGAAGTCGACGGGGGCGGGCAGGATGTCGTCATCGGTCACGACCGCGCCAATGCCAAGCTTTTCCTTGATCTTCTTCTCGATCTCGTTGGCGATGTCGGCGTTCTCCATCAGAAAGGTACGGGCGTTCTCCTTGCCCTGGCCGAGTTGCTCGCCCTCGTAGGTGAACCAGGAACCGGACTTGCGGATGAAGCCGTGATCCACACCCATGTCGATCAGCGAACCCTCCCTGCTGATGCCCTTGCCGTAAAGGATGTCGAATTCGGCCTGCTTGAAGGGTGGCGACACCTTGTTCTTGACGATCTTGACCCGGGTGCGGTTGCCGACCGCGTTGGTGCCGTCCTTGAGTGTCTCGATCCGGCGCACGTCCATGCGCACCGACGCGTAGAACTTCAACGCCTTTCCACCCGTTGTGGTTTCGGGGCTGCCGAACATCACGCCGATCTTTTCCCGGAGCTGGTTGATGAAGATCGCCGTGGTGCCCGAATTGCTCAGGGCGCCGGTCATTTTCCGCAGCGCCTGACTCATCAGCCGCGCCTGCAGCCCGACGTGGCTGTCCCCCATCTCGCCTTCGAGTTCCGCGCGCGGAACCAGGGCCGCCACCGAGTCGATGACCAGGACGTCCAGCGCGCCGGAGCGGATCAGCATGTCGGCGATCTCCAGGGCCTGTTCACCGGTGTCGGGCTGGCTGACCAGCAGTGAATCGGTGTCGACGCCGAGCTTATTGGCGTAATCGGGGTCCAGGGCGTGCTCGGCGTCGATGAACGCCGCGACGCCGCCGGCAGCCTGGGCGTTGGCCACCGCGTGCAGTGCGACGGTGGTCTTACCCGAGGACTCCGGTCCATAGATCTCCACGACCCGGCCACGCGGCAGGCCGCCGATGCCCAGGGCCACGTCCAGTGCGATGGATCCGGTCGGGATGACCGAGATCGGCTGACGTATCTCGTCGCCGAGACGCATCACCGAGCCTTTGCCGTAGCTCTTTTCGATCTGGGCCATCGCCAGTTCGAGGGCCTTCTCACGGTCGGGGGCTTGCGCCATGGTGCCTCTCCTATAGTCGCTGTGTTCGCCTGACCGGTATCGGTCGGTTGGCCGTGACACTAGAGATGGCCACCGACAAGTCGGCATTTCCGAACCCTCACCACAGTAGCCGAACACGTGTTCGACTCAAGTGGACACGCCGAACGCGGCTACGTTTCAACGAGCCTGCGCCAGTGGCGTCGAGTCAGCGGTGGCGGCGCGATTCTCGATTGGACCTCTCAGCCCTCTTCAGCCCTCTCCGCAGGCTAAATCCCGACGCAGCAGATCACCACTGCTCGGGGGTCACGTCGAAGTCGACGCACAAGGCCCGCCAGACGTCGCGGGGCTCGACACCGTCTTCGATCGCCTGGGCGGCGGTCCGGCCGTTGAAACCGGTCAGCACGTGGTCTACCAGCACCGATGAACCGTAGGCGGCGCCGAATCGCAGGACGACCCGCTCGTGGAACTCCGTTAGCCGCACGTCAGCCAAGATACCCAGCGAGTCAGCCCGCTCAAGCAAGCGCTTCGCGGCACACCCGAACCGGGTCGGCGACGCCGGCGACGCCGGCGCCGGCTGCCCGCGCCGCCTCCCGGTAGCCGGGCGACGACAGCACCTCGCCCACCGCGGCGACCAGCGCGTCGGCGGCCAACGGCCGGATCAGCTTCCCGCTCCCCTGCCGCGCCACCCGGTTGGCGATCTCCCACTGATCCCCGCCGCCGGGCACCACCACCAGCGGAACCCCGGCCAGCAGGGTCTTGGCCACCATGCCGTGGCCACCGCCGCAGATCACCAGGTCGGCCCGCGTCAACAGGTCGGCCTGCCGTCCCAGCCCCACCACCGCCCACGGCGGCACCGCCAACTCCGGCCCACCCAGCCGCGACACCACCAACCGCGACCCGGCCGGCAGCGTCTCCCCCGGAACCAGGCACCCCAGCGCAACCTCCGCCAGGCCCTCGGTGCCGGTCAATGCGGTCGACGGCGCGACCACCACGACCGGCCCGGGGCCCGCCGGGATGTCCAGCACGCGATCGGTCGGCTCGAAGTGCAGCGGGCCCACCACCACGGCCTCCGCCGGCCAGTCCGGCCGCGGAACCTCGAGGGCGGGCAGGGTGGCGATCAGCCGCCGCAGCGGCCCGGGATCGGCGGCGGGCAGCCCGATTTCGGCCCGCACGGCCGCGCGCTGGCGCAGCCCGGCACGCCAGGACCGCGCGGTGAGCGCCCGCATCGCCACGTCCCGCAACCGGCCGCGCACTCCGGTGCCCGGCGCCAGTCCGCTGCCGATCGGCGGCAACCCCTTCGACGGCAGGTACAGCGGATGCGGGTCGAGCTCTATCCACGGGATCCCCAGCAGCTCGGCCGCCATCCCGCCGCCGGCGGTGATGACGTCGGACACCACCAGCTCGGGCGCCAGGTCGCGCAAGGCCGGCACGTTGAGCACGGCCATCCGCGCCGCTCGCCGGTGGATTCGCGCGCCGGCGTCGAGGTCCTCGTCGGTGGCCACGAGCCCGTCCAGCTCGACCGCATCGATGCCGGCGGCGCGTGCGGCGTCCAGCCACTCCGCGCCGGTGAACAGCGTCGGCTCGTCGCCCCCTTCGGCGAAACGTTGGCACAGCGCGATCGCGGGAAACGAGTGCCCGGGATCCGGCCCGGCGACCACGGCGACACGCACCGGCCATACCCTGCCACAGCGGCCCGCCGACACGCTGCCTACGCTGTTAGGCATGACCGAGGTGAATGGGACAGCCACCGAAATTGTTGCGAACGCCCGCATCGTCGAGGGCTTTCTGAACGCCCTGCAGGACGCGGACTACGACGCCGCAGATGCCGCATTGGACGACAACCTCGTCTACGAGAATGTCGGCCTGCCGACGATCCATGGCCGCGCCAGAGCGATGAAGCTGTTTCGCCAGATGGACGGCCGCGCCGCCTTCGAGGTGAAGTTCCACCGGGTCGCCGCCGACGGCGCCGCGGTGCTCACCGAGCGCACCGACGCGCTGATCTTCGGCCCGCTGCGGCTTCAGTTCTGGGTGTGCGGCGTGTTCGAGGTCCATGACGGGCGAATCACGCTGTGGCGGGACTACTTCGACTTCTTCGACATGTTCAAGGCGACCGTGCGGGGACTCGCGGCGCTGGTGCTGCCGTCGCTCAGAGCGACGTTCTAGCCGGCCCGCTTAGCTTCTGCGCAAGCCGCCGAGTTCGTCGAACGCCTGCGCCCACCCGGTCAGGCGATCGGTGGCCCCCACCAGCTCGGCGCGGTAGCGCTGCCGCGACGCGGTCAGGCCGTCACCGTTCGCCGAGGACACCAAATGTGCTGCGGCAGTCACCATTTCGTTGTACTGGCGAACGCCGGCGCTCAATTGCGCGGTGAACGCGTTGATGGTGGGCACCAGATACGACCGCGACGATGCCGAGTTGTGCGCCGCCCGCTCCATCGACACCACCTCCGCGGCGGTGGCCGCCATCGCCGCCGACGTCGTGGTGGCCGCGGCGGTCAGGTCACGGATCTCGTCCTCCGGCAGCATCGATCCCCGCTGCAGGACGCCCAGGAGCGAGAAGAACCCCCGTTCCGACGCGCCCAGCGCATACATCGCGGGCCGCGCCGCCGACCCGGGTGGCGGCAGCCGGCGAGTGTTCGCCGGCCGCTCCGCCGGCAGCGGCTCGGAGCGCAGCCAGCGGTAGCGCAACAACAACAGCGTCGCCGGAATCGCCAGCAGGACCGCGACCGCACCGGTGATCTCCAGCAGCAGAGCGAACCAACCCCAGGCCGCGAGCAGCATCGTCACCACTGCCCAGAAAAGACACCCGGCACCGAAGATCAGGCCCCACCGCAGCGCCCGCCGGCGGCGGCGCAGCAGCCGTGCGCGCGGATCTACCGCGGCGTTGATCTTCTGCGCGAGGAAGTCGAAAACGTCTGCGGCGCTGCCCAATCCGCGCTGCAGCGGCAGCGCCCGCCAGGGGCCGCGCTGCGCCGACTTGACCGCCATCTACAAACCGTCTTGCTACTGGCCAAGCGGCTTTTCGGTCACCGCGCCACCGGCGGGCTGGGCGGGGGCGGGAGTGGCCGCCGGAGACGCCCCGGCCGCCGGTGTGCCACCGGTCGGCAAAGCCTCGCCGCGCATCGACGCGCGGATCTGCTCCAGCCGGGAATGCCCGGCCATCTGCACGCCGGCCTGCTCGACCTCGAGCATGCGGCCCTGCACGGAGCCTTGGGCGAGTTCGGCCGCGCCCATCGCGTTGGCGTAGCGGCGTTCGATCTTGTCGCGCACCTCGTCGAGGTTGGGAACGTTGCCGGGGGCGGCGACCTCGCTCATCGACCGCAGCGACGCGCTGACCTGTTCCTGCATCTTCGCCTGCTCGAGCTGGCTGAGCAGCTTGGTGCGCTCCGCGATCTTCTGTTGCAGCACCATCGCGTTCTGTTCGACCGCCTTCTTGGCCTGGGCCGCCGCGCTCAGTGCCTGGTCGTGCAGCGTCTTGAGGTCTTCGACGCCCTGCTCGGCGGTCACCAGCTGGGCGGCGAACGCCTCGGCGGCGTTGTTGTACTCGGTGGCCTTGGCGGCGTCACCGGCGGTGGTGGCCTGGTCGGCCAGTGCCAGCGCCTGACGGACGTTGACCTGCAGCTTCTCGATGTCGGCCAGCTGCCGGTTGAGGCGCATCTCCAGCTGCCGCTGGTTGCCGATGACTTGCGCCGCCTGCTGGGTCAGCGCCTGGTGGGTGCGCTGCGCTTCCTCGATGGCCTGCTGAATCTGCACCTTGGGGTCGGCGCGCTCGTCAATTTTCGAGTTGAACAGCGCCATGAGGTATTTCCACGCTTTGACGAACGGATTGGCCATATTTAGCTCACCTTCGCTTGTTGTCGGGCCGCTCTGCGCCGGTTCTGTCGCTCAATTTATCGGGTCGGCGCCGATCGCCCCACCCCTGACGTCGATCCGACCGCCCGCTCAGGCCACCGCGAGGGGCGCCACCGGCGGAATGACCACCTTGGTGCCGGCGTCAATGGTGGCGCCGGGTTGCCTGCTGTAGGCCGCGCGTTCCTCACTCGCCATCCGCTCGCCTGCGTCGGTGAGGACCGCCGACAGCGGGACGTCCAGGGCGTCGCAGATGGCGTTGAGCAGCTCGCTGGACGGCTCCTTGCGGCCGCGCTCCACCTCGGAGAGATACCCGAGGCTCACTCGCGCCGAATCGGACACCTCGCGCAGCGTCCGGCCCTGTGACATCCGGGCACGGCGCAGCACGTCGCCGATCACCTCGCGCACCAATAGCGGCATCCCGCTCTCCTTCGTCCCATCACCCCTGCTCAGCACGTGTTCAATCCGATTTAGCAGGGCGCTACAACGTTGAACGCCGACGGCGGTCGTATTGGTTCCCGTTCGGCGGCCACACTTGGCAGAAATGACCCGGGCTCAGCCGCGGGGCGTCTGGCGAACTTCCCTGATCGTAGAGGCCACATAGTCGATCCCCGTGACAACCGTCAGCACTATTGCGGCGGCCATCACCACGGAAGCCGCTACCCGAAACGGTCCGGACAACGGCAGGACGAACAACCCGATCGCGATGGCCTGGACCACCGTCTTGAGTTTGCCGCCAAAGCTGGCGGGAATCACCCCGCGGCGGATGACGGCCAACCGCAACAGGGTCACCCCGACCTCGCGGACCAGGATCAGCACCGTCACCCACCACGGCAGCTCGCCGAGCATCGACAGTCCGATCAGCGCCGAGCCGATCAGCGTTTTGGCGGCGATCGGTTCGACGAACGCGCCGAACTCCGTCGCCATGCCGTAGTTGCGGGCCAGCAAACCGTCCAGCCGGTCGGTGATGGCGGCGACCGCGAAAATCACGAAAGCCACGATGCGGAATGCGATTTGGTGGCCGTCCCCGGCGAACAGCGCGAGCAGGAAAATCGGGACCAGCACCAGCCGCAGCAACGTCAGGGTATTGGCGAGGTTGGCGATCCGGGCGCGGCCCTCCAGAGGACCCGTTTGCGGCTGCCCCGACACGGCAACAGAATAACCGTTGACCAGCGCGACCGTTCCCGATGCCCATACTGTTACCCGTGACCGAAAGCCCACGGGACCAACGACCGGTGGTCCGGCGCGCGCGAACGTCCGACGTGCCCGTGATCAAACAGCTCGTCGACACGTATGCCGGAAAGATCCTGCTGGAAAAGAACCTCGTGACGCTCTACGAGGCCGTGCAGGAATTCTGGGTGGCCGAACTTGACGGCAAGGCTGTCGGTTGCGGGGCGCTCCACGTGTTGTGGTCCGATCTCGGCGAGATCCGCACCGTCGCCGTCGACCCGGCGATGACGGGCCGCGGCATCGGCCACGCGATTGTCAACCGGCTTCTCGAAGTCGCCCGCGAGCTGCAGCTGGAGCGGCTGTTCGTGCTGACCTTCGAAACCGAGTTCTTCGGCGCGCACGGGTTCACCGAGATCGAGGGCACACCCGTCACCGCCGAGGTCTTCGAAGAGATGTGCAGGTCCTACGACATCGGTGTCGCCGAGTTCCTGGACCTGAGCTACGTCAAGCCGAACATCTTGGGCAACTCCCGCATGCTGCTGGTGCTCTGACTCACCGAGCGTGCACTGGTTGCGAATTCGAGGGCGATTTTTCGCAGTACGTGCACGTTCGGCGCTAATCCAATGGTGGCGACCCGCTGCGCCCGGCCACGCCGCGCTTGCGATCGCCACTAGTCGAGGTCGTCCCCGCTGTCTGAGTCCAGGCCGCGGATCGCGGCCAGGGTCGCGGCCAGCTCGTCGGGCTTGACCAGCACCTCGCGCGCCTTGGATCCCTCGCTGGGCCCGACGATCCCGCGGGTCTCCATCAGGTCCATCAGCCGGCCCGCCTTGGCGAAGCCGACGCGCAGCTTGCGCTGCAGCATCGAGGTGGAGCCGAACTGGCTGGACACCACGAGCTCGACGGCCTGCAGGAAGATGTCCATGTCGTCGCCGATGTCCGGGTCGGCGTCGGTGCGCTCGCCAGTGGGCTTGGCGGTGGTGACGCCGTCGGTGTACTCGGGTTCGGCCTGGTCCTTGCAGGCATTGACGACGGCGTGGATCTCCTCGTCGGTGATGTACGCGCCCTGCAGCCGGACCGTCTTGCTGGCCCCCATCGGCAGGAACAGGCCGTCGCCCATCCCGATCAGCTTCTCCGCGCCGGCCTGATCGAGGATCACCCGGCTGTCGGTGAGCGACGACGTGGCGAACGCCAGCCGGGACGGCACGTTGGTCTTGATGAGGCCGGTGACGACGTCCACCGATGGCCTCTGCGTGGCCAAAACCAGATGAATGCCGGCTGCCCGCGCCTTCTGGGTGATCCGCACGATGGCGTCCTCGACGTCGCGCGGGGCGGTCATCATCAGGTCGGCCAGCTCGTCGACGATCGCGACGACGTACGGGTAGGGCCGGTACTCACGCTGGCTGCCCAGCGGCGCCGTGATGGCTCCGGAGCGCACCTTCTCGTTGAAGTCGTCGATGTGGCGCACCCGGGAGGCCTGCATGTCCTGGTAGCGCTGCTCCATCTCCTCGACCAGCCACGCCAGCGCGGCCGCCGCCTTCTTCGGCTGGGTGATGATCGGCGTGATCAGGTGCGGGATGCCTTCGTACGGCGTCAGTTCCACCATCTTCGGGTCGATCAGGATCATCCTGACCTCGTCGGGTGTGGCCCGGGTCAGCAACGACACCAGCATGGCGTTGACGAAGCTGGACTTGCCGGATCCGGTGGAGCCGGCGACCAGCAGGTGCGGCATCTTGGCCAGGTTCGCCGAGATGAAGTCGCCTTCGATGTCCTTGCCCAGCCCGATCACCAGCGGGTGGTGGTCGCGGCGGGTCGAGGGCGCGGTGAGCACGTCGGCCAGCCGCACCATTTCCCGGTCGGTGTTGGGCACCTCGATGCCCACCGCGGATTTGCCGGGGATCGGGGCCAGCATGCGAACGCTCTCGGTGGCCACCGCGTAGGCGATGTTCTTCTGCAGCGCGGTGATCTTCTCCACCTTGACGCCGGGCCCCAGCTCGACCTCGTAACGGGTGACGGTGGGCCCGCGGGTGCAGCCGGTGACGGCCGCGTCGACCTTGAACTGGTTGAGCACTTCGGTGATGGCGTCGGCCATGACGGTGTTGGCGGCGCTGCGCTTCCTGGGCGGATCACCCGCGACCAGCAGGGTCAGCGGCGGCAGGGTGTATGGGCCCTCGACGACGCGGTCTAGGGTTTCGGGTTTCCGGGAGGCGCGACGGCGGCTCTTGGCGACGGCGGGTTCGGGGACGGTCGGGGCCTCGTCACCGCCGGGAAACTGCGCGGAGTCGGCCGACGGCCACGCCTGCGGCTCGCGGCCCAAGGACCCGTCGTCGTAGTAGCCGTCGGAGAAGTCTTCGCGGGCCCCGGCGTCGTCAACGATCTCGCCGTAGTCCTCGTAGTCCTCGTAGTCCTCGTAGTCGCGCTGCGCCAACCGGGTGCCGAACATGGCGCGTACGGCGTCGGGAACCTCGCGGATCGTGGTTCCGGTCAAGAGCAGCAGGCCGAACATGAAACCGAGGAACAGTAGCGGCGCCGCGATCCAGGCCGAGAGCCCGTCCGACAACGGCCCACCGATGGCGAAGCCGACGAAGCCCGCCGCGCGACGCCGCGCTTCCGGGTCTTCGGGTGAACCGGACCACAGGTGGCGCAGGCCGAGAACCGAGAGGGCGATCAGGCTTGCGCCCAGGATCAGCCGGGGTCGCGCATCGGGGTTGGGCTCGGTCCGCATCAGCGCCACCGCCACCGCGGCGGTGACCACGGGCAGCGCCAGGACGCCCGCGCCGATGAACGTGCGCAACAAGGTGTCCACCCACGCCCCGAGCGGGCGGGCGGCGTGGAACCAGGAGCTCGCCGCGACGACGACGGAGATGCCCAGCAGCACCAGCGCGATCCCGTCGCGGCGATGTCCGGGCTCGATGTCGCGGGCCCGTCCGATCGAGCGGGCGGCGCCGCCGGTGCCCCGTGCCGCCATCAGCCAGGTGCCGCGCATGGCCCGGCCGCAGGTCAGCCCCGCGGCTACCAGCACCGATCGGTTGCGCCGTCTGGCGGGCTTGCTCGCCCGGTTGCGCGGCGCCGCTGGGCGCGCGCGTCCTGATCCACTTCGCGAAGTGGCCTTTGACCTGCTCATTCGGGCTCCGGAGCGGGCGACGGTCTTACTAGCCATGGTGACAAGACTAGTCGCAAGCACCTCACATTCACCATCTGCCACACGGGTCACAACAGCGTGTCAGTTCGGTCACCGCCGCGACCCAGCATGGCGAAATGGCCGAACCCACTGCTCCGGGACGCGCAGCGACCATTCCGAGGGCCGGCAAGGTCCTCTGCGCCACCTACGCCGTCATCTCGATGGCCGCTTTGGTAGCTACCTGGAGCCAGAACGTCGCCTGTTTCGACCGCCCGGCGCGCTTTCTCGCCGCGTTTCTCGAGGACTCGAAGACCACGCCCGCGTCGAGGTCGCTGACGGTCGACATCCTCCTCTTCTTCCTCGCCGCCGCAGTGCTGGCCGACACCCTTGCGCTCGCCGCATTCGCGATCGCGGTCGCAGCTCGCACCATTCGGGTGGATGCGGGATGAGCACCGCGGCTCGCACGTGAGTGAGTAGGGTGACAGCCGTCACCCAATCACTTACCGAGGAGCACGCCAGCATGCCCGTCGTCGTCGTCGCCACCATGACCGTCAAACCCGAGTCGGTCGACACCGTCCGCGACATCCTCACCACCGCGGTCCAAGAAGTGCACGACGAACCCGGCTGCCAGCTGTACTCGCTGCACCAGGGGGGCGAAACCTTCGTCTTCGTGGAGCAATGGGCCGACCAAGAGGCGCTCAAGACGCACAGCACCTCACCGGCGATCGGCAAGATGTTCACCGCGGCCGGCGAGCACCTGGCGGGCGCACCCGACATCAAGATGCTGCAGCCGGTGCCGGCCGGCGATGCGGACAAGGGACAGCTGCGTCCCTGATGGCCCGTCCACTCGAGGGCCCGCTGAGCGGCAAAGTCGCCTTCATCACCGGTGCGGCGCGCGGGCAGGGACGCGCGCACGCGGTGCGGCTGGCCGCCGACGGCGCAGACATCATCGCGGTCGACCTCTGCGAGCAAATCGCCAGCGTCCCCTACCCGCTGGCCACCCCGGACGATCTGGCCGCCACCGTCAAGCTGGTGGAGGACGCCGGCGCCCGCATCGTGGCCAAGCAGGGCGACGTCCGCGACCGGGCATCGCTGTCGGCCGCGCTGCAGGCGGGCCTCGACGAGTTCGGCCGGCTGGACATCGTCGTGGCCAACGCCGGTATCGCTCCCATGCAATCCGGTGACGACGGCTGGCGCGACGTCATCGACGTCAACCTCACCGGCGTCTACCACACCATCAAGGCCGCGATACCGACCATGGTCAAGCAGGGCACCGGGGGGTCGATCGTGCTGATCAGTTCGAGCGCGGGGCTGGCCGGCGTCGCCAGCCCGGACGCCGGTTCGGTCGGCTACGCCGCCGCCAAGCACGGGGTGGTGGGGTTGATGCGCGTCTACGCGAACCTTCTTGCGCGGCAGAATATCCGGGTCAACTCGATCCATCCGTCCGGTGTCGAGACACCGATGATCAACAACGAGTTCACCCGGGAGTGGCTGGCCAGGATGGCCGCCGCGACGGACACGCCGGGAGCCATGGGCAACGCCATGCCGGTGGAGGTCCTGCAAGCCGAGGACATCGCCAACGCGGTGGCATGGTTGGTGTCCGACCAGGCGCGCTACGTCACCGGGGTCACGTTGCCGGTCGATGCGGGATTTTTGAACAAGTAGCAGCCATGGCACGAAACCCTGTGGCGCAGAAAGCCTTCGGCCCAATCGTGCTGGCGGCCGTCGAGCAGAACGAGCCGCCGGGCCGCCGGCTGGTGGACGACGACCTGGCGGAGCTGTTCCTGCCCGGTCCGCTGCGTTGGCTCGTGACCGCCACCCGGTCGACGCCGCTGCGCCGCCTTATGATCCGGGGATCGGAGTGGTCGGGCCGCGGGCTGTGGGCCAACCTGGCCTGCCGCAAGCGCTTCATCGGCGACAAGCTCGCCGAGGCGCTCGACGACATCGACGCGGTCGTCATCCTCGGCGCCGGCTTGGACACCCGCCCCTACCTGCTGACCCGCCGGGTACGCATCCCCGTCTTCGAGGTCGACCTGCCGGTGAACATCGCCCGAAAGCTGGAGACGGTGCGACGGGTGCTGGGCGGCCCGCCCCTGTCGGTGCGGCTGGTGGCGTTGGACTTGGAGCGTGACGACCTGCTCACGTCGTTAGCCGAGCACGGCTATCGCACCGATTACCGCGCGTTCTTCATCTGCGAGGGCGTGACCCAGTACCTGACCGAAGAGACCGTCCGGCGGACCTTGGAGGGGCTGCGCGCGGCCGCCCCGGGCAGCCGGTTGCTGTTCACCTACGTCCGCAGGGATTTCATCGACGGCACGAACCGGTATGGCACCCGGACGCTGTACCGCAGCGTCCGGCAGCGCCGGCAGCTGTGGCGATTCGGCCTGCAGTCCGACGAGGTCGCCGATTTCATCGCCCCCTACGGCTGGCGGCTGGTGGAGCAGGCCGGGCCCGAAGACCTAGTGCGGCGCTATGTCGAACCCACGGGCCGCAAACTCAAGGCCTCCCCACTGGAATGGTCGGCTTTCGCGGAAAAGATCTAGCGGAGAAGATCGGGGCTGCCTCGCGCCACGACACATAAACGGTTGCGAGAAAACGCCGGAAAGCATCGCAGCCGGTTATGTCTCGCGCCGTATTCACACCTCGATGACCGTCGGCACGATCATCGGCTGCCGGCGGTAGATTTCCCCCACCCACTTGCCGACCG
Source organism: Mycobacterium sp. (assembly GCA_031292665.1). Lineage (GTDB taxonomy): Bacteria > Actinomycetota > Actinomycetes > Mycobacteriales > Mycobacteriaceae > Mycobacterium. The sequence continues at coordinate 6,929 of JARLGR010000209.1, read as the reverse complement.
TGCGCCGCACGGCCTGCGCAATGCGCGCGGGATCGGTGACCTGGTCGGCGGCAAGCGCTTCAAGTTCCGCCTCCACCTTGCGCACGACGGGCTCGAGCGCCTTGGGGTCTTCGGAGAATCCCCGCGAATGCAGGTGCGGCGCAGCCGCCGGACGGCCCGTGCCGCGCTTCACCACGACGATCACCGCGACGAATCCCGATGACAGGATGAGACGCTCCCCCAGGGTGATGTCGCCGACGTCGCCGGTGATCAGGCCGTCGACGAACATCTTGCCGACCGGCACCGCCCCCGCGATGGAGGCCCGGCCGCTAACCAGGTCGACGCTGACGCCGTTCTCGGCCAACACGATTGACTCCTCGGGCACTCCGGCGCGCGCCGCGAGCTTGGCGTTGGCCCGCAGCATCCGCCAGGTTCCATGCACCGGCATCACGTTGCGGGGCCGCACCCCGTTGTAGAGGAACAGCAGCTCACCGGCGTAAGCGTGACCCGAAACATGCACGCGCACTTGCTGGTTGGTGACGACGCGGGCGCCGATCTTGGCCAGTGAGTCGATCACGCCGTACACGGCTTCCTCGTTGCCCGGTATCAGTGAAGACGACAGGATGACCAGATCGTTCGATGTCAGCGTGATGCTGCGATGCTCGCCGCGCGACATCCGCGACAACGCCGACATCGGCTCACCCTGGGTGCCGGTGGTGATCAGCACCACCCGCTCGGGCGCCATCATCTCGGCGGCGGCGATGTCGAGCAGGTCGGAGTCGTCCACCCGCAGGAAACCGAGTTCCCGCGCGATGCCCATGTTGCGCACCATGGATCGCCCGACGAACGACACCCGTCGGCCCAGGGCCACCGCGGCGTCGATGATCTGCTGCACCCGGTCCACATTGGAGGCGAAGCACGCCACGATCACCCGGCCGTCGGCGCCCCGGATGAGCCGGTGCAGGGTCGGGCCGACTTCGCTCTCCGAGGGACCGACACCGGGGATCTCGGCGTTGGTCGAGTCGCACAGGAACAGGTCCACCCCGGCGTCGCCCAGCCGGGACATTCCGGGCAGGTCGGTGCGACGCCCGTCCAGCGGCAACTGGTCGAGCTTGATGTCGCCGGTGTGCAAAACCGTTCCCGCGCCCGTGTGGACCGCGATGGCCAGCGCATCCGGGATGGAGTGGTTGACCGCGAAGTATTCGCACTGGAAGACGCCGTGGGTGGTGCGCTGGCCCTCTGCGACCTCGAGGAAGACCGGCTTGATGCGGTGCTCGCGGCATTTCGCGGCGACCAGCGCCAGCGTGAACTTGGAACCGACGACCGGGATGTCCGGCCGCAGCTTGAGCAGGAACGGGATGGCTCCTATGTGGTCCTCGTGCGCGTGCGTCAGCACCAGCGCCTCGATGTCGTCGAGCCGGTCGTCGATGTGACACAGGTCCGGCAAGATCAGGTCGACACCGGGCTCGTCGTGCGTCGGGAACATGACCCCGCAGTCGATGATCAGCAACCGGCCGAGGTGCTCGAAAACCGTCATGTTGCGACCGATTTCGCTGATCCCGCCCAGCGCGGTGACCCGCAGCCCGCCAGGAGCCAGAGGACCCGGTGGGGCAAGCTCTACATCCACTTGTAGGCCACGCTTTGGCTCACTTCCAGCTCACCTGAGCACCGAGGCCGCGCGCATGTCGGCGGCCAACGCGTCGAGTTGCTCTGGGGTTGCGGGCATTTGGGGTAACCGGGGCTCGCCGGCGTCGAGGCCTTGCAGGCGCAGACCCGCTTTGGACAGTGTCACCCCGCCGAGGCGGACCATCGCGTTGCACAGGGGGGCGAGATTGACGTTGATCTTCCGCGCGGTCGCGACGTCTCCGGAAGCGAACGCCGACAACAGGTCTCGGAGCTGGCTCGCCGCCAGGTGGGAGATGACGCTGATGAAGCCGGTGGCACCCATCGCCAGCCAGGGCAGGTTCAGGGCGTCGTCGCCGGAGTAGTAGGCCAGTCCGGTTTCGGCCATCATTTCCGCGCCGGAGTGCAGGTCGCCCTTGGCGTCCTTGATCCCGACGATGTTCGGGTGAGCCGCCAGGCTGCGGATGGTGTCGGGCAGGATCGGTATCACCGAGCGCGGCGGGATGTCGTAGAGCAGCACCGGCAGCTCGGTCGCGTCGGCGACGGCGGTGAAATGCGCGATCAGCCCGCTCTGCGGCGGCTTCGAGTAGTAGGGGGTGACCACCAGGAGGCCGTGCGCGCCCTCCGCGGCGCAGGCCTTGGCGAGCCGGACGCTGTGAGCGGTGTCATAGGTGCCGGCACCGGCGACGATGCGGGCCCGGTCGCCCACGGCCTCCAGCACGACGCGCAGCAGCTCGAGTTTCTCGTCGTCGGCGGTGGTCGGCGATTCACCGGTGGTTCCCGACACCACCAGTCCGTCGCAACCCGCATCCACCAGGTGGTTCGCCAGCTGCGCCGCGGCGGCGGTGTCAAGCGAGCCATCGGCGCCGAAAGGTGTGACCATCGCGGTCAGCAGGGTTCCCAACCGTGCGGGGACGTCGAATCCGACGGTGCTCACGGTGTTCAGGCTACCTGGCCCCGGCAATCCGTTTAGCAGCCGCGCGGGCGCGTTGCGCGGGCCGGCGCGGCGCGGGAGTCCCATCCGTCACAGAAGTTCGAGGTGTGCCTCGGGATATGCCAACGTGCGCCTCGCAGCGACAGCGTGGCTGGCCAGCGCGCTTTGTCGTGAGGCGGGCAAAAAGTTTCCCCGGGTCCACGGCGCGACGGAAGTCGATTCCCGCTCAGGCTTCGGTCGCTAACGGGCTCGTGGCGACCTCGGTGCCGTCGGCCAGGGTGACGACCTCGAAGTCGGCGAACACCGCCGGTGCCACGCCGGTGAGCTGACGGAGGCACTCGATGGCCAGGCGCCGAATCTCGACATCGGCGTGCTCGCTGGCGCGCATGGCGATGAAGTGCCGCCACGCCCGGTAGTTGCCGGTCACCACGATGCGGGTTTCGGTCGCGTTGGGCAGCACGGCGCGGGCGGCCTGGCGGGCCTGCTTGCGCCGCAGAATCGCGTTGGGCTGGTCGGCGAACTTGGCTTCGAGCCTGCCCAGCAGTTCGGTGTATGTGGCGCGACTGGCATCGGCGGCCGCGGCCAGGATCTGCCGCAGCTCGGGGTCGTCGTCCATGCCCGGTGGCACGACGATCCGCGACTCCCCCTCAGGCACGTAGCGCTGCGACAGCTGCGAGTAGGAGAAGTGCCGATGCCGGATCAGCTCGTGGGTGCAGGACCGCGAGATACCGGTGATGTAGAAGGACACACTCGCGTGCTCGAGCACCGAGAAATGCCCGACGTCAATGATGTGCTTGATGTAGCCGGCGTTGGTCGCGGTCCGGGGATTCGGTTTGGACCAGCTTTGGTAGCAGGCGCGGCCAGCGAACTCAACCAGCGCCGATCCACCGTCGGCGTCAGTGGCCCACGGCACGTCCGAGGGCGCCATGAAATCGGTCTTCGCGATCAACTGCACGCGCAGCGGCGCGGTCTCGGCCATGGCGCTCACCATAGCCCGGCGACGATGCGCGCCTTAGCCTCCGGCGTTCAGCGTCCATCAGCGTCCATCAGCCGGCGCGCCGGAGCGCTTCCGCCAAATCACCCCGGCCCGACACGCTGAACCCGCCCAGGCCCAGCCAGGACGCCATCGACTCGAGTTCGCCGGCCAGCGCCGCGGCAACCCGCGCCCGGGGCCGATCGGGCTCCACGAAGGCGCCCACGACGCGCAGGGTGCGCGCGGCCCGGTCGGCCTTGAGGTCGACCCGCGCGACCAGCTGCCCGTCCAACAGCAGCGGCCACACGTAATAGCCGTACCGGCGCTGGTGGGCGGGGGTGTAGATCTCGATGCGGTAGTGGAAGCCGAACAGCCGCTCGACCCGGGGCCGGAAGAAGATCAACGGGTCGAACGGGCACAGCAGGGCGGTGCCGCGGTCGGAGCGCGGCACCGCCCGGCCGGCCCGCAGATACGCCGGCGCGGGCCAGCCGTCGACGTCGACCGGTTCGATCTCGCCGGCGGCCAGCAGGTCGGCGATGGCGGGCCTGACCTGCTGGGCCGACAGGCGAAAGTAATCGCGTACGTCGGCCTCGGTGCCGACGCCCAGTGCGGTGGCGGCCCGCAGCGTGAGCTCGCGCACCGCCTCGTCGCCGTCGACCTCGCGGGCCAGCACGCGCGGCGGCAGCACCCGCTCGACGAGGTCGTAGTGGCGCGCGAAGCCGACCCGGGTGGCGGTGGTGAGCACCCCGGAGGCGAAGAGCGCCTCGGCGACCCACTTGGTGTCGCTGCGGTTCCACCAGGCCCCCTTGGTCCGGCTCGACCCGGCGGCCAGGTGCGCCTCGATCTCCCCCGCGGTGCTCGGCCCCAGTTCGGCAATGGCGGCGACGATGTCGTCGGCGATTTTGGGGTTGGCCTTGGCTATGTGCGTGCGCCAGCGGCCATGCCGGTACTCGCGCATCCGCCAGCGCAGCAGCGGCCAGTCGTCGACGGCCATCAGCGCGGCCTCGTGGGCCCAGTATTCGGCCAGCAGCCGCGACGAGCGCGGGCCCCAGGCCGCGCGGTCGAGGACTTCGCGGTCGTACGGGCCGAGCCGGCTGAACACCGGCGCGTAGTGCGCGCGCACCGCCACCGACACCGAATCCAGTTGCAGCACCTGGATTCGCGAGATGAGCCGTTTGAGGTGCGCGCGGGTGATCGTGCCACCGGGCCGTGGCTCGCTAAACCCTTGGGCCGCAACGGCTATCCGCCGGGCCTGCGCCGCGGTCAGCCTACGATTCCGGATCGACACGTCGCAGAGGGTACCGTCCTTTCGGCTACCGAGGGCTCACGCCGTCCTGGCTTCCTGCTCCGCCGGCGCCACTCCGTTCACCTCCGGGAGACTCTTTCGTTCCTGCCGTGCCGCCTCAAGGGCGGCCGGAACCACTTCCAGGTCGCGGTATACGCCCATCAGTTGCTCCAGGATCGTGATTCGCCGCCGACTCGTCTGGTCCACCGCCCGCTTTGCGTCGGCGAGCAGCCGCTGGCGCTCCCGCTGCGCTTCGGCGCGCATACCGGCCAGTTCGGCGTCGAGCTTCTTTTTGGCTTCCGCGTACTCGGCTTCTTGGGCTTTCAACCTTGCGGCCATGTCCGCCAATAGCTTTTTGTGCTTCCGCTGCTCGGCCTTGGCCTCGGCGTCGGCCCGCGCCTCGGCCCGCATCTCCGAGACCTCGTCGACCGCACGCCGCAGCATCGTCGCCATCCGCCGTTGCACCGCGTGGGGCGAGGGCGACGTGTCGGTGAGGACCGCGACCTCCTTCCGCAGCGCGGCTACTTCATCGCCGGACTCCTTCAGCCGCGCCCGCAGGCTGTCGACGTCGTCGAGCAGCAACTGCTGCTTGGTGGTCAACAGTTCGATGTGGGCGTCAACCGCATCCGGAGCGTCGCCCCTGAACGTGCGCGAGAACGTCTTCGCGGGTTCGGTAATCACTGCCAATTCCCCCTCCTGGAAACACCTGCTAGACCCGATGAGACCGACCCCCGAGTCCGAGTATGTCAGCTTGGGCCGGAGGCCAGCGCTCACGGCCGAAGGTAGGTGTGCAACCGGTACCGCAGCCCCGTGCTGCTGACCAGCCAGTCCCCCGTCTCGCCCAGCCACGTCTCGTCAAGCACGGGGGCCACCGCGTCGTCGTCGTCGCGTGGCAGATCAATGTCGATCTCGGTGACCTCGCACCTCGTGGCGTGCGGCAGCGCCAGCAGGTAGATCTGTTCGCCGCCGATTACCCAGATCTCCGGCTCGGTCTCGCAACCGGATAACGCCGCCTCGAGCGAACCGACCACCTCGGCGCCTTCTGCCGTGAACCCGCTCTGGCGGGAGAGCACTACATTCCTGCGGCCCGGCAGCGGCCGGACCCGCGGCGGCAGCGACTCCCAGGTGCGCCGGCCCATGACGACGGTGTGCCCCAGGGTCACCTCTTTGAAGCGGGCCAGGTCTTCGGGCACCCGCCACGGGATGTCGCCGCCGCGCCCGATAACGCCGGACGTCGACTGAGCCCAGACCAGGCCCACCTCCGTCATGCGCGCGTCATACAGCGACAGGGGCTTTGATCGCGGGGTGCGGATCGTAGTTCTTCACGACGAAGTCGTCGTACGTGTAGTCGAAGATCGAATCCCGTTGCGCCAGAGAGAGTTCAGGATATGGCCGCGGCTCGCGGCTCAGCTGGAGGCGCACCTGCTCGACGTGGTTGTCGTAGATGTGGCAGTCGCCGCCGGTCCAGACGAATTCGCCGACCGACAGGTCGGCCTGCGCGGCCATCATGTGGGTGAGCAGCGCATAGCTGGCGATGTTGAACGGCACACCCAGGAACAGGTCGGCGCTGCGCTGGTAGAGCTGGCAGCTCAGCCGCCCGTCGGCGACGTAGAACTGGAAGAAGGCGTGACACGGTGGCAGCGCCATCTGCGGGATCTCGCCGACGTTCCACGCCGAGACGATGATGCGCCGCGAGTCCGGGTCGGTGCGCAGCAACTCCAGCGCGGCGCTGATCTGGTCGATGTGCTCGCCCGCCGGGGTTGGCCAGGACCGCCACTGCACACCGTAAATCGGCCCGAGATCACCTGTGGGACTGGCCCATTCGTCCCAGATAGTGACGCCGTGCTCCTGCAGCCAGCCGACGTTGGAGTCGCCGCGCAGGAACCACAGCAACTCGTAGATCACCGACTTGACATGGACCCTCTTGGTGGTGAGCAGCGGGAAGCCCGCCGCCAGGTCATAGCGCAGCTGCTGGCCGAACAGGCTGCGGGTGCCGGTGCCGGTGCGATCCGATTTGGCCGCGCCCCGCTCGAGCACCAGGCGCAGCAGGTCCTCGTAGGGCGTCGGGATCGGCACGCGGTCAGCTTAGCGGCGATCGCAAGCGCGGCGAAGCCGGGCGCGGCGGGTCGACGCCG
>JARLGR010000208.1 GCA_031292665.1 Mycobacterium sp. | reverse complement strand
GCCGATGCTGCGGCAGGGGGCGGGGCCACCGGCGGGGCCGCTACCGGTGCGGGACCCGCCGCGTGGGCCGGGTCGACACCGGTTGGCAGGTGCGCCTGCGAGCCGGGCTCTATGCCCGCCGCCGGCACGTGCGGCACCGGGCCGGCGTCCGGCGGTGTCATGCCCGTCGGCGTGCCCGGCTCCTGCACGAACTGGTTGACCGATGAGGCAACGTTCTTCGATTCGGTGGGTGCCGTCGGGCTGTGGGCGAAAGCCTGCGCAGCGGCCATGAGCAGCTGGGTCGCCTGCTGAGGGTTGGTCGCCGCTTGCTGGATGATCGGGCTCAGCTGCGACAACGCCGGCAGGCCCGGGAGTTGTTGGGTGTTGGCCGGCTGCGGCGCCGCCGGGTCGGCTGCCGCGCTCGGGCACATCCCGAACGCGGCAGCCGATGCCGTGACGACAGCGGCCAGACCTTTTGACAGATTCCAGGTGGTTGCCACGAATTCCTCCGGTCTCGGTTAGTGGCTCAGCTGTCCAACGGGTTGATCAGGGCAGCGCGGAAATCAGCGGCGCCATCGGTCCAGCAGGGCTGATCGCCGGCGCCGGCGCGGCCGCAGGCTGACCCGAGGCCAGTCCCGGCAGATCCTGCGGAAGCGTCAGTTGCGGGGGCACGCTGACGGGCAGGCCCGCCGGCAGCGCCGGCATGTCGACCCTCGCCTGCGGGATCTGAGGCGCCGCCGGCGTGGCCTGGGCCGGTGCCGACAGCCCCGGGATGGCCGGCAGCCCCGGGATGGAAGGAGCGGCCGGAACGGCCGGGGCGGCGGGTGCCGCGGGTGCCTGCTGCAGCAAGCCTGAAATCATCGCCGGAAGACCGGGCGTCGCCGGGGCGCCGGGCGTTGCCGGGGCGGCGGGTGCTGCCGGCGTCAGCCCGGGAATCGAGGGGATGCCCGCCGCAGACGAGACGGGCGCGGCGGCCGAGGGGACTCCCGGGAAACTGATGCCGGGAGCGGCCGGCGCCGCCGGCGGCGTCGCGCCCAACGCGGTGGCGAGGTTCTGCAGGATCTGAGGCGCGTTGGCCGCCGAGCTGATCAGCTGCTGCGGAATGTTCGGCACCGGCGGAGCCGGCACGGGATCGGCGTGGGCGATACCGCCCGTCAATAGTGCGGCGGACGAACCGACTACGACGGCGGTTGCACGCAAGTAAGTCCAGATGGTTGGCATGACACTCCCTGGTTATCGACGACAGGTCCGTGCCTGAAGCTACGTTGATACTGGTGTGACTCAAGTGACACGTGTGTCGTTTATTCGATTGTTACGGATACGAGTGGCGGCGGTGACCTGACGCTCGGAAAGGGCCCAGTCTCGCGCGTTGGCCATGCCCCGCACCGGCAGAATCACTACCGCGCCACCACCCGCGATGACGGCCGACAACGCCGCAGGCCCCGCCGCGATCGCTACAGTCGGGCAGATAGACACCACCTCGGCCGCCGTGGCGGCACCAAAAACTCGGCGGTTCGCGAGTCAGCTGCAAGCGGCCGCGCCGCTGCTGTTGATCGCCAGCGTCGCCGCGCGGCTCGCCTGGACATACCTCGCGCCCCATGGCGCGAACTTCGTCGACCTGCACGTCTACCTCGGCGGAGCCGCCGCGATCGACCGCCCCGGCACGCTCTACAGCTACGTCTATGCGGACCAGACCCCGGACTTCGCGCTCCCGTTCACCTATCCACCGTTTGCGGCCGTCGTCTTCTACCCACTGCATCTCTTACCGTTCGGCCTCGTCGCATTTTCCTGGCAGATCGCCACCATGGCCGCCCTGTACGGGTCCGTTCGGATCAGCCAGCGCTTGATGGGCGTCGCGGCCGGCGGTCACCGCGTCGCGATGCTGTGGACGTCGGTCACCATGTGGATTGAGCCGCTGCGCAGCACATTCGACTACGGGCAGGTCAACGTGTTGCTCATGCTGGCGGTGTTGTGGGCGGTCTGCACCACGCGCTGGTGGCTGTCGGGGCTATTGGTCGGCGTGGCGGCGGGAGTCAAGTTGACGCCGGCGATCTCCGGCATTTACCTCGTCGGCGTTCGGCGGTGGGCCGCGGCGGTGTTTTCGATGGTCGTATTCCTCGCCACCATCGGGGTGTCGGTGTTGGTCGTCGGCGATCAGACTCGCTACTACTTCACCAAACTGCTTGGTGACGCGCACCGTGTCGGTCCGATCGCCACCTCGTTCAATCAGTCCTGGCGCGGTGGGATTTCGCGGATTCTGGGCCACGACGCCGGCTACGGCCCACCGGTCGTGGCCGCCATCGCCGTCACCGCGGTGCTGGCCGTCCTGGCCTGGCGGGCGCTGGACGGTTCGGATCGGGTGGGCAAATTGCTGGTGGTCGAACTGTTCGGCTTACTTCTTTCACCGATCTCCTGGACGCACCACTGGGTGTGGCTGGTGCCGCTGATGATGTGGGCGATTCACGGGCCACTGCGCGAGCGCCGCGGCGCGCGCACGGTGGGTTGGGGTTGGTTGGCGCTCACCATCATCGGCGTGCCGTGGCTGCTGAGCTTTGCGCAGCCAACGATCTGGCAGATCAGCCGACCGTGGTATCTGGCGTGGGCCGGACTGGTCTACATCGTCGCCGCCGTGGCGACCCTGATCTGGATCGCGGCGACCGGTCACCTCGCCGACCCGGGGGCACCACCCGCTTGCGGGGGACACCCGGGCGTGACAGCCGGATTCGAGCGTCGCGCCGGCGTGACGCTCGACGAACAGGGTGGTCGGCCCGGCTAGTCCCCGACGATTCCGTCGATGTCGCGTGCCATGGCGACGTCCTTAGCGGTGATGCCGCCCTCCGAATGTGTGACGAGCGCGAAAGTCACTGTCCGCCAACGGATATCGATGTCCGGGTGGTGGTCCGTAATCTCGGCGTGCTCGCCCACCCGGCGCACGGCGTCGATCCCGGCAAGAAACGACGGGAATTTGATCGACCGGCGCAGGGCGCCGTCAACACGCTCCCATCCGTTGAGGTCGGGCAGTGCGGCGTCAACTTCCTCATCCGATAACACAGCCATATCGCCGAACATACCCCGGTGCGACCGGGCTGGGGATCGACGCCGCCGACCGTATACCGTCACTGGCCATGCCGACTCAGATCGTCGTCGCGGCGGCCGTGATCCGTCGCTTCAGGCTGTTGGTGGCGCAGCGTGTTCGGCCGCCGGAGTTGGCCGGCCGCTGGGAGCTTCCCGGCGGCAAAGTTGCGTCCGGCGAGACGGAACGTGAAGCGCTGGCCCGTGAGCTCTCCGAGGAGCTGGGCCTCGCGGTCGCCGACGTCGCGGTCGGGGACCGCCTCGGCGATGACGTCGTGCTTAATGCCACGACGACGCTGCGGGCGTATCGCGTACGCCTGGTCCGCGGTGAACCGCAGGCGCACGACCACCGGGCGTTGCGCTGGCTGACGGCCTTGGAGCTGCACGACGTCGACTGGGTGCCCGCCGACCGCGGCTGGGTGGGAGATTTGCGGCGGGCCCTCCTAGACGGGGCTTCATAACACGTCCAAAACGACGTCGGACGCACTTGAAGCTGGATGTGCGTGCCGGTAGCAATCCCGATGGTGTCTGGACGGTGTGGTCAGGGCCCCTGCGCCGGGCCGGGATGTCCAGTGCCGGAACAGAAACCCCACGTCGATGACACGGCTTGGCGCTGATGGGATGCTCGCGGCGGATGTGGTCGGCCCTTCACCCGCCCCCGATGCTGGCGCCCTGCCGGCGCCCGGCGCGGGGGCTGCCGCTACCGATTCGGTTCGCGCGGGGCTGATTCCGAGAAACAGCCGGGGTCGAACGAACGGCCCGGCGACGAGGCGCGACGCGACGGAGTAGGAGGGGACTTTTTGACTGTCACACCTGCCCTTCACGCTGCGAGACTGCGGTCACGGCGTTGGGTGTGAAGTCCGGGTGACGACACGCCGGGCGCGACCGCCCAGGTTTCACAATGAATGAGGGCCCCGTCGGGAGCCCGTTCGCCTGCCAGTTCGCATCGGCGGCCCTCGCGCTGACACAATCACCGACGTGCCATTCCGCAATGTCGCCATCGTCGCGCACGTCGACCACGGGAAAACCACGCTGGTCGACGCCATGCTGCGGCAGTCCGGCGCGTTGACCCACCGCGGTGACGACACCCAGGAACGCATCATGGACAGCGGTGACCTCGAGAAGGAAAAGGGCATCACCATCCTGGCCAAGAACACCGCCGTGCACCGCCTTCACCCGGATGGGACCGTGACGGTGATCAACGTCATCGACACCCCGGGGCACGCCGACTTCGGCGGGGAAGTGGAGCGCGGGCTGTCCATGGTGGACGGGGTGCTGCTGCTGGTCGACGCGTCGGAGGGGCCTTTGCCGCAGACGCGGTTCGTGCTGCGCAAGGCGCTGGCCGCCCATCTGCCGGTGATCCTCGTCGTCAACAAGACGGACCGGCCGGACGCGCGTATCGCCGAGGTGGTGGAGGCCAGCCACGACCTGCTGCTGGACGTCGCATCCGATCTCGACGACGAGGCGGCCAAGGCCGCCGAGCATGCGCTGGGCCTGCCGACGCTTTATGCATCCGGACGCGCCGGCGTGGTGAGCACCACGCAGCCGCTCGACGGTGAGGTGCCGGCGGGCGACAACCTCGACCCGCTGTTCGACGTGCTGTTGGAGCACATTCCACCGCCGGTCGGGGACCCCGACGCGCCGTTGCAGGCGTTGGTGACCAACCTGGACGCGTCAGCCTTCCTCGGCCGGCTCGCGTTGGTCCGCATCTACAAAGGCAAGCTGCGCAAGGGCCACCAGGTGGCGTGGATGCGCGAGGTGGACGGGGTGTCCGTCATCACCAACGCCAAGGTCACCGAGTTGCTCGCAACCGAGGGCGTCGAGCGCACTGCCACGGACGAGGCGATCGCCGGCGACATCGTGGCCGTCGCGGGGCTGCCCGAGATCATGATCGGCGACACGCTGGCCGATCCCGAGCATGCCCACGCGTTGCCGCGCATCACCGTCGACGAGCCAGCCATCTCGGTGACGATCGGCACCAACACTTCCCCGCTCGCGGGCAAGGTGTCGGGGCACAAGCTCACAGCGCGCATGGTGCGCAACCGGCTGGACGCCGAGTTGGTCGGCAACGTGTCCATCCGGGTCGTGGACATCGATCGGCCCGACGCGTGGGAGGTGCAGGGCCGCGGCGAGCTGGCGCTGGCAGTGCTGGTCGAACAGATGCGACGAGAGGGTTTCGAGCTCACGGTCGGCAAGCCGCAAGTGGTCACGAGGACGATCGACGGCAAGCTGCACGAGCCGTTCGAAGCGATGACGATCGACTGTCCCGACGAGTTCGTCGGACCGATTACGCAGTTGATGGCCGGCCGCAAGGGCCGCATGGAGGAGATGACCAACCATGCTGCAGGCTGGGTCCGGATGGACTTCATCGTCCCTAGCCGCGGCCTGATCGGATTCCGCACCGACTTCCTCACTCTCACTCGCGGCACCGGCATAGCCAACGCCGTGTTCGACGGCTATCGGCCGTGGGCCGGCGAGATCCGGGCCCGGCACACCGGTTCGCTGGTGTCCGACAGGACCGGCACCATCACACCGTTCGCGCTGCTTCAACTCGCCGACCGGGGCCAGTTCTTCGTGGAGCCGGGCCAGGACACCTACGAGGGAATGGTCGTCGGGATCAACCCGCGCCCGGAGGATCTCGACCTGAACGTCACCCGCGAGAAGAAGCTGACCAACATGCGGTCGTCGACCGCGGACGTCATGGAGACGTTGGCCAAGGCGCTCGAGCTCGATTTGGAGCAGGCCATGGAGTTCTGCGCACCCGACGAATGCGTCGAGGTCACACCGGAGGTGGTGCGGGTCCGCAAGGTCGAGCTGGACGCCACCACCCGGGCCCGCAGCCGGGCGCGGGCCAAGGCCCGGGGTTAGCGGATTGGCGGCCCGCGAGGTCGGCCGGGCGCTCGCTACCCTAATCGGCGTGCCGAGACCAGCCCGCCGCCTGCTCACGACGGTCGGCGTGGTGGTCTGCCTCGTCGGCTTGGTGCTGGCGGCCTGCACGGTCAACCCGCCGCCGGCCCCGCAGAGCACCGAGACGCCGCACAACGCGCCGCCGCCGCCACCGCGGGTCACTCAGATCATCATGGGCATCGACTCGATCGGTGCCGGGTTCAACCCGCATCTGCTGTCGGACCTGTCGCCGGTGAACGCGGCGATCAGCGCGCTGGTGTTGCCCAGCGCGTTTCGGCCGGTGCCCGACCCGAACACGCCGACGGGCTCGCGCTGGGAGATGGACCCGACGCTGCTGGTGTCGGCCGAGGTGACCAACCAAAACCCGTTCACGGTGACCTACAAGATCCGGCCCGAGGCTCAGTGGACCGACAACGCCCCGATCGCCGCGGACGACTTCTGGTACCTGTGGCGGCAGATGGTCGGTCAGCCGGGCGTAGTCGACCCGGCCGGCTACGACCTGATCACCGGGGTGCAGTCGCTTGAGGGCGGCAAACAGGCGGTGGTCACCTTCGCGCAGCCGTATCCGGCGTGGAAGGAGTTGTTCAGCAACATCTTGCCCGCCCACATCGTCAAGGACGTGCCGGGCGGGTTCGCGGCCGGGCTGGCCCGGGCGCTGCCGGTCACGGGCGGGCAGTTCCGGGTGGAGAGCATCGACCCGCAGCGCGACGAAATCCTGATCGCCCGCAACGACCGCTACTGGGGGCCACCGGCCAAGCCCGCGCTGATCCTCTTCCGGCGTGCCGGAGCACCGGCCGCGCTGGCCGATTCGGTGCGCAACGGCGACACTCAGGTGGCCCAGGTGCACGGCGGTTCGGCCGCCTTCGCGCAACTGTCCGCCATCCCAGATGTGCGGACCGCCCGGATCGTGACGCCCCGGGTCATGCAGCTCATGCTGCGCGCGAACGAGCCAAAGCTGTCGGACGCGCAGGTTCGCAAGGCGATTCTGGGGCTGCTCGACGTCGACCTGCTAGCGGCCGTGGGCGCCGGCAGCGACAACACCGTCACGCTGGACCAAGCCCAGATCCGTTCGCCGAGCGATCCGGGTTACGAGCCGACCGCTCCACCCGCACTGACGACACCCGCGGCCCTGGCGCTGCTGACGGGAGACGGATACAAGATCGACAGCGACGCCTCCGGGTCACCGGTGCCGACCCCGACGAGCACCGCGCCGCCGGAAGTCATCCGCGGCCGGATCAGCAAGGACGGCCAACAGCTTTCGCTGGTCATCGGGGTGGCGGCGAACGACCCGACCTCCGTGGCGGTGGCCAACACGGCGGCCGACCAGTTGCGCAACGTCGGCATCGCCGCGACGGTGCTGGCGCTGGACCCGGTTTCGCTTTATCGCGACGCGCTCAACAACAACCAGGTCGATGCCATTGTCGGGTGGCATCAGGCCGGCGGGAACCTGGCGACGCTGCTGGCGTCGCGCTATGGCTGCCCGGCGCTGGAGACGACCCAGGTATCGACCTCCAATGCTGCGGCAACCAGTCCCCCCGGGTCCACCCCGGCGCCCGGGCCGGGCCCCACCCCGCCGTCGCCGACGCAGACGCCCCCGGGTCGCACGCCCGAACCGGGCGCGCTGGTGCAGGCGCCGTCGAATCTCACCGGAATCTGCGATCGCAGCATCCAGTCGAACATCGATGCCGCGCTCAATGGCACCAAAAACATCAACGACGTCGTCACCGCGGTCGAACCTCGGATATGGAATATGTCGACCGTCTTACCGATTCTGCAGGACACCACCATTGTCGCGGCCGGCCCGAGCGTGCAAAACGTCAGCCTGTCGGGAGCGGTACCGGTCGGCATCGTCGGAGACGCCGGCCAATGGGTCAAGAGCGGTCCGTAACCGCAGCTTTGAATGGCGACCTGGCGTCGTCCGAAACCATCTTTCGCACAACGCAATTCGAACGGGATGGTTACGGACGGATTGCGGCGTATTGCATTAACGGACCGATTTAGTGCAAATAGCCGTTTTCACAACGACATGACGACATGGCGATACGCTCACCGGAGGCGGATCGGGAGTCTTTAACGGCGGCAACAACGGCGGCATCGAGGGCGTCATCGACCAGATCCTGGCTGGCGGCCGGGCTGCTCTAAGGGGGGTGATTCAGTCGGCGCTGGCCGACGCCTTCGGCGGGATCACCGTGTCCACGATGAGCGCCAGCTCGCGCCGGTTCGGTGGTACGCCGGTGAGCAGGGACTGGTGGTTGATCAACGCCGGCCCGATTTTCGCGGTGAACTCTGTGACCGTGGCCGGATCGAGATCGCCGTCCTCGACGGCGGCTCGCAGGATCGCCTCGATCATCTGCAGGCGCGGGCCGACCACCGCGTCGGCGAAGATGGCCCGCAACTCGGGCTCGTGCATCAGCTGACCGATGATGGTGAGCCCCGGGAAGGCGGTCTTGCCGGCCAGGATGTCGCGGTGGGCGGTGAACACCGTCAGCAGATTCTCCCTTGCCGACCGGCCGGCGCGCGGCTCCGGCAAGGGCGGAAGGGCGAAAACCAAAGCGGCGTGCACCAGGTCATGCTTGCTGCACCAGCGGCGGTACAGCGCCGCCTTGCCGGTGTGGGCGCGCGCCGCGATCCCCTCAATGGTCAGCCCGCCGTATCCGACTTCGGCCAGCTCGGCCAACGTTGCCTCGTACAGGGCGCGTTCCAGGACCTCGCCACGCCGGCGGCTCCGGCCGGCCGGCGTTGTCTGGATCAGCTGAGGCATCTCTCGATAGTAGCCGTTGGCGTTCCTATTCCGCTGAGGCCTCGGGAGAGACGGGGACTCGGCGCTGCGGGTAGGGTGCCTCCATGCCCGAGACTCCGCGGCTGCTGTTTGTCCACGCACATCCCGACGACGAAAGTCTCAGCAACGGAGCGACGATCGCCCACTACACCGCGCGCGGGGCGCAGGTGCGTGTCGTGACCTGCACCCTGGGTGAGGAGGGCGAGGTCATCGGCGATCGGTGGGCCGAGCTCGCCGTGGACCGCGCGGACCAGCTCGGCGGTTACCGAATCGCGGAGCTCACCGCGGCGTTGAATGCGCTGGGCGTCAGCGAACCGGTCTATCTCGGCGGCGCGGGCCGCTGGCGGGATTCCGGAATGCGCGGCAGCCCCTCGCGGCGTCGTCAGCGGTTCATCGACGCCGACGAACGGGAGGCGGTCGGCGCGCTGGTCGCGATCATCCGCGAACAACGCCCGCACGTCGTCGTGACCTACGATCCCAACGGCGGGTACGGCCATCCCGATCACGTCCACACCCACGCGATCACGACCGCAGCGGTGGCCTCTGCCGGTGGTGGGGCCGGCTCGGGCGGCAGCGACTACCCGGGCGAGCCGTGGACGGTCCCCAAGTTCTATTGGTCGGTGTTTGCGCGGAGCGCCTTCACGGCCGGCGTGAAGGCGCTGAGTCCCGAAGACCTGCGGCGCGAATGGACGGTTCCTCCGGAAGAACAGTTCGTCTTCGGATATGCCGACGAGTACATCGACGCCGTCATCGAGCCCACCCCGGAGGCCCGCGCCGCCAAAGCCGCGGCGCTGGCCGAGCACGCCACCCAGGTGGTCGTCGGCCCGACCGGCCGCGCCTGCGCGCTGTCGAACAACTTGGCGCTGCCCATCATGGGATCAGAGCATTACGTCTTGGCCGCGGGCAGCGCCGGGGAGCGCGACGAGCGCGGCTGGGAAACAGATTTGCTTGCGGGACTTGGTTTCGCTTGATTCCCCAATGGCCTGAGGCGGTAGGCTCGAAACAGGCAGCCGCGGAAGGAACTCTCATGGACCCGGACATGGACCCTAACATGCAACACTGGCAGGACCGGCTGGACAGCCTGCAGTGGGTGATCGGCTCGATACTGTCGCAAGTCGACAGCGTTCCGACCTGACCGCGACCAAGCCACGCGCAGCGTCAGCCGAAGAAACCGGCGCGACAGATCCCGCTGCTCGATTTGTCGTCCTGTCCCTGCTGGCCGTCGATGGGGTGCTTTCCGCTCTGGCCGGGGCTTTGCTGTTGCCTTCCTACATCGGCTCTGTTCCGTTTCCCGTCAGTGGATTGCTCAGTGGACTGCTCAACGCGGCGCTGGTCTGGGCGGCCGGCCGATGGACCAGGTCTTCGCGCGTGGCCGCGCTGCCGTTGTGGACCTGGCTGCTGACCGTGGCGGTGATCAGCATGGGCGGACCCGGCGACGACATCATCTTGGGCGGCCGGGGTCTGATGGCCTACGGCGCCCTGTTCCTGATCGTGTTCGGGGTGGCGCCGCCGGCCTGGGTGCTGTGGCGGCGCGGCCACTCGGCCGCCTCGACGAGCTGACGGGCCTGGTTACGGGAAGAACGGCGGAAGCGGCGGGAGCGGCGGCAGGAAGCTGCGGATCCAGTAGGCCTCGGAGACGATGAACTGGTTGATCGACGCCGTGGTGGCCGCCCAGAAGTTGCTCAGCCCTTGACTCAAGGTGATCGTTTGGGTCAGGACGTCAATCGTGTTGAACAGGGCGGCCTGCACCATGGGCTCGAAAAGGTTGTAGAAGAAGGTGATCTGCGGAGCCAGCCAGCCGATCCACGGCAGGTAGCGCACCGCGTACTCGGCGAGCTGGAAGGCGTACTGCACGTATGGCTCGAACGCGAGGTAGGCCGCCTCGATCGCCTGGCCGATCGGCGCCAACGCGTTGGCCGCGGGCGTCAGCGCGGCGGCGGCCGTCATGGCGGCCGGTGAAAGCAGCGCGGCGGCGGACGTGAGAGCACGGATCCCGCCGGTCGGCTGGAGCAACAGACCACCGGCCTGACTGACGGCGCCAATCTCCTGGGCGCCGCGCGCCAGCAGTCCCGAGCCGCCGCTGAGCAGGCCGACGCCACCGTTGCCCGAGAGGGCGTTTTCGACCTGGCTCGCGGCGTTGGACAGAACGCCGCCGATCCCGCTCTTGCCGCCCGCGGCGGGGGCGCCGACCGCGTTCGCCAGCGTCTGCGCGATGTTGGCTTCGGCCGCCGAGTACGCGCTGGTACCCGCGGTCAACGCCTGCACGAATTGTTCGTGAAACGCCGACACCCGGGCGCTGAGCTGCTGATATCCCAGCCCGTGCTCGGAAAAGAGCGCAGCGATCTGCGCCGACACCTCATCGCCGGCCGCGGCCAGCACGCCGGTGGTCGGCCCCGCGGCCGCGGTGCTGGCCGCGCTGAGCGTAGACCCGATACCGGCCACGTCAGAGGCCGCGGCGGCCAGCGCCTCCGGCACGGCGAGTACAAAAGACATCTCGCACCATCCTTTGCTGGACAACAGCTCGGCTGCGGGTCGTCGTGATCCTTCGATTCGTTCGGATCGTAACGCCGTCCCTGCCGATTAGCGGGAATCTCGGAAAAACCGCCGGCCGGTTTTCCCCTTTGCTCCGGCTGGTAACCGGCGTGGTCGACCGCTCGGCGGCCCGGCCCTGACGCTACTGTTGCGCGTATGGGGCCTGCCGTGGTTGCCAAGAGTCGAGCTGTCGGGACACGCGGATGAAATCCGACAGTGGGGGAGTTACACCAACGTGCCGTTGACTCCGGGTGAGGAGCCCATCGCTCTGTCAGCCCCTGTGGTCCCGCCTGCGGCCCGCGCCGTGGTCCCGGCTGTGGTCCATTCCAGGGCCAGTGCGTCGGCGCTGCGGCGGGTGCTGCGGCGGGCTCGCGACGGCGTTGCCCTGAATATCGACGAGGCGGCCGTCGCCATGATCGCGCGCGGCGACGACCTCGCGGATCTGTGCGCCAGCGCGGCGCGGGTGCGCGACGCAGGCCTGGAGTCGGCCGGCCGGCGCGGCCCGAACAGGCGCCTGCCGATCACCTATTCGCGCAAGGTCTTCATCCCGATCACCCACCTGTGCCGCGACAGCTGCCACTACTGCACCTTCGTCACGGTCCCCGGCAAGCTGCGGGCCCGCGGCGCCGGCATGTACCTGGAGCCCGACGAGGTTCTCGACGTGGCCCGCCGCGGGGCCGAACTGGGTTGCAAGGAAGCGCTGTTCACCCTGGGTGACCGGCCCGAGGATCGCTGGCCGGAGGCGAGCGAGTGGCTGGCGGAGCGGGGCTACGATTCCACGCTGTCCTATGTGCGGGCGATGGCGATCCGGGTCCTGGAGGAAACCGGGCTGCTGCCGCACCTGAACCCGGGCGTGATGAGCTGGTCGGAGATGTCGCGGCTCAAGCCGGTGGCGCCGTCGATGGGCATGATGCTCGAGACCACGTCGCGGCGGCTCTTCGAAACGAAAGGGCTTGCGCACTATGGCAGTCCGGACAAAGATCCGGCGGTCCGGCTGCGCGCCCTCACCGACGCGGGCCGGTTGTCCATTCCGTTCACCACCGGCCTGCTGGTCGGCATCGGGGAGACGCTGCCCGAACGCGCCGATACATTGCATGCGATCCGCAAGTCGCACAAGGAGTTCGGGCACGTCCAGGAAGTGATCGTGCAAAACTTTCGGGCCAAGCAAGACACCGCGATGGCCGCCGTGCCCGATGCCGGTATCGAGGACTACCTGGCGACCGTGGCGGTTGCGCGGTTGGTGCTCGGCCCGGGCATGCGGATCCAGGCGCCGCCCAATCTGGTGTCGCGCGAGGAGTGCCTTGCGCTGATCGGCGCCGGAGTCGACGACTGGGGCGGTGTTTCTCCCCTGACCCCCGACCACGTCAACCCGGAACGGCCCTGGCCGGCGTTGGACGAGCTGGCCGCCGTCACCGCCGAAGCCGGGTACGACTTGGTGCAGCGGCTGACGGCGCAGCCCAAGTACGTACAAGCCGGCTCGGCGTGGATCGACCCGCGGGTGCGCCGCCATGTCGAGGCGCTGGCCGATCCCGCCAGCGGCCTGGCCCGCGACGTCGACCCGGTCGGCATGCCGTGGCAGGAGCCCGACGACGTGGAGTCCTCCGGCCGGGTGGACCTCAACGCGGCGATCGACACCGACGGCCGCAACACGGAAGCCCGCAGCGACCTCGACAGTGCGTTCGGCGATTGGGAATCGATCCGCGCCCGCGCGCACGAGCTGACCGCGCACGCGCCCGAGCGCATCGACACCGATGTGCTCGCGGCGCTGCGCTCGGCCGAACGGGATCCCGCGGGCTGCACCGACGACGAGTATCTGGCGCTGGCGACCGCCGACGGGCCCGCGCTGGAAGCCGTTGCAGCGCTGGCGGACTCGTTGCGCCGCGACGCCGTCGGTGACGACGTGACGTTCGTGGTGAACCGCAACATCAACTTCACCAACATCTGCTACACCGGTTGCCGGTTCTGCGCATTCGCGCAGCGCAAGGGTGACGCCGACGCGTATTCGCTGTCCGTCCACGAGGTCGCCGACCGCGCGTGGGAGGCGCACGTCGAAGGTGCCACCGAGGTCTGCATGCAGGGCGGAATCGACCCCGAGTTACCGGTGACGGGCTACGCGGAGCTGGTCCGCGCGGTCAAGGCCCGCGTGCCGTCGATGCACGTGCACGCGTTCTCGCCGATGGAGATCGCCAACGGAGTGACCAAGAGCGGGTTGAGCGCTCGCGAGTGGCTGACCGGCCTGCGTGAGGCCGGTCTCGACACCATCCCCGGCACCGCCGCCGAGATTCTCGACGACGAAGTGCGCTGGGTGCTGACCAAGGGCAAGCTGCCCGCGTCGATGTGGATCGAGATCGTGACAACGGCGCACGAGGTGGGCCTGCGGTCGTCGTCGACCATGATGTACGGGCACGTGGACACCCCCCGGCACTGGGTTGCCCACCTCAACGTGCTGCGCGACATCCAGGACCGCACCGGGGGGTTCACGGAGTTCGTCCCGTTGCCGTTCGTGCACCAGAACTCCCCGCTGTACCTGGCCGGTGCGGCGCGTCCCGGGCCCACCCATCGCGACAACCGGGCCGTCCACGCGCTGGCCCGAATCATGTTGCACGGGCGCATCTCCCACATCCAGACCAGCTGGGTCAAGCTCGGCGTCGAGCGCACGCAGGTGATGCTCACCGGCGGCGCGAACGACTTGGGCGGCACGCTGATGGAAGAGACCATCTCCCGCATGGCCGGCTCGGAACACGGGTCGTCGAAGACGGTCGCCGAACTGACGGCAATAGCGGTGGGCATCGGGCGCCCGGCGCGCCAACGCACCACCACCTACGCGCCACTGGCAGCGTAACGTCGCGCGGCTGCGCGTTCCGGACACCTTCCGGAGGCCGACGACGTGGCGGTGAGCGCTGACCCAAGAGCACCGGCATCGAAATGCGCAACCCCGAAGGTCCGGCGACATCCGGTGCCGCCGCGCGGGGTGCTGCTCTGGGGCCGCTGACCGGCGGACCCGGCACGGGCTCAAAGCCATGCCGGACCCGGGGTACGTCCGAGGTACTGGGCCAGCTATGCCCAGCGCTCAGCGGCTATCGAGCCGCGTGCGGGCGGCTCAGTAGCTGTTGCAGGTGTTGGCCACCGATACAACATCGTTGAAGTACCCCGCGGCCTGTGGCATGGCCTGGATCTGCTGAGCCATTTGAGCGCGCCGAGGCGGCGGCGAGGCGAGGAACTGCCGCAGGTAACCCTGTGCCATCGGCGACGAGTTGAATTGCGCGGCAGCGCCCGGATCCGTCGCGTTCAGCGCGGCCATCACCTGCCCGTAGTTACATGTCGTGTTGATGACCGGGTCCAGTGGATCCGCGGATGCGATCCCTGCCCCGGCGGTCAACACGATCGCGGCACCGCCAACTGCGGTAGCCAGTTTTGTCAACGACAGCCTGATCATGTGTGGACACCTTCCCCAACTAATGCTAATGCACCGTTAACAACGGCGACGACATCTGCCCAGCGGTTGCCGTCTCTAATCGAGGTTACCAGCCCCCCTGAGCTTTCTTCCATCGAAGTCGTTATCGCACGGTGGGCCCCGAACATAACAACCGGCAGGTCAGGAAGCTGTTCGCCAGAGGCGAACGGCTTTGGCCGTCCGCCCGCCGGGTCCGTCGCTCCTTTCTGACGCGCTTCCGGCCCACGGACGCCCTGCCCGTCTGTGCGGCGCGCTCCTGGCCTCCCGCGGCGCCGGCCCGGCGGCACGATTGACGCGCCGGCCCACTACGCGACCACGTCCACAGGCGGTCGATCCGACCGACGAGCCAGGTGGTTGACGTGTATGTGCAACGTCTAGTATCAGCAACCGAAAGCTTCGTCCGAAGCGGCCCGAAGGGCCGTGGCCGGCTGACCAGCAGCCCAAACGAGCAGCATATGGAGGAGACGTCTGTGACGTACACAATCGCCGAACCCTGTGTCGACATCAAGGACAAGGCGTGCATCGAGGAGTGCCCGGTCGACTGCATTTACGAGGGCGCCCGGATGCTGTACATCCACCCGGACGAATGCGTCGACTGCGGGGCCTGTGAGCCGGTCTGCCCGGTCGAAGCCATCTACTACGAAGACGACGTGCCCGAGCAGTGGAGTCAGTACACGCAGATCAACGCCGACTTCTTCGTCGAGCTGGGGTCGCCGGGTGGCGCGGCCAAGGTCGGCCTGACCGAGAACGACCCGCAGGTGGTCAAGGACCTGCCGCCGCAGGGCGAAGGCGGCTGAGGGGGCCGGTGCCGCACCAGCCCGGAGTGGGGACGCGCGCCCCAAAAGGGCGAGTGTCGGCGTCCCTGCCGGAATTTCCGTGGGACACCCTGTCCGACGCCAAAGCGCAGGCGGCCGCCCATCCCGACGGAATCGTCGATCTCTCCGTCGGCACCCCGGTCGACCCGGTGGCGCCGCTGATCCAGGACGCGCTGGCGGCCGCCGGTTGCTCGTCGGGGTATCCCCCGACCGCCGGCACGGCGCGACTGCGGGAATCTGCGGTCGCCGCGCTCGCGCGCCGATTCGGGATCACCGGGCTGACCGAAGCCGACGTGCTGCCGGTGATCGGCAGCAAAGAGCTCATCGCCTGGCTGCCGACCCTGCTGGGCCTGGGCCCTTCGGACGTGGTCGTGGTTCCGGAGCTGGCGTACCCGACCTATGACGTCGGCGCCCGGCTGGCCAGAGCGCAGGTGCTGCGCGCGGATTCGCTGACCCAGCTGGGGCCGCAAGCCCCGGCGCTGGTGTACCTCAACTCGCCGAGCAACCCGACCGGGCGCGTGCTGGGTGTCGACCACCTGCGCAAGGTGGTCGAGTGGGCGCGCGACCGGGGCTGCGTGGTCGCTTCCGACGAGTGCTACCTGGGCCTGGGCTGGGACGCTCAGCCGCGGTCGATCCTGCATCCCTCGGTCTGTGACGGCGACCACACCGGCCTGCTCGCGATCCATTCGCTGTCGAAGAGCTCGTCGCTGGCCGGTTACCGAGCCGGCTTCGTCGCCGGAGACGGCGGCCTGGTTGGCGAGCTGCTGTCCGTGCGCAAACACGCCGGGATGATGGTTCCGACCCCTGTTCAGGCCGCCATGGTGGCTGCGCTGGACGACGACGCGCACGAGCGGGTCCAGCGGGAGCGGTACGAGCGGCGGCGGGCCGCCCTGTTGCCGGCGCTGCGCTCGGCCGGTTTCGCCGTCGACCACTCCGAGGCCGGCCTGTACCTGTGGGCCACCCGCGACGAGCCGTGCCGGGACAGCGTCACCTGGCTGGCGACGCGCGGCATCCTGGTGGCGCCCGGCGATTTCTACGGTCCGGCCGGTGCGCGGCATGTGCGGGTTGCGCTGACCGCGACCGACGAGCGGGTTGCCGCCGCGGTCAGCCGACTCAGTTAGACCCGCGCGAACGAACGGCAGAATGCATCGCAGGCGCTTTGGTGTTTTCCATTGTTTTCAGTGGTCAACCTCGGGTAAGGAATGTGGTCGTGACAACTTCGGCGGGCAATCGCATCCCCTTGTCGATCGGGGACATAGCCAAGCGGGTTTTCCTGGGCAAGCCGCTTATCACCGAGGATCTCTCGGCCGAGAAACTATCGAACCAGGTTGCCCTGGGCGCGCTTTCGCCCGACGCCGTCTCGTCCGTCGCCTATGGCCCGGAGCAGATTCTCGTCGAACTGCTGCCCCATGCCGGGCTGGCCGCGTTCGTGTTGCTGCTGCCCATCACGGGCGTCATTCTGGTGATTCTGGCGTTGGTGGCCGCGTCCTATCGGCAGGTCGTGATGGTTTACACCCGAGCGGGTGGCTCCTACGTGGTCGCCCGAGACAATTTTGGGCCCCGGGTCGCGCAGGTTGCCGCGGCGGCGCTGTTGATCGACTACGTGGTGACCGTGGCGGTGCAGGCGGCGGCGGGCACGGTCGCGGTGGTGTCGGCGGCTCCGGTGCTTGGTACCTACGGCATGGAGATCACGATCGGCGTGGTGCTCATCATCTGCTACGTGAACCTGCGCGGATTGCGCGAGGCGGGCTGGCCGTTCGCGGTGGCGACCTACTCGTTCGCCGTCATGGTCGGTCTGACCATCGTGGTGGGGGTGGTGCGCGAAATCTTCTGGGGATTACCCGTATACGATCCGGCTCACATCGCCGGCGCGGTGCCCGTCCATTCGGGCAACGGGCTCGTGATGGGCGCGACGGTACTCGTGGTGTTGCGCGCGTTCGCCAATGGCGGCTCGTCGCTGACCGGTGTGGAGGCGATCTCCAACACCGTCAACGTGTTTCGAAAGCCGCAGGGTCTCAATGCCCGTCGCGTGCTCACCGCCATGGCCGTCATCCTCGGATTACTGCTGGCCGGCGTCGCTTACCTCGCGCACGTCACCCACGCGGCCCCATTCGTGGCCGAATATCCGTCGGTGTTGTCGCAAGTCGCGCGTGCGGTCTTCGGCAACGGGGTGAGCGGCAATATTCTCTACGTCCTTGTCCAAGCGTCCAGCGCCGCCATCTTGTTCACGGGGGCGAACACCAGCTTCAACGGTTTTCCAGCGCTGGCCAGTTTTGTCGCCGAAGACCGATTCCTGCCGCGGCAGCTGACGAAACGCGGTCACCGCCTGGTGTTTTCCAACGGCATCATCGCGCTCACGGCGCTCTCGGTGGCACTGCTGGTGGCGGTGCGCGGTTCTGTCAACGCGCTGATCCCGGTTTTCGCGATCGGCGTTTTCACCGGCTTCTCGATGGCCGGTTACGGCATGACCAAACACCACCTGACGCACCGCGAACCGGGATGGCGGCGCCGGATGGTGATCAACCTGTCGGCGGGAATTTTATCGACGGTTGTGGTCGCCATCTTCGCGGTGGCCAAGTTCACCGAGGGCGCCTGGCTGGTGGTCGTCGCCTTCCCGCTGCTGGTGTTCGCGCTGATGCGGCTCAACCGCGAATACCGCGCGGAGGCGGCCATACTCGAGAGGTTCCGGACCGATCGTCCGGAGTTGGTGAAGTACGCGCGGCACCGGGTGTTCGTCTTCGTGAACTCGCTTGATCTCGCGACGATCGAAGCGTTGCGGTACGGCAAGGGTTTGCGGGCCGACGAACTGACCGCGGTGCACTTCATGGTTGACGCGGCCGATGCCGCGCAGCTGCGAAAGCGTTGGGATCACTTCGATCTCGACACCCCGCTGCGCGTCGTGGACTGCCCGGACCGGCGGATCACCCGGGCCGCGCAGCTGCTGGTCGCGAAAGCGCGCGATGAGCATCCGAACACCAACGTGACGGTGCTGCTGCCGCGTCGGACGTTCGCTCCCCTGCTCGGCCGGTTGCTGCATGACCGCACGGCCGACAAGATCGCCCGGGC
>JARLGR010000207.1 GCA_031292665.1 Mycobacterium sp. | reverse complement strand
GTGTCGGTGGCGCGGGCGGCAGGGGCGGTTACAGCAGCCTGTTCCTCGGCAATGGCGGCGACGGCGGCGACGGTGGTCCCAGCGGTCTCGGCGGCACCGGTGGCTCCGGCGGCACTGGCGGCGCGGCCCTGGGTATCGGCAAAGTCGGCACCAACGGCAACGCCGGAGCGTGAAGGCACCGGCGGCAGAGCCCATCGCCGGTTGCGGTTGGTTGGCTGGTTTACGGGCTGGTGGTCACACGCGAATGACCGTCAGCTGGGGCGCCCTCGTCTCAGGGCTCAGGGCGTTGTGCAGCCGCGAGGGCAAACGGTGGTCGCAGATGCTCAAACATGGGGAAATGTCGCACGTTGAGCGTTGCCAACTCTAAGCCCTGCACATCAGCGGTTGCCGCGATGAGATAGTCACCCAGCCCAATCCCGTTGTGGCTGCGCCGATATCGGCGCATCATGTCCCCAGCGCGGCGCGCGATGATTTCAGTTGCCGGCTCCACGCGGAACGATGCCAGCAGCTGCCACACTTCTCGCCGCTCCACGGTCCGCATACCGTCGATCAGTTCGGCGATCGACACCACGCTAATTGTCAGGGGCCCGGCGTCCCGAGCACTGACAAGCCAGTCACGAGCCGAGGTCAGACCCCGGAGATGCGCAATCAGCACGTCGGAGTCGACGAGAATCATTTTCCGCTGCACCACACTCGGGCAAGGTGCTGCTCACGGTCACCAGGAAAACGCTCCGGCAAGTCAATATCGCACAGCGCACCAAAGGAATCCTCGATCGCCTTGAGATCCGACGTCAAGTTGTCATCAGCGCTGGCTAAGGCGCGATTCAACAGACGACGGATGAGCTCAGCTCGGGAAACGCCTTCTTGGCCCGCCAACCTGTCGAGGCTCGCCGTCTGCTGCTCGTCAAGGTAGATGTTGGTCCGGCGCATACGCCACATCATACACCACATGAGCCGTAGCAAACGGAGACAGCCGAGCACCGGCCACCGCATTACCGCCGAGGCGGCAACACCGCCAGCCACCCATCCGAGAGCAACTCCAGCAGCTGCCCATCCGGATCCCGGATCATCGCCGACCCCTCAGTCACCGTCGCGTCGAGCACCGCTCCCCCGAACTCCGCCGCCTTCTCCAACACGCCAGGGAGATCGGACACCGAAAACGAGATATGCGTCAGCCCCACTTGATCCATCACGCGCTCGCCCCCGGCGTGCACGTCACGCTTCGAGTAATCGATGAGCTCGAGGACGAACCCGTCCCGCATCAGATAAGTCGCGTGCACGCCGAGCGGCTCGGGCAGCTGCACCAGCTGGGCGGTGCGGTCGTCGGGCGGGTCGATCTCCCACCAGAACTGGAACCCGAGCAGACCCTCGTAGAAGCGGCGTGACCGCTCGCGATCCGCGACGCAGAGCCCGACGTGGTTGAAAACGCTCATCGCAACCTTTCAGAGCTGGTGCTTACCTCTGCACAATCGCACGCGTAATGATGCAAAGATAGCTGCATTAGCGGCCACCACCGCTCAAGGTTTTTCGTGTTGGAGGGCCCTTCGATGACGACACGCCCCGACGTCACCCCAGACGCCATCGTCGACTTCGACCACCACTCCGACGGCTACAACCTCAACGAACTGGCCGTCAACGCCGAGCTCAGAGAAAAATGCCCGGTCGCCTGGAACACCAACTACGGCGGGTTCTGGTTCCTCAGCAGCTACGACGCCGTCAGCCGGGCCGCCCGCGACGGCGAGACCTTCGCCCACAAATACGAGCCCGACGCCCCCGACGGCGTCGACTACCAGGGTGAGATGGGCGTCCCCCGCCCGGAGGGCCATCCGGCCCTGGGCATCGGCGAGGTCGACGGCCCCTACCATCAGGCGCTGCGGCACGCCCTGACCCCGTTCGTGTCACCGGGCGCCGTCCAGAAACTCAAGCCGTTCATGGAGGAGCAGGCGCACTGGTTCCTCGACCAGCGCGTCGACGACGGCCAGATGGACCTCGTGCTCGACTACGCCAGCCCGGTCCCGGCCATCCTCACCATGAAGCTGATGGGCCTGCCGTATGACAACTGGCACCTCTATGCCAACCTCTTCCACTCCGTCATGGCCCTCCCGCAGGACAGCCCCGAGTACGCCAGCGCCATCGGCGCGGCCCCCGCCCTGATGCAGGGCGTCCTGGACTTCGCGGCCACCCGAAAAGCCAAACCGACCGACGACCTCACCAGCTTCTTGCTCCAATTCGAGTTCGACGGCCGGCGCCTCACCGACGAACAGCTGCTCGGCATCATCTGGAACCTCGTCGCCGGCGGCGTCGACACCACCACGTCCCAGACCTCGCTGACCCTGCTGCACCTGGGCACCCACCCCGAGCTGCGTCAGCAACTCATCGACCGCCCCGAGCTCTACCGCACCGCCACCGACGAATTCCTGCGCTACTTCTCGGTCAATCAGACCCTGAGCCGCACCGTGACCCGCGACGTCGACATCAACGGTCAGTGCCTCCGGAAAAACGACCGCGTCGTCATCAGCTGGCTGGCCGCCAACCACGACGAAAACGAGTTCGACCGCCCCGACGAGATCGTCCTGGACCGCGCCCCCAACCGCCACCTCGCCTTCGGGCTCGGCCCGCACCGCTGCATCGGCTCCCACCTCGCGCGGCTGATGGCCGAGGTGATGGTCAAGGCGGTCCTCGACCGCATCCCCGACTACCGCGTCGACGTCGACAACGTCCAGCAATACCTGGGCAACCCCAGCATGACCGGGCTGGCCAAGCTTCCGGTCACCTTCACCCCCGCAGCGAAGCGAGGCTAGATGCCCGACGTCGAGCACCGCCGCCGCGGCAACGCAAATCCCCTGTCCCAGGTGCTGGGCCCGTTCACCCGCACCGGCGGCTTCTACGCCCGCTCGTGGGGCGCCTTCCTGGATCGTCAGCCCGACGAGCTACCCGTGGCCCGACCCACCATCGCGCTGGCGGCGCAGGCGTTCCGCGACGAAATCCTGCTGGCAGGGTTCAGCTTGCTCCGGTCGACCCCCAACGCGACCACACTCGACCGGATCGACCGCGAAGTGCTTGCGGCGCAGAAGGTTTACGGCGATAGGGGCTGGCTCGACAATCCCGAGGAGTTCTTCGCCCCGCCCCCGCCCCCAACCGACGTCACGGTCAAGCGCGTCACCAGCATGGGACGCACCTACGAGCGGCTGTCCTTCGACAGCGACTACGAGCCCCACGCGGGCGAACCGGGCCGGGAACGCTGGCTCAGCTACACCGGCAACAACCGCGAGTACGCCTTGGTGTTGCGGCACCGCCGGCCGCGACCCTGGCTGGTCTGCATCCACGGCGCCGAGATGGGCCGCGCCGCGATCGACCTCGCGCTATTCCACGCCTGGCATCTGTACCGCGATCTCGACCTGAACGTCGTGCTGCCCGTGCTGCCCATGCACGGCCCCCGGGCGCGCGGGCTGCCGAAAGGCGTCGCGTTCCCCAGCGAGGACGTGCTCGACGACGTCCACGGCACCGCGCAGGCGGTATGGGACGTCCGGCGCCTGTTGTCCTGGATCCGCGCCCAGCAGCCCGACGCCGCGATCGGGCTCAACGGCATCTCCCTCGGTGGTTTGATCTCGTCGCTGGTCGCCAGCCTCGACGACGGCCTCACGTGCGCGATCCTGGGGGTGCCGGCCGTCGACCTGGTCGGGCTGGTCGGCCGCCACGCCGGCCTCAGCGGGCACGCCGGCCTGCGGCACACGATGAACGCGGCCAAGCCCCTCGGCCGGATGATCTCGCCGCTGGCACTGACCCCACGGGTGCCGATGCAAGGCCGCTTCATCTACGCCGGCGTCGCCGACCGGTTGGTACACCCCCGCGACCAGATCTCCCGACTCTGGGAGCACTGGGGCAAACCCGAAATCCAGTGGTACCCGGGCGGTCACACCGGATTTTTCCGCTCGCGACCGGTGCAGCGATTCATCGACGACGCGCTCGTGCAGTCGGGGCTGGTCGAGCGACCCAGGAAGCGCTGACGCCCGTCAGCCGACGATCGGGAAGCGGCGCTGGGCGGCCAGGGTCTTGAGCCCCTTTTGCATCACCCAACGCACATGCGCATCCAGCCTTTTGACGTCAGGAGCTGCGCCGAATTCGGCGAGATTGATCGGCCGCAGCACCTCGGTGACGATCTTGGTGGGCAATGGCATGTTGACCGGCGCGAGGACGCTGAGCCCGAACGGGAAGCCGAAGGTTATGGGCAGAATGTTCGTTCGGAATAGCTTGCGCTCCAGCTTGGTGAGCCGAAGCAGGCGCGACAGCCATTGGCCGCGGGTCAAGAAGAACTGGCTCTCTTGCCCGCCGATGGAGACCGCGGGCACGATCGGCACGTTCGCCTCCAGCGCCGTGGTCACGTAGCCCGTTCGGCCGTCGAAGTTGATGACGTTTTCCGCCAAGGTCGGCCGGTACACGTCGAAGTCGCCGCCCGGGAAGACCAACACGACGGCACCGGCGTCCAGCGCCTCCGCGGCGTTCTCGCGCGTCGCGCGGATCACCCCGGTCCGCCGGAAAAAGTCGGCCGCCGGCCCGGCGAACACCGTGTCGAAGCCGAGCGCGTAGAGCGGACGGTCGTAGCCGTACGTGTCGTAATAGTCGACGGCGAACACCGAGAGGTCGAACGTGAGCATGCCGCCGGAATGGTTCGCCACCACCAGCGACGGTCCGGGTGGGATGTTGTCCAGACCGCGCACCTCGGAACGGAAATAGCGCTTGACGATCGGCCGAGTCAGCGCGACGACGTGCTCGGTCAGGCCACGATCCCATTTGTCGACGTCGGTGTGGGTGTCGCTCATTGTCTTCCCTCACTCACGGCTCTGTGAGTTTGGGCTGATGCTACGCCGACGCGAAAAGTAGTGTTACTGACCATGGCGCGGACGTGGTTGTCGATCCGGGTGGACCTGGTCAGCGGCCAGGGCGAGCGGTACCGGCCGCGGCCGGGCCGGATCTTTGCCGCCGCCCGGTCGCATCGGTTCAGCCAACTCGCCGAGGCGATCGACACCGCGTTCGCTCGCTGGGATCGCTCGCATCTGTACAAGTTCGAACTGGCCGAGGGCCGCGTCATCGGTCAGCCCGAGTTCGACGACTTCGACGAGGGACTCCTCGACGGCGGCGCGATGACGTTGTCGACGTTGTCATTGGGTGAGCAGTTCGTCTACGAGTTCGACTTCGGCGACGGCTGGACGCATCTGTGCGAGGTGGCACCGGAACGGATTGACCCGGAGTCCGAACTGGGGATCGTGCCGCGGTCGCCGCTGCCCTATTGGGGCTGGGGCGCGATTCCCGACCAGTACGGTCGCCGGTGGATTGACGACGACGGGGAAAGCGCCGAGCCGTCTGATCCCGGGCTCAGTGACCTGCCGCCACTGCGACCGGGCTGGGGGCCGCAGCCGCAGCGCTAGGCCGAGCGCTATCGCAGGCTACCGATTCTGGTGCGAAGCATCCGCGCGAGGAGCTTGGTCTGGCGGTCGTCGAAACCGATCTCCCCGCATCTGTCCGGCCAGTCTTGTGCGGCAAGGACAATCGCGTCGATCATCCTAGTGATGGCGCGTGTCCGCAGGCCCAGGCGCTCGCCGGACGTGACGAAGTCAGCTCCTCAACGTCACCCGCGAGCGGCGCTACCACTGGATCACCCAAACCTTTGATCCGATTCCGTTCGATACCCGCGCTGCGCGGATTTACGGGGCATTGTGCGCCACGGTTCGAGCCGCCGGCCGAGACCCTAAGCCGCGCCGTTTCGACCTGCTCATAGCGGCGGTCGCCGTCGCGCTGGGTATCCCCCTCATCACCCACAATGAAGCTGATTTCACGGGTATTCACGACAGTCTGACCCTCATCGCCGTCCGCTGAGGCCACACCTAAAAACCGAGGCCGCATTGTCGCGCGGAGGCGGGCACATCGGCATATCCCCCGAATTCTGTGACTGCTGGGACTCGCGATTCACGGTTGTCGATAGCTGCAGCGGTTTGACCTGCCGTGTTCCCGTCGCATCGGCCGGAATGTGCGCACCAAATCGGGGCCGTAGGCCGCCGGGTCCCGGGGCGGCCCGCAACGCGGGCGGGTGGTCGCCTTCACGGGTCCGCCCGCCTGCTTCACCCGTGTAATCAATGTGCTGAGACACCGTATTTAGCCAGTTCGACGCTGCAGATCAAGTACGGCTACCGGTCAGTGGATACCAGCGTCCTTCGTAGACGGTGCCCAGCACCGCGATATCCTTTAATTGCAGCGGGTTTGCCGTGTAGGGGTTTTCGGCCAGCACGGTGAAGTTGGCCCGCTTGCCCGGGGTGATGCTTCCCAGTTCGTTCTCCAGCCGCCACGAGTAGGCCGCCTCGATGGTGACTGCGCGCAGCGCGTCGTGCACCGAGATGCACTGTTCGGGACCGGCGATCCGCCCGCTGGGTGTGCGCCGGTTCACCGCACACCAGGCCAGCGTCAACGGTGCGGCGGGGCCCATGGGCAGGTCGGAGTGCAGCGAGAGCGGGATGCCGCGGCGCAGCACCGAGGCGGCACGCACCATCAGGTCGGCGCGTGCGGCGCCCAGGCCGTGGGCGCGGTATTGGTCGGCGAACCCGACGGGGTAGTAGGAGTTCGCGGACACGATGCAGCCGAGGCGGGCGATGCGATCGACCTGGGCCTCGGTGGAGTTGGCGAAGTGCACGATCACCGTCCGGTGGTCGTTGCGCGGATGCGCGGTCATGCAGGTTTCGATGGCATCGAGGACCAGGTCGAGCCCTGCGTCACCGTTGACGTGGATGTGCAGCTGCCAGCCCGCGTTCCAGTAAGCCGTGGCGAAGGCGCGGAATACGTCCGGCTGCATCATCCATTCGCCGTGGTGACACAGGTCCGGATGGCCGGAGTCATCCAGGTAGGGATCGCGCATCTGCATCAGCTGGCTGATGATCGCCCCGTCGGCGAACAGCTTCACCTGCTTGGGCAGCAGCCGCACCTTGCCGCTGCAAGCCCGCGCGATCTGCGCCTCGGCGTCGGCGACCGCGTCGGCGGGGTCCATCCCGGAGCCGGCCTGGCTGCGGGCGTCGACGAGAAAAGTTGAGCCGAAGGGGGTTTCGTCGGAGCCGAGGATCTGCTGATACAGCGGCCACGGCTCGACATCCCACATCAGGCCCGGCACGTTGATGGCGGTGACCCCGTTGTGGTGCAGGTAGGCGACGAGCTGGCGAAGGCCGGCAGCCATTCGCTCCGGCGTGCCGAAAACCGGTGACAGCTTCGGCAGCAACAGGTTCATGCCGGTTTCCCACCAGTGCCCGGCGTCGAAATCCACCATGTCGCTGGCCGGCCCGTGACCGGCCATGTCGGCGGCCGTCAGGCCGAGTGCGTCGATGGCCGCGGTGTTGAGGTACCACTCATGGCACGAGCGCTGCCAGACAGTGATGGGCCGGGTGGCGCTGACGGTGTCGAGCAGGCGCCGGTCGAGCTGCCCGTGCCACAGCTTGTGATAGCCCCACGAAAACAGCCACTCCGTGGGATCGGTCAACGCCTTCTCGGCGGCCACCAGCCGCTGCCGGTAGTCCTCTGCCGAGTGCGCGGCGGGATAGGTTCTGCCGGGCAGCACCCAGTCCTCGATTGCGATGACCTCGGTGGTCAGGGTGGTGGCCCCGAGCACGGGGTGTAGGTGCTGGTCGATCAGCCCGGCACACAGCACCGCATCGGCGAAGGTTTGGTCCACCGTCCCCAGAACGGCCAACGCGTCGGCTGTGCCGACGGCGCTGATCCGACTGCCGGACACCGCGACCGCGGTGGCCTCGGGGAGGTCGGGGTCCATAGTGATCACGTGGCGTGCGGGAAACACCGTCGTCCGGGTAGCCGCCATGGTGCGATTCTGCCCGCCCCGCGCCGTAGCCGACGACAATTGCAACCGGAATCATCGTTCTCGCCGAGCAATCCCACTCGCTCAACGGCTCGCCCTGCTCGAAACCGTCGGTCGGACGCACAGTCACGCCAGTGGCTAAGCAAAATTTGTGACAAAAAATTCGTTCGAACCGGCCGCCGCTACAGAACCGTGAAAATCAAGGCCGGCAACCAAACTCTGACATTCGCCGACCCGCTACCCGACGAGCTCCGCACCGCACTCCTCAGAATCCGCGCCGACGGTGCGCACTAATGTGAGCCAACTCGGGTCCGCTGAGGCCACGCCCGGAAACCCCTTCGCACCCGGCCGCATTGTCGCGCGGAGGCGGGCACATCAGCATATCCCCCAAATTCTGTGATTGCTGGGACTCGCCTCAAAGCAATTGAGCCACAACGCCGTCCACCAGATTTTCCGGCGCCCGCTCGATGCCGACGGCTTGCAGATCACCACCGATGGCAAGCGATGCAATGCCGTGCACCAGCGACCAGAGCGGCGCGGCGATCTCCCGCGGATCGGTGCCCTGGACGATCCCCGCCTCCTGGCACTGGATGATCGCGTCG
>JARLGR010000206.1 GCA_031292665.1 Mycobacterium sp. | reverse complement strand
CGATTCCCCTCGCCGAGCCCGAGCCCGAGGCCAAGCCGGCGCCGCCGGCGCCCGTGGCCGCGCCGGCCGCCGCTGCGGCCCCTACGGGAACCAACGAGGAGCAGGCCCTGAAGGCCGCCCGGGTCCTCGGCCTCGCTCAAGACACCGCGGACCGGCTCACCAGCACCGCCAAGGCCGAGTCGGACAAGATGCTGGCCGATGCCCGCGCCAACGCCGATCAGATCCTGAGCGAGGCGCGGCACACCGCCGAGACCACGGTCGCCGATGCCCGGCAGCGTGCCGACGCGATGCTGGCCGACGCCCAGACGCGCTCCGAGACTCAGTTGCGGCAAGCCCAGGAGAAGGCCGACGCCCTGCAGGCCGACGCCGAGCGTAAACACTCCGAGTTCATGGGAACCATCAACCAGCAGCGCACGGTGCTGGAAGGCCGCCTCGAGCAGCTACGTACCTTCGAACGGGAGTACCGCACCCGGCTCAAGACGTACCTGGAATCTCAGCTCGAGGAGCTGGGCCAGCGCGGGTCGGCGGCGCCGGTCGACTCCAGTGCCGACGCGGGCGGCTTCGACCAATTCAACCGGGGTAAGAACTAGGCTCCGGATTGTGCCGGACGCCAGATCGGCATACCGGACCCG
Organism: Mycobacterium sp.; assembly: GCA_031292665.1. Classification (GTDB taxonomy): domain Bacteria; phylum Actinomycetota; class Actinomycetes; order Mycobacteriales; family Mycobacteriaceae; genus Mycobacterium. The sequence goes on along the minus strand of JARLGR010000206.1, from coordinate 36,348 downwards.
CTCAGGACCTAGCTCGTCCCGCTTTTCGGCTGGAGGATGACCGATGCTCATCATTGCACTGGCGTTGGCCCTGATCGGGCTCGTCGCGCTCGTGTTCGCTGTCGTCACCAGCAACGAGTTGGTGGCGTGGGTCTGCATCGGTGCAAGCGTGTTGGGTGTGGTGCTGCTGATCATCGACGCGCTGCGGGAACGCCAGCGACGCGATGCGGGCGGCGAGGCTACTGATGAGGACACGGCCGTAGCAGATCCGGCAGATCGCGGCGCCGTGGATTACCCCGAGGAAGTCTCGGATGAAGATGCACACGAGGCAACCGACGAGTCGGCGGTGCCCGCCGATGACGGCGCGGACGAGCCGGCCAAGTAAACCGCACGCGCTCAGCTCGGCGGCGTGTTAAGCAACTCCCGAACCTCGTCGTCAGTGACCTGGTGAAAGTCGCCGTAAACCTGGCCGACGGCCTCGAACCCGGGCGGCATGGTCGCGCACACTACGTCGTCGGCCTGCCGCGCGAGCCCACGGCAGGTTGACTGCGGTCCGACGGGGACCGCCACGACGATCGATTTCGGACCGGCGGCTCGTACCGCCCGGACGGCGGCCAGCATGCTGGCGCCGGTGGCGATGCCGTCGTCGACCAGGATCACGACTTTGCCGCGCGGGTCGGCGGCCGGGCGGTCGCCGCGATACGCGTGCTCACGCCGGACAAGCTCGGCCCGCTCGCTTACGATCACCTCGCGCACCTGCTCGTCGGTGACGTGCAGGCTCGACACCACGTCGTCGTTCATCACGATTCCGCCGCCGCTGGCCAAGGCGCCCATCGCCAGCTCCGACCAGCGCGGCACCCCCAGCTTGCGGACCAGGAACACTTCGAGCGGGGCGTGTAGCGCGGCGGCGATCTCCCAGGCCACCGGGACGCCGCCGCGCGCCAGCCCGAGCACCAGCACGTCTTCTCCGTCGCGGTAGAACGCCAGCTCTTCGGCCAGCGCGCGCCCCGCTTCACGACGGTCAACGAAGCTGCGCCGTGCCGTTTGGCGGAAGAAGCCGCGCGGTGGGTTCAAGGGCTCGCATTCCAGGCTGCTGCTGGCTGAGGACGCGGCGGCCGACCCGATGCCTCCGCGGCGGTTAGCGTACCCCGGTCTCGCCGGGAGCATTCTCGGTACGGCGGGCGGGGGTCCCCGCTACCGCGTCTGCGGCGGAAGACATGCCACAGTCCAGCGGGCCCAGCGCAGGCTGCACTCGATCGACAATGCACCAGCCGAGCACACCGACCTCCAGGATTTCACCGCACTCGACCAGAGCTCCGATGCGAACCACGGCCTGACCCGGGTTGGTTGATCCAGGTGGATCTGTTCAAGTGGGGACCCGGTCGCCGGGTTGCGGTGAGGGGTTGGTTCAGCTCGATGTCGCCGTCAGACGCGGTGTGTCTCGATAATGGCGATCGCGGAGTCGAGGGCGATCTGTAGTGCGGTGACGTCGCGTTGTATCTGGGCGACCAGCAGCCCACCTTCGTATGCCGTGACAGCGACGACGGCCAGGCGTTGGGCGTCGGTATCGGGATGCAACTCGCCGCTGCGGCGCATCGCGTCGAGAGCATTGGTGACCAGGTCGGTCAGGCGTCGCAACCCCTCAGCGACGAGATCAAGCAGTTCCGGGTCGGTGTCTCGGATCTCCTCGCCAAATGCGGCGAGCGGGCCGAGCATGTCGCCCGGGGGCTTGCCCAACGAGGCTGGACAGTTCTGGTGCATGGTCGAACCAGTCAACGGGCCGACGCCGCCGTCAACCGCATGGGTGCGGTCCGCGACCACTGCGTACCGGTGGCTGCCGATTTGGAGTCGCTCGATAACGTCGCGGCCTTAGCTCAACAGGTTCGGGTCCATGCGCCGAAAGGCCTGGACGCTTTGGTCAACAATGCCGGTGCCGCATTTGCCTCTCGTCAGCTCACCGTCGACGGGGTCGAACGCACCATCGCGGTGAATCACCTGGCGGCTGCGGCAATTACCGCCGCGCTCGAACCCTTGCTGGGCAAGTCTGAGATCCGGACTGAGGCCGCTCGCGTGGTGATGGTGACGTCATACCTGGAATCGCACGCACAACCGGTCACGGATTGGACATACGCGCAAGGCTGGGGCCAACTGCGCGCATACGCGTACAGCAAATTAGCCAATCTGGCCTATGGCTACGCTTTGGCCCGACAGTGGGCCGACGAGATCGGCGTCTACATGGTCGACCCGGGTGGTGTTCGCAGCGGTTTCCAGCGCAGTGCCGGAGGCCCACTACGAATCATCGGTGCGCTCGGCGGTGTGTTCATGTCATCGCCGGAAAGCGCGGCGCGCGATGTCATCGACGCGGTAGACCTTCCACCGATCGGCCCCACGGGGAGCTACATTCGCGCAGGCCGGGTCCGCACGTCGTCGAGACGCTCGCACGACGTAGCGTTGCAGAACGACATTGCACTGCGGACAAATCTCTGATCGGAACTCACGAGGTCCGACAGCGCAACCACAAGGGCGAGAGTGCCGCGGCATTTGCGGCGTGGGCTGGGGCTGTGTTGGGGCGAGGAAATCGACGATTTGGGCGATGTCCTCGGTGGTGTGCTGACGCTGCATGTCGGTGTAGGCACGCAGCGCCGGAAAGCGGTCTTCCAGTTCGGTGAGGGTCGCTGCAGCCGGGCGGCGCCTCGTGCGTCGGCGTGCGCTTCGCTACAAATCGAGAACGACATCCTCGGCTGGATTCGAGATACAGATGAGGACGTTGCCCTGCGCGGGGGGTTCGAGGGGTTCGATGTCGTAGCGCACTTGCCCGGAAACTAGCGCCGTTTCGCAGTTATGGCAGACGCCGGTGCGGCATGACCACCGGGTTGGTACATCGCACGCTTCGGCGAACTCGAGCAGCGTTTTATAAGCAGGCGCCCACGGCGCCGAGATCGCGCTGCGCGCGAATTGGATTTCGGGTCCGGGACCGACCGGGCCTTCGGGCTGGTGGGGAGGGTTTGCGTTGGCCCTGATACCAGGAGTGAGACCGGCGTGGGCGCCGAAGATCTCCGTGTGGATACGTGAGGGCTCAATTCCATTCGCCACGAGCGCCTCGCGGATTTCGTCCATGAACGATTCCGGGCCGCACACGAAGGCCTGAGCGTTGGCGGCCAGGCCAAGCGTCGAGAGATTGTCGGCCGAGAGTCGGCCCCGCCGGTCGTAGTCGACACCCTGGCGGTCGGTGGCCGTCGGCCGACTATAGAAGATGCGAGAGTGCTTGTCAGGCAGGTGTTCCAGTAGCTCCCGTGCCTCGGCCGCGAATGGGTGCTCGGAGCCGTCCCGGGCGCCGTGCAGCCACCACAGAGGTCGGTTCGAGCCCGTCTTGAGCAGGAAGTGCAGCATGGACAGGACGGGCGTGACACCCACTCCGGCGGACAGCAAAATCACCGGCTCGTGGCCGCCTTCGAGGAAGAAAGAGCCGCGCGGCGCCGCGACGTCGAGCAAGTCGCCGACTTCGACGTGGTCGTGGAGGTATGCGCTGACGGTTCCGCGTGGCTCCCGCTTGACGCCGATCCGATAGGTGCCGGAGGCGGGTTCGTTGGACAGTGAGTAGTTACGGATGAGTGGTGTACCGCCCGGCCCGGCCGGAACACGCAGCGTGACGGACTGGCCGGCCAGCCATGGCGGCAGAGTGGCGCCTCCGGCGTCGGACAGCGACAACGAGCGTACGGTTCGGCTTTCGTTGTGGGAGTTGGTCACTCGCAGTGGGCGAAAGCCGGCCCAGGCTGGAGGCGGTGCGCTGGTACCGGTCAATCCGCTGTTGCCGGTTGCCGTCTTCGCGCCCTGATTGAGCAGGTTCTGCAGGGACCCTTTCCAGCCCGGGCTCAGCGCCGGGATGCGTAGCGCACGCTCGAGAGCGTCGCGGGGATGGTCGGCCAAGTAGAGCAGCGCGTCGATTTCGGCAACGGTGACTTGCTCTGGTCCGGTGCTGATTTGGACGATGTCCTGTCCGGCCTCAACCTCGCCTTCGGTCAGGACGCGGCAATAGAACCCCGGCCTTCGATGCGAAACCAGCAGCGCTGGCATGCGTGGCTCTTCGATCCGCATTCCGACGCGATAGCAGGTGACCCTTGGCTGAGTCACCTCGACGACCGCCTGACCGATCCGGTAGCGATCGCCGATGCAGACCTCGTCGTCGGGTAGTCCGTCCACGGTGAAGTTCTCCCCGAAGGCGCCCGGTGTCAGGTCGTCACGGCGGAGTTCGGCCGCCCAGTGGCGGTAGGAGGCGAGTTGGTACACGAGCACGGCGCGGTTCTCTCCGCCGTGGCCGCCGAGATCACCTTGACCGTCGCCCTCGACGTTGAGCCGGCGAACCATGCGTGGTCCGTCCACCGGAGCCTTCCAAACGCCGGTGTACACGGTGCGGCCGTTCCAGGCGACGTTCTTCGGCACACCGACGTTCACCGATAGCAGCTTGGCCATCTGATCCCTCCACGGCGAATCTTGTTGCCTTGCAAACGTACCCGTATGGCCGTGGAGCGCGCATCAGTGACGGTCATGAAGCTGTTCGCGCAGGCGAGCGTTTTCCGCTTGCAGCACTGCCAGTTGATCACGTACCGGTTTCAGCTCTGTTTCGAGTTCGGCGGCGGTCAACCGCGGGGTGATGTGTTGCGGGCAGTTCCAGTCGTACGCCTCGACGGCGACGATGACGGCGCGCTCGACGACGGCCCGGTATTCCGGATCAACCAGGGAGCCAACCAAGTCGGGGTCCTCGTCGGCAGTGACGATGCGCGCATGCCCGAAAATCTTGAGGCGGCGGCGGTGCGCGTAGTCGACGGCGATGATCGCGACCCGGTTGTCGCCTGCGAGGTTACCGGTGGAGATGTATTGCAGGTTGCCGCGGAAGTCGGCCCACCCGATGGTGTGGTCGTCCAAGCTCCGGATGAAACCCGTTGGACCTCCGCGGAATTGAACGTAGGGCCATCCGGCCTCGCCGACTGTGGCCAGGTAGAAGCTGTCGCGCTGGCCGAGGTAGTCCTTCTCGTCCGCGGTCAGCGGGTCTGGGCCGCGTGACGCCTGCCCCACGTTGCGTTTGCGGTCATAGAAGGCCCGGCTGCCGTGGTCACACTGGACGGCGCGAACGTCGTCGGTGAACGCGATCGACCCGTAGTGTTTGCTCATGCGGTACTCCGAAGGGGATCGAGAAATGGCGCCATGCAGGATGAACAAGACCCCGGCATCATCCAGACGCTGTTACTCGGCCATTTTTCACTGGCCGGCCCTGAATGTATAGGTTCGCCGTGCGCCAGGTGGACGAACTTTGTGGCGTTGCGCGAAGTGGCGTAGGTGACGGTCGACGGGCATCCGCAGGTCGTTCACCCGCGTCGTAGGTGGCGCGCTTGCCCGGCATCGTGATCGTCAGCGTGGCGTCGCCTTTGTGCACCCGAAGGGGATTCCCAAGGGTCGAGGGCGACTCGCGCATCCGGATTGCTCCTACCTCAATGGCGCGTGATCACTGCTCGGCTCCGCAAACGATCCATCGGCGCGAACGCCTCGTCCCACACGGTGTCCGAGGGGGGACTTGAACCCCCACGCCCATTAGTAGGGCACTAGCACCTCAAGCTAGCGCGTCTGCCATTCCGCCACTCGGACAGACCAACCGCATGGGTTGGCAGCTAAGGCTAACGGATCGGCCCGCTGGGACCCAACCCAGACCCAGCCTGGCCGGGTCACTCGGCGCCTGAACCACGCGGCCCGGCCAATGGTAGGAAAGGGGGTTGTGACCGTAGAAAACGGGGCGACCAACAATCCAGTCAACCCCGGCGATGACGTGGTCGAGGTCGTCAGCAGGTTGATCCGGTTCGATACCACCAACACCGGGGAAGCCGAGACGACGAAGGGCGAGGCCGAGTGCGCCCAGTGGGTCGCCGAGCAGCTCGCCGAGGTGGGCTACGAGCCCCACTACGTCGAGTCGGGCGCGCCGGGCCGCGGCAATGTGTTCGCCCGCCTCGCGGGAGCGGACAACTCGCGGGGCGCGCTGCTCATTCACGGGCATCTCGACGTGGTGCCGGCGGAGCCGGCCGATTGGAGCGTGCATCCGTTCTCCGGTGCGGTCGAAGACGGCTTCGTCTGGGGCCGCGGCGCGGTCGACATGAAAGACATGGTCGGCATGATGATCGTGATCGCCCGGCAGTTGAAGCGGGCCGGTATCGTGCCGCCCCGGGACCTGGTGTTCGCCTTCGTGGCCGACGAGGAGCACGGCGGTAGCTACGGGGCGCAGTGGCTCGTCGACAATCGGCCCGAGCTGTTCGACGGCGTCACCGAGGCGATCGGCGAAGTGGGTGGCTTCACGCTGACCGTGCCGCGCCGTGACGGTGGGGAACGGCGGCTCTACCTGATCGAGACGGCCGAGAAGGGGCTGTCGTGGATGCGGCTCACCGCCCGCGGCCCGGCGGGGCACGGCTCGATGGTGCACGACCAGAACGCCGTCACCGCCGTCGCCGAGGCGGTTGCCCGGCTGGGCCGTCACCGGTTCCCGCTCGTGCTCACCGACACGGTGGCCCAATTCCTGGCCGCCGTGGGCGAGGAGACGGGGTTCACGGTCGACCCCGAATCGGCCGACGTGGAGGGGGTGATCGAAAAGCTGGGCCCGACGGCTCGCATGCTGAAGGCCGTGCTGCACGACACCGCCAACCCGACGATGCTCAAGGCCGGCTATAAGGCCAACGTCGTCCCGGCGACCGCCGAAGCCGTGGTGGACTGCCGAATCCTTCCGGGCCGCAAGGCGGCGTTCGAAGCGGAGGTCGACCAGCTGATCGGCCCCGACGTGACACGCGAGTGGATCAAGGACTTCCCGTCGTACGAGACCAGCTTCGACGGTGACCTGGTCGACTCCATGAATGCCGCGGTGCTGGCGCTCGACCCGGACGCCCGCACGGTGCCCTACATGCTCTCCGGCGGTACGGACGCAAAAGCGTTCGCGCGCCTGGGTATTCGCTGTTTCGGCTTCAGCCCGCTGCGGTTGCCGCCGGACTTGGACTTCAGTGCGCTGTTCCACGGCGTCGATGAGCGGGTGCCCGTCGACGCGCTGAGGTTCGGCACCGATGTGCTGGCACACTTCCTGACACACTGCTGAAGTCCCGACACACTGCTGAAGTCCCGACACACTGCTGAAGACACGTCACGAGAGGATCACCTATGAGCACCGCGCCCGACCCGTACGCCTTATTACCGAAGCTGCCGACGTTCACGTTGACCTCGCAATCGGTCACCGACGGCCAGCCGCTTGCAAAGCCCCAAGTCAGCGGGATCATGGGGGCCGGCGGAGAAGACGTCAGCCCGCAGCTGAGCTGGTCGGGGTTCCCCGGCGGGACCCGCAGCTTCGCCGTCACGGTGTACGACCCCGACGCGCCGACGGCATCCGGGTTCTGGCATTGGGCGGTGGCCAACCTGCCCGCCGACGTCACCGAACTGCCCGCCGGTGCCGGCGACGGCCGCGAACTGCCGGGCGGCGCGCTGACATTGGTCAATGACGCCGGGATGCGCCGCTACATCGGCGCCGCGCCGCCCCCGGGCCACGGCGCGCACCGTTACTACATCGCCGTGCACGCCGTCGACGTCGACAAGCTGGATCTCGCCGAGGACGCCAGCCCGGCGTTCCTCGGCTTCAACCTGTTCCAGCACGCGATCGCGCGGGCGGTCATCCACGGCACCTACGAGCAGACATAGAGCGGGCGTCCGCGCTCGGCTGTTGCGGATTCCCACACGATCGACAAACTCGCGTCACCTCTGCCTCCAGCGTCCCGGGGCGGCGATTCTTGTCGGCGGGCATCGATACTATCCGAACATGCATTCGAACAGCCGGGAAGGAATCCAGGAGGATTTCGACGCGCTGCGGGCTGCGGTGTCCCGGATTGTCGGGCATTCGTACGACGCGTTGACGTGCCCGGAGCGGCTGGCGTTGCTGGAGCGGCTGGAGCAGGAGACTCGACGCTTGCGGGTCCCGCGGCACCAGTTGATCAATCAGCTCGCCGAGCAGACGGATTCCACTGAGTTGGGCGGCAAGCTGCCGCACGTGCTTGCTGACCGCTTGCGCATCACCCGCGCGGAGGCTGGCCGGCGGGTAGCCGAAGCCGCCGATCTGGGGCCGCGCCGCGCGGTCACCGGCGAACCGCTGCCGCCGTTGTTGACCGGCACGGCCGCTGGTGAGCGCGCCGGAGAGATCGGGGCCGGTCATGTCCAGGTCATCCGGCGGTTTTTGAATCAGCTGCCGGCCTGGGTTGATGCCGGAACCCGGGAAAGCGCCGAACAGCATCTCGCCGAGCTGGCCGCCCAATTCCGGCCCGATGAGGTCACCGATGTGGCCGATGGGCTCGCTGACTGCATCAATCCTGATGGCACCTACAGCGACGAGGACCGCGCGCGGCGCCGCGGCCTGACCCTGGGCAAACAAGGTCTGGATGGCATGTCCGAGTTGCGCGCCCTCCTGACCCCCGAGGCACGCGCCGGCATCGAGGCCGTACTGGCCAAGACTGCCGCACCCGGCATGTGCAATCCCGAGGACGACGCACCCGTAGTCGACGGGTCACCCGATGACGAAACCATTCAGCGCGACACCCGCAGCGCGGCCCAGCGCAACCATGACGGACTCAACGCCGCGCTCAGGGCGCTGCTGGCCTCGGGACAGTTGGGGCAGCACAATGGCTTACCGGCCACCATCGTGGTGACCACCACCCTCGAAAACCTCGAGGCCGCAGCCGGCACGGGCCTCACCGGCGGTGGCACCCGGCTGCCCATGAGCGATGTGATCCGCCTCGCCCGCCATGCTCACCACTATCTGGCGCTTTTCGACAAGGGCAAAGCGGTCGGGCTGTACCACACGAAGAGGCTGGCGTCACCCGGCCAGCGAATCGTGTTGTACGCCAAGGATCGCGGCTGCACGCGACCCGGGTGCAACGTGCCCGGCTACTGGTGCCAAGTCCACCATGTCGACGACTGGGCCAGTACCCGCCACACCGACGTCAACACCTTGACGCTGGCCTGCGGCTCCGACCACCGACTGGTCGGCCCGGGCGGATGGACCACCCGCAAGGACGCCCGGGGCGATACCCAATGGATTCCACCGCCACATCTCGATCGCGGTCAGCCGCGCGTCAACACGTTCCATCACCCCGAAAAAATCCTCGCCGACGAAGACGACGAGGACGAAGGAGCAGCCTAACCGGGCTTGGGTGCCGCCGACCCGACCGCGTCGCTGAGTGAGGCGAACCCGCCGTCGTGCAGCCGGCGGGCGATGCCGTCGTGAATGTGGTTGGGCCACAACCCGCCTCCGTAAATGAAGCCGGTATACCCCTGCAGCAGCGACGCGCCCGCGGCGATCCGCTCCCACGCGTCGTCGGCGGTCTCGATGCCCCCGACGCTGATGAGCACCAGGCGATCACCGACCCGGCCGTAGAGCCGGCGCAGCACCTCGACGGCGCGGCGCGCCACCGGCGGCCCGGAAATGCCACCGGAGCCCAGCTCGTCGACGCCGGGGGTGAGCAGGCCCTCGCGCGACACCGTGGTGTTGGTGGCCACGATGCCCGCCAGGCCCAGCTCGACGGCCAGGTCCGCGATGTCGTCGACGTCCGAATCGGCGAGATCCGGCGAGATTTTCACCAGCACCGGTTTGGACGTCGCCGAGACCTCACTGAGGACGGCCGACAAAATGGGCCGCAGCGAGTCGACCGCCTGCAGATCGCGCAACCCTGGCGTGTTCGGCGAACTGACGTTGACCACCAGATACGACGCCAGCGGGCCGACGAGCCGGGCGCTGGCCCGGTAGTCCTCGGCGGCCTCGGCGGCCGGGGTTGTCTTGGTCTTGCCGATGTTGACCCCGATCGGTACCTCGGGCCGACGACGGGTGAGCTGGATCGCCAGCGCGCCCGCGCCAAGGTTGTTGAACCCCATCCGGTTCAGCAGGGCGCGGTCGGCGGGCAGCCGGAACATGCGCGGGGCCGGGTTGCCGGCTTGCGGCCGCGCGGTGACGGTCCCGACCTCCGCGTACCCGAAACCCAGCGCGCCCCAGGTGCGCAGCCCGAGGCCGTCCTTATCGAAGCCGGCCGCCAGGCCGAGCGGTCCGGGGAAACGCACCCCGAACACGGTGCTGGCCAGCACGGGATCGGTCGGACCGAGCAGCCGGCGCAACAACCACCGCGCCGGGGCGACGGCCGTGACGCCGCGCAGCACGGCGAAGACCAGCGTGTGAATGCGCTCGGGCGGGAGTACGAAGAACAGGCGTCGCACCAGGCCGTACACCCGATGACGTGGAGCATGCGTCACAGTTCGGGCTGGTCGGGCAGCCGACTATCCAGACGAGTTTTCTTGCGGCGCAACAATACTCGTCTGCTGCCGTCGGTATACAGCCGCACCCGGGTGAGCTCCCAGCCGCGGTATTCGGCCTCGATCGACAACCGGGTGGAAGCGCTGACCCGGGTCACTTCCGGCGGCAGGCGCAACGGCACCCACTCGTAGTCGTCCGACATCTCGGCGTCCCACCCCGCGGGCAGCCGACTCCACCGGGGCGTGGTCAAGATGTACCCGCCGCGTGCTCGATGACCTGGACGCCCGCACCGGATCCCGACACCACGTATAAAGTGCCCGACGTTTGGTCAAAGGCCAGTGAGTTCGGTTGCTGCACGGTTGGGTAACGCACCTTTTCGATGGGAATCCCGGTGGACAGATCGTAACCAATCACCATATTCGAAGCGGTCTGGGTAACCCAGGCCAACTCGCGGGAGCCGGTCAGGCCGTACGGGGCCTGCCGCACCGGGTAGGCCTGACGCAACATCAGCGGGTCCACGCCGTAGACCAGCAGTTGGCCTCCGCGGGTGTCGGCGGCCAGGACGAGGCCCAACGGATCGGCGGCCAGGGTGGTCGCGCCCTCGCCGGCGCGCAGCGCCTGCTCGGCACGGCCACCGGCGTCGATCGTGGTGACCGAGGTCTGTCCGCGGTCCAGGACCACTGTCGTATTACCTTGTGTCACAAGGGAATCGACGCGCGCGAAGATCTTGTTCCGGCTGGCGACCGCGGCGGTTCCGCTGTTGTCCGGCGGCTGCGCGGCGAGGAGGTAGACGGCCCCGTCGGCGCTGCCCAGCACCAGCTTGCCGTCGCCGCGCCGGGCGATGGCGGTGAACTGGACTTGCTGGGCTTGCGAGACGCTCACCGCCGCCGTGTGACCGCTGGACAGGTCGGCCACGAAGTAGCCGCCGTGGGCGGCGAGGTAGACCGTGCCACGGCCGTCGTCGGCCAACGCTGTGACCGGACCGGGCAGGGCGATCACGCGCGGCGGTTGCTGCCCGCCGGCGAACACGCTGATGCCGGCGGGCGCCGCCGGATCGGGGCCGGGCACCAGGACGGCCAGTTGGTGGGTGCCGTCGTCGAAGACCGCCGCCGCGGCCCGTCCGGACAGCGGCCGCACCGCACCGGTGGGTACCTGAGACACCGGCGGTGACGCGGCCGGCTGCGCCGGTTCGATCGTGGGCGGAGGGCTGCTGAGCGGATTCGACGAACATCCCGAGACCACTCCCAGCAAAAGCAGCGCGTTGGTCAAACCGCGACGAGCTTGCCGTTTCCATGCCGCATGCTGTGACAGCAATTATTTTCCCTTGCGTAACGAGGACGGGATCCGATTGTAAGGAACGGATTCGCGCCCAATGTGGCCATGTTGCCTACTCCGAGCCCGACCGGAGAGGTATGGTCGCGTCATGACCGTCATCGTTGACCGGCATGCCGCATCCGACGAGTTTGCTGTCGAGGACCTGTCGACGGGAATCTTCGCCAGCGGTTACGGCCAAGTTGGTGATGGACGCAGTTTTTCCTTCCACATCGAGCACGGATCACTCGTCGTCGAAGTTTACCGGCCGCGGGTGGTCGGCCCGGTTCCGCAGGTCGAGGACGTCGTCGCCAGGGCGGTGCGCAGCTTGGTCGACATCGACCTCACCGACGAGCGCAGCCTGACCGCGGCGGTGCGCGACTCGGTTGCGCACGCGGTGGATTTGTCACGCTAGTCACGTCCGGTAGCGGCCGCCCGCACCAGGTACGGTCGTCGTCGTGACTGCGGTTCCGGCGATGTGCGGGCGGTTGGGCGCCGCGGCATGACCGTCATCCTGTTGCGGCACGGCCGCTCCACCTCGAACACCGCGGGCGTCCTGGCCGGTCGCTCCGAGGGTGTCGACCTCGACGACAAGGGCCGCGAGCAGGCCGCCGGGCTGATCGATCGGATCGGTGATCTGCCGATCCGGGCGCTCGTCAGTTCGCCGCTGCTGCGTTGCCGGCGCACCCTTGAACCGCTCGCCGAAGCGCTTTGCCTCGAGCCGCTCATCGAGGAGCGGCTCGCCGAAGTCGACTACGGCGAGTGGACGGGCCGCAAGATCGGCGACCTGACGAGCGAGCCGTTGTGGCGGGTCGTGCAGGCTCATCCGAGCGCGGCGGTGTTCCCGGGCGGTGAGGGTCTGGCGCAGGTGCAGGCGCGCGCGGTGGCCGCGGTCCGCGAACACGACCGGCGGCTCGCCTTGGAACATGGCGGGGCACATGGCGGGGACGCCTTGTGGGTGGCGTGCACGCACGGGGACGTCATCAAGTCGGTGATCGCCGACGCGTACGGCATCCATCTGGACGGTTTCCAGCGCGTCACGGCCGACCCGGCGTCGGTGAGTGTGATCCGTTACACCGAACTGCGGCCTTTCGTCGTACACGTCAACCACACCGGCGCGCGGCTGTCCGCCCCGTTGCGGGCCGGGCCCCTACCAAAGGATGAGGCTCAGGGTGAGTCCAAAGGCGCGCCCAACGGGGAGCCGGAACAGCCGCCGGCAGCGGTGCCGTCAAGCGACGCGGTAATCGGCGGTTCCACGGATTAATGCGGATTGATTTCGGTGCCTCCGCGGTGGAGCCGCGATCGGATCGCACAGCGACCTCAACAGCCGGTATTTTGGAAGTGCCATGGCCCGCGCAATCCACGTCTTCCGCACACCCGACCGCTTCGTGGCCGGGACCGTCGGCCAACCCGGAAACCGGACCTTCTACATACAGGCGGCGCACGATTCCCGCGTGGTGTCAGTGGTATTGGAAAAACAACAAGTCGCCGTGCTGGCAGAGCGCATCGGTGCGCTGCTGCTGGAGGTGAACCGCAGGTTCGGCACACCCGTGCCTCCTGAGCCCACCGAGATCGACGATCTCAGCCCGTTGATCACGCCCGTCGACGCCGAGTTCCGGGTCGGCACCATGGGCCTGGGCTGGGATTCGGAAGCGCAAACCGTGGTGGTCGAGTTGCTCGCAGTCACCGACGCCGAGTTCGACGCGTCGGTGGTGCTGGACGACACCGAGGACGGCCCCGACGCGGTCCGGGTGTTCTTGACGCCGGAGTCCGCCCGGCAGTTCGCCACGCGTTCGAATCGCGTCATCTCGGCGGGACGTCCGCCGTGCCCGCTGTGTGACGAACCGCTGGACCCGGAGGGCCACATCTGCGCGCGCACCAACGGCTACAGGCGCAGCGCGCCGCCCGGGCCGAACGATGACCTCGAGGAATGACCGGCGCGAGGTGCTGCGGGACGGCGAGCTGACGATCCTGGGCCGGATCCGCTCAGCCAGCAACGCCACCTTCCTGTGCGAATCCACACTCGGCGACTCCACCGTGCACTGCGTCTACAAGCCGGTCGCCGGGGAACAGCCGCTGTGGGATTTTCCCGACGGAACCCTGGCCGGCCGCGAGGTCTGCGCTTATCTGGTGTCACGGCAGCTGGGCTGGAACATCGTGCCCTACACGGTGATTCGCGAAGGTCCCGCAGGTCCGGGCATGCTGCAGCTGTGGGTCGAGCAACCCGGTGACGCGGCCGACTCCGACCCCAGGCCCGGGCCGGACCTGGTCGACCTGTTTCCCGTCGGCAAATCGCAGCCGGGCTACCTGCCGGTGCTGCGCGCATACGACTATGCCGGCGACGAGGTCATCCTGATGCACGCCGATGACACCCAGTTGCGCCGGATGGCGGTGTTCGACGTGCTGGTCAACAACGCCGACCGCAAGGGGGGCCACATCCTGTTCGGCCTCGACGGCCGCGTGTATGGGGTCGACCACGGGGTGTGCCTGCACGTGGAGGACAAACTGCGCACGGTGCTGTGGGGTTGGGCCGGCAAGCCGGTCGACGACGAGACGCTGGGGGCGGTTGCCGGGCTCGCCGACGCCCTCACCGGCTCGTTCAGCGATGAGCTGGCCGGGCAGATCACCCGGACGGAGATCGCGGCGCTGCGCATGCGCGCGTGCGCGCTGCTGGACACCCCGGTCATGCCGGGCCCGAATCGGCATCGTCCGATTCCCTGGCCGGCGTTCTGAGGCGCACCCGGCCGTCGGCGATACTGAGGCGGTGAGCCCCGACGCGGATGAGATGACCGACGCCGCACTGGCTGCCGATCTCGCCGCGGACGCGGGGGAGTTGCTGCTCAAGGTGCGCGAGGAGATGGGCTTCGGCCATCCCTGGGCCCTGGGCGACGCGGGCGACAGCCTGGCGAACGCCCTGATCCTGCGGCGGCTGCGCGCCAAGCGGCCCGGCGACGCGGTGCTCAGCGAGGAGGCGTATGACGACCTGGTCCGGCTCAAGCACGACCGGGTGTGGATCATCGACCCGTTGGACGGCACGCGCGAGTTCTCCACGCCCGGACGCGACGACTGGGCGGTACACATCGCGCTGTGGCAGCGTCCCACCGGCGGCCCAACCGACAACAGGCGGGAGATCACCGACGCGGCGGTGTCGCTACCGGCTCGCGGAAACACTGTCTACCGCAGCGACACCGTGACCGCCGACGCCGCCCGAGTCGGGATTTCCAGCCCCATCCGGATAGCCGTCAGCGCCACCCGGCCGCCAGCCGTCCTCTACCGCATCCGGCAGACGCTGCCCATTCAACCCGTGGGGATCGGCTCGGCGGGCGCCAAGGCGATGGCGATGATCGACGGCGACGTCGATGCGTACGTGCACGCGGGCGGTCAGTGGGAGTGGGATTCGGCGGCCCCGGCCGGGGTGGTGATGGCCGCCGGCATGCACGCCTCGAGACTCGACGGGTCGCCGCTGCGCTACAACCAGCTCGACCCCTACCTGCCCGACTTCGTGATGTGCCGCGCCGAGCTGGCACCCATCCTGCTCGACGCCATCCGCCGGGAATTTCGCTAGTCTCGGCCGCGTTTAGAGTCGACGATATGCAGTCATGGGCCTACCCGCCGGTTCCGGTGCTGCCGGGCCGCGGTCCGGAGCTACGGCTGTATGACACCTCGGACCGGCAGGTGCGGCCGGTCACGGCGGCCGCTGGGCCTGCCTCAGAGGCGACCATGTACGTCTGCGGGATCACCCCCTACGACGCGACCCATCTGGGGCATGCGGCCACCTACCTGACGTTCGACGTGATCCACCGCCAGTGGCTGGACCTCGGCCATGACGTGCACTACGTGCAGAACGTCACCGACGTCGACGATCCGTTGTTGGAGCGCGCCGAGCGCGACGGTATCGACTGGCGCGAGCTCGGCGACCGCGAGGTCGCCCTGTTCCGCGAGGACATGGCGGCGCTGCGGGTGTTGCCGCCGCGCGAATATGTCGGCGTCACCGAGGCGATTCCCGAAGTGGTCGAGCTGGTCGAGAAGATGCTGGCGGCGGGGGCCGCCTACGTCATCGACCCGGAAATAGGGGAATACCCGGATGTCTACTACCGGGCGGACGCGACGCTTCAGTTCGGCTACGAGTCTGGCTATGACCGCGAAACCATGCTGCGCCTCTCCGGGGAGCGGGGCGGCGACCCGGGCCGGCCGGGCAAGTCCGACGAGCTCGACGCCCTGCTGTGGCGGGCGGCACGGCCGGGCGAACCCAGCTGGCCGTCACCGTTCGGCGCCGGCCGGCCCGGCTGGCACGTCGAGTGCGCGGCAATCGCGCTCAGCCGAATCGGCAGCGGCCTGGACATCCAGGGCGGGGGCGCGGACCTGATTTTCCCGCACCACGAGTTCACCGCCGCGCATGCGGAGTGTGTCCGGGGCGAGCGGCGATTCGCGCGGCACTACGTGCACGCCGGGATGATCGGGTGGGACGGGCACAAGATGTCGAAGAGCCGCGGCAACCTGGTCCTGGTGTCGGAGCTGCGCGCGCAGGGCGTCGAGCCGGCGGCCATCCGGCTGGGCCTGCTGGCCGGGCACTACCGGGCGGACCGGTTCTGGAGCCGAGAAGCGCTCGACGAGGCGAACGCGCGGCTGCAGCGCTGGCGCACCGCGACCGCGCTGGCCGCCGGCCCGGACGCCGCCGACGTCATCGCCCGGATGCGCCGCTACCTGGCCGATGACCTCAACACTCCCAAAGCGCTTGCGGCGGTCGATGGTTGGGCCACCGATGCGCTCGAGTACGGCGGCCACGACACGGCGGCGCCGAAGTTGGTGGCCACGGCGGTCGATGCGCTACTGGGGGTGGACCTGTAGCCACGGCTGAGGTATCCACGGAGTACCTTTTCGACCATGACGTCATTGCAGGGCAAAGTTGTTTTCATCACCGGCGGCGCCCGGGGGATCGGGGCCGAGGTGGCCCGTCGGCTGCGCAACAGGGGTGCCAAACTGGTCCTCACCGATCTCGGTAAGGCCGAGCTGGCCACGCTGGCCACCGAGCTCGGCGAAGAGCGGGTGCTGACCGCCGTCGCCGACGTGCGCGACCTGCCCGCCATGCAATCCGCCGCGGCACAGGCCGTCGAACGCTTCGGCGGCATCGACGTAGTGGTGGCCAACGCGGGCATCGCCAGCTATGGGTCGCTGCTGCAGGTCGATCCCGAGGCGTTCAAGCGGGTGCAGGACGTCAACGTGGTTGGCGTCTTCAACACCGTGCGCGCCACCTTGCCGGCGGTCATCGACCGCCGCGGCTACGTGCTGATCGTCTCGTCACTGGCGGCGTACGCGGCGGCCCCGGGCCTGGCCCCGTACAACGCGTCGAAGGCCGGTGTCGAGGCGCTCGCCAACGCGCTGCGGCTGGAGGTGGCCCACCACGGCGTCAGTGTCGGTTCGGCACATATGTCGTGGATCGACACCGCCCTGGTTCGCGACACCAAGGCCGACCTGCCCGCGTTCGCCGAACTGCTGGCCAAGTTGCCGTGGCCGTTGAACAAGACCACCACGGTCGACAACTGCGCGGACGCCTTCGTCGAGGGGATCGAGGGCCGCGCGCGCCGCATCTATTCCCCGGGCTGGGTGGGTCTGTTCCGGTGGCTCAAGCCGGTGCTGTCCACCCCACTCGGCGAATTCCCCATCCTGAGGCACACGGCCGAGCTGATGCCCCGAATGGACGCCGAAGTCGCCGCGCTCGGCCGCTCCACCAGCAGCTACAACCTGTCCTTGGATCGCCCAACGTCGAGTTGATGCGCAAAATCTTGCAAACGTTCCGCGAACTGGTCGACGTTCGGTGGACGCGGGGAAGGCGTTACCGCCCGAAACCGGGACGGCGGCGGCGCAGGTAGCGCTCGAACTCGGCGGCCAGCGCGTCGCCGTCGATGTTGCCCAGGGCCTCATTCACGTCCACCTCGGCGTCGCCGCGCTGTTCCAGCGACGCCACGTATTCGGCGAGGTCCTCGTCCTCGGCGGCCATCTCCGTGATCGCCTGTTCCCACTCCTCGGCCTGCGCCGGCAGGTCTTCCAGCGGGACCTCGACGTCGAGCACGTCCTCAACCCGGCGCAGCAGCGCGACCGTCGCCTTCGGGTTGGGCGGTTGCGACACGTAGTGCGGCACCGCCGCCCAGAACGTCACCGCCGGAATCCCGGCGGCCACGCACGCGTCCTGGAACACCCCGGCGATCCCGGTGGGCCCCTCGTAGCGGGTTTCCTGCAGGCCGAAGCGCTTCGCGGACTCGGGGGAGTACGCGGCACCCGAGACCGGCACCGGCCGGGTATGCGGTGTGTCCGCCAGCAGGGCGCCCAGGATCACCACGGTGTCGACGTTGAGCTTGTCGGCGATGGCCACCAACTCGGCGCAGAACGTCCGCCAGCGCATATTGGGCTCCACCCCGTGCATCAGCACGACGTCGCGGTCGCCGCCCGGGGGCCGGCAGTGCGAAATCCGCATCGCCGGCCACACCAGTTCCCGCGTCACCCCGTCGATCTGGCGGATGACCGGGCGATTCACCTGGTAGTCGTAGTACGCCTCGTCGTCGATCTCCACGATCGGGTCGGCTTCCCAGATGGCCTCGAGGTGCTCGAGCGCGTCGCTGGCCGCGTCGCCGGCATCGTTCCATCCCTCGAACGCCGCCACGACGACGGTGTTGTGCAATTCGGGCAGCGCGGCGCTGGCATCCGGGCGGGTCACAGAATCAGCGTACGGCGTCAACCAGGTTGCCTGCGCAGACCTTCGCGGACTGCTTCGGAGCAGCTGGCGGAGGCCTGTAACCGCTGGGCAGATTCCATAGAACGACTATCCTTGTGGGGTGACTGCCATCAACGAACACCGCTACGACACCGACATCCTGGACACTTTGGCGCAGCGGGTGGTGGTCGGCGACGGCGCGATGGGCACTCAGTTGCAGGCCGCCGATCTCACGCTTGACGATTTCCGCGGCCTGGAAGGCTGCAACGAGATCCTCAACGAGACGCGTCCGGACGTGCTGGAGACAATCCACCGGGCTTACTTCGAGGCCGGCGCCGACGCCGTGGAGACCAACACCTTCGGCTGCAACATGTCCAACCTCGGCGACTACGACATCGGCGACCGGATCAGGGACCTCTCGCAGCGGGGCACCGCCATCGCGCGCCGGGTCGCCGACGAGCTGACCACCCCCGACCGCAAGCGCTACGTGCTCGGCTCGATGGGGCCTGGCACCAAGCTGCCCACCCTGGGCCACACCGAGTACCGGCTCATCCGCGACGCCTACGCCGAGGCCGCGCTGGGCATGCTCGAGGCCGGCGCCGACGCCATCCTCGTCGAGACATGCCAGGACCTGCTCCAGCTGAAGGCCGCGGTGCTGGGTTCGCGGCGGGCGATGGCCCAGCTGGGCCGGCACATCCCGGTGTTCGCGCACGTGACCGTGGAGACCACCGGCACCATGCTGCTGGGCAGCGAGATCGGCGCGGCGCTGACGGCCGTCGAGCCGCTGGGCGTGGACATGATAGGCCTGAACTGCGCGACGGGTCCGGCCGAGATGAGCGAACACCTGCGCTACCTGTCCCGGCACGCCCGCATCCCGGTGTCGGTGATGCCCAACGCCGGGCTGCCGGTCCTGGGCGCCCACGGCGCCGAGTACCCCCTGCAGCCCCACGAACTGGCCGACGCGCTGGCCGGCTTCCTCACCGAGTTCGGGCTCTCGCTGGTCGGTGGCTGCTGTGGCACCACCCCGGACCACATCCGGGAGGTCGCCGCGGCGGTCGCCCCGTTCAACGATGGGACCAAGCGGCGCGGCGAGCGTCACATCGACGACGAGCCGTCGGTCTCGTCGCTGTACACCGCCGTCCCGTTCGAACAGGAAGCCTCGGTGTTAATGATCGGGGAGCGAACGAACGCGAACGGCTCCAAGGCATTCCGAGAGGCGATGATCGCCGAGGACTACCAGAAGTGTCTGGACATCGCCAAGGACCAGACCCGCGACGGCGCCCACCTACTTGACCTGTGTGTCGACTACGTCGGCCGCGACGGCGCTGCCGACATGACGGCGTTGGCCAGCCGGCTGGCGACGGCGTCGACCCTGCCGATCATGCTGGACTCCACCGAGACTGCCGTGCTAGAAGCGGGTTTGGAGCACCTGGGCGGGCGGTGCACCATCAACTCGGTGAACTACGAGGACGGCGACGGCCCCGAATCACGGTTCCACAAGACCATGGAGTTGGTCGCCGAGCACGGCGCCGCGGTGGTGGCGCTGACCATCGACGAAGAGGGCCAGGCCCGCACCGCCGAGAAGAAGGTGGAGATCGCCGAGCGGCTGATCAACGACATCACGGGCAACTGGGGCGTCGACGAATCCTCCATCCTCATCGACTGTTTGACGTTCACCGTCGCCACCGGGCAGGAAGAGTCCCGCAAAGACGGCATCGAAACCATCGAAGCGATCCGGCAGCTGAAGAAGCGCCACCCCGAGGTGCAAACCACCCTCGGGTTGTCCAACATCTCGTTCGGCCTCAATCCCGCTGCGCGCCAGGTGCTCAACTCGGTGTTCCTGCACGAATGCCAGGAGGCCGGGCTGGACTCGGCGATTGTGCACGCGTCGAAGATTTTGCCGATCAGCCGGATTTCGGAAGAACAGCTCAAGGTGGCGCTGGACCTGGTCTACGACCGCCGCAGCGAGGGGTACGACCCGCTGCAGGAACTCATGGCCCTGTTCGAGGGGGTGTCGGCGGCGTCGTCGAGGGAATCGCGGGCCGCGGAACTGGCGAAGCTGCCGCTGTTCGAGCGACTTGCCCAGCGCATCGTCGACGGCGAGCGCAACGGCCTGGAGGCCGACCTTGACGAGGCGATGACCGAGAAGCCCCCGCTGGCGATCATCAACGAGAACCTGCTGGCCGGCATGAAGACCGTCGGCGAGCTGTTCGGCTCCGGACAGATGCAGCTGCCCTTCGTGCTGCAGTCCGCCGAAGCGATGAAAACCGCGGTCGCCTACCTGGAACCGCACATGGACAAGGCCGAGGACGACCAGGGCAAGGGCCGCATCGTGCTCGCCACCGTCAAGGGCGACGTGCACGACATCGGCAAGAACCTGGTCGACATCATTTTGAGCAACAACGGCTACGAGGTGGTCAACATCGGCATCAAGCAACCGATCGCCAACATCCTCGAAGTGGCCGAGGACAAGAGCGCCGACGTGGTCGGCATGTCCGGCCTGCTGGTGAAGTCCACCGTGGTGATGAAGGAAAACCTCGAGGAGATGAACACCCGCGGCGTGGCCGAGAAGTTCCCGGTGCTGCTTGGCGGCGCGGCGCTGACCCGGAGCTACGTGGAAAACGACCTGGCCGAAGTCTACGAAGGCGAAGTGCATTACGCGCGAGACGCTTTCGAGGGCCTGAAGCTGATGGACACGATCATGAGCGCCAAACGGGGCGAGGCGCCGGACACCGACAGCCCGGACGCCGTCAAGGCGCGCGAGAAGGAAGCCGAGCGCAAGGCCCGCCACGAGCGGTCCAAGCGCATTGCCGAGCAGCGCAAGGCGGCCGAGGAGCCGGTCGAGGTGCCCGAACGCTCCGACGTCGCCGCCGACGTCGAGGTCCCCGTCCCGCCGTTCTGGGGGTCGCGGATCGTCAAGGGCCTCACCCTGGCCGACTACACCGCGCTGCTCGACGAGCGCGCTTTGTTCCTGGGCCAGTGGGGATTACGCGGTGCGCGCGGTAATGACGGGCCGTCGCACGAGGAGCTCGTGGAGACCGAGGGCCGCCCCCGCCTGCGCTACTGGCTGGACCGGTTGTCCACCGACGGCGTCCTGGCGCACGCCGCGGTGGTGTACGGCTACTTCCCGGCGGTGTCCGAGGGCGACGACGTCGTCGTGCTGGCCGAGCCCCGTCCCGACGCCGATGAGCGCTACCGGTTCACGTTCCCGCGGCAGCAGCGGGCACGGTTCCTGTGCATCGCCGACTTCATCCGGTCGCGGGAGTTGGCCGCCGAGCGGGGCCAGGTTGACGTGTTTCCGTTCCAGCTGGTGACGATGGGCCAGCCGATCGCCGACTTCGCAGGCGAGCTGTTCGCGTCGGATTCCTACCGCGACTACCTGGAAGTGCACGGTCTCGGCGTGCAGCTGACCGAGGCGCTGGCCGAGTACTGGCACCGCCGTATCCGCGAGGAGCTCAAGTTCTCCGGAGACCGGGCGGTGTCCGCCGAGGACCCCGACGCCGTCGAGGACTACTTCAAGCTCGGCTACCGGGGCGCCCGCTTCGCTTTCGGGTACGGGGCATGCCCCAACCTGGAGGACCGGACCAAGATGGTCGAGCTGCTGGAGCCCGAACGCATCGGCGTGACGTTGTCCGAGGAGCTGCAGCTGCACCCCGAGCAGTCGACCGACGCGTTCGTCCTGCACCATCCCGAGGCCAAGTACTTCAACGTCTGACCCTTGCGGCCGCGAGGGTGCGTGTTTGTACGGCGACACGCCGCTGAACCTGGCAATCTCCGCACGCTCGCGGCGGGGCGGCGGGCGAACCGAGCTAAACCGCCGTGACTTTGCTCGTCATCGCGTGAAACAATCGCTGGCCGTGAAGACCTTCGAGGATCTGTTCGCCGAACTCGGCGAGCGTGCCCGCACCCGGCCGCCCGGCAGCGCGACGGTCGCCGCCTTGGACGGGGGCATCCACGGGCTGGGCAAGAAGATCCTGGAGGAGGCCGGAGAGGTGTGGCTGGCCGCCGAGCATGAGCCCGACGATGCCCTGGCCAACGAGATCAGCCAGTTGCTGTACTGGACGCAGGTGCTGATGATCGCCCGCGGACTGTCCCTCGACGACGTCTATCGGAAGCTGTGAGCATGCTGCGGGTCGCGGTACCCAACAAGGGCGCGCTGAGCGAGCCGGCCACCGAGATCCTCGCGGAGGCCGGCTACCGCCGCCGCACCGACCCCAAGGACCTCACGGTCATCGACCCCGTCAACCAGGTCGAGTTCTTCTTCCTGCGGCCCAAAGACATTGCCATCTATGTCGGTTCGGGAGAGCTGGACTTCGGCATCACCGGACGCGACCTGGTGCTGGATTCCGACGCGCCGGTGCGCGAGCGCCTGGCGTTGGGTTTCGGCTCGTCGAGTTTCCGCTACGCCGGCCCCGCCGGCCGCAACTGGACGACGGCCGACCTGGCCGGGAAACGCATCGCCACCGCCTACCCCAATCTGGTGCGAAAGGACCTGGCCGAGCGCGGTATTCAAGCAACGGTCATCAGGCTCGACGGAGCCGTGGAGATTTCGGTGCAACTCGGGGTGGCCGACGCCATCGCCGACGTGGTGGGGTCCGGACGCACCCTGAGCCTGCACGACCTCGTGGCCTTCGGTGAACCGCTGTGCGATTCGGAGGCGGTGCTGATCGAGCGCGCGGATCACCACGGGGACGGCCACCGCGAGGCCGGCGCGGAGCGCAATCAACTCATCGCGCGCGTGCAGGGCGTTGTCTTCGGCCAGCAATACCTGATGCTCGATTACGACTGCCCTCGCTCGGTGCTGGACAAAGCCACGTCGATCACGCCGGGGTTGGAGTCACCGACCATCGCCCCGCTCGCCGACCCGGACTGGGTCGCGATCCGCGCTTTGGTGCCCCGCCGTGGCGTCAACGAGATCATGGACGAGCTCTCCGTCATCGGCGCCAAGGCGATCCTGGCGTCCGACATCAGGTTCTGCCGGTTCTGATAACCCGCGCGGCTGTGTTAGCGTCCGCTTAGGGCCACTGAAGGGCCACTGCCGTGTCACCTCCATAGGCCTCAGCCCCATTTCGGCGGGCTGTTGGTCCCCAGGAGGGTTCCCATGACACACTTTCTCGTTCTGCTGATGGCCTTGTTGATCGGAATCGTCGCCGGGTTGCGCTCACTGACGGCTCCCGCCGTCGTCGCCTGGGCCGCCTTCCTGGGCTGGATCAACCTGCACGGCACCTGGGCGTCCTGGGTGGCCAACATCATCACGGTCCTGGTCCTGACGGTCCTTGCGGTCGGCGAACTGGTCGTCGACAAACTTCCCAAGACCCCTGCCCGTACCGCGCCGCCGTCGTTCGTGGCCCGGATCGTGCTGGGCGCATTCGCCGGCGCGGTCATTGGCGCCGCATGGCACTACACCTTCAGCTCGCTGGGCGCCGGCGTGGTCGGTGCGGTACTCGGCACCTTGGGCGGCTATCACGCGCGCCGGCGGTTGGTGGCCGCCCGCGACGGACACGACCTGCCGATCGCCTTGCTCGAGGACGCAGTCGCCATCCTGGGTGGCTTCGCGATCCTCGCGGCGACGGCCAGCCTGTGACAGAGCGTTTCGACGCGATCATTGTTGGTGCGGGACAGGCCGGGCCCCCACTGGCGGGTCGGCTGACGGCGGCCGGGCAGCGCGTCGCGGTCGTCGAGCGCAAGTTGATCGGCGGTACCTGTGTCAACAGCGGATGCATCCCGACCAAGACGCTGGTGGCCAGTGCGCACGCCGCGCATCTGGCGCGGCGCGGCGCCGAATAGGGGGTCGGGACCGGGCCGATCAGTGTCGACATGGCGAAAGTCAAGGCGCGCAAAGACGACATCATGCTGGCGGACCGCGCGGGTGTCGAAAGCTGGTTGGACGGCATGGAGGGCTGCACCGTCATTCGCGGTCACGCCCGTTTCGAGGACCCCCATACGCTGAGGGTGGGGGAGAGTCTGCTGCGCGCGGACCGGATCTTCCTCAACGTCGGGGGCCGCGCGGTGGTGCCGGACATCCCGGGACTGTCCGGCGTCGGGTTCCTCACCAACGTGTCGATCCTCGAACTCGATGCGCTTCCGGCGCACCTCGTCATCGTCGGCGGCAGCTACATCGCACTGGAGTTCGCGCAGATGTACCGGCGCTTCGGTGCCCGCGTGACCGTCGTGGAACGCGGACCGCGGCTGGCGTCGCGCGAGGACGAGGACGTCTCCGCGGCGATCGGGGAGATCCTGGCGGCCGAAGACATCGACATCGTCGTCGGCGCCGACGACGTGCGAGTCACCAAGAGCGGAAACGGTTTTGAACTCACCCCGCGAGCAGGGGCGGACCCCATCGCCGGAAGTCATCTGCTGCTGGCGGTGGGGCGCCGCCCCAACACGGACGGCCTGGCCCTCGAGGCCGCCGGTGTGCGGACCGACACCCGCGGCTACATCGTGGTCGACGACCAACTCAGAACCAACGTCGAAAACATCTGGGCGATGGGTGACTGCAACGGCAAGGGCGCGTTCACCCACACCTCCTACAACGACTTCGAAATCGTCGCGGCCAATCTGCTCGACGACGATCCCCGCCGGGTCAGCGAGCGCATCGCGACCTATACGCTCTACATCGATCCACCGCTGGGGCGCGCCGGCATGACCGTCGACCAGGTCCGCGCGTCGGGCCGTAGCGCTCTGGTCGGCAAGCGGCCGATGACGCGGGTCGGCCGGGCGGTGGAAAAAGGTGAGACACAAGGCTTTATGAAGGTCGTGGTGGACGCGGACACCGAGGAGATCCTGGGCGCCGCCATCCTCGGGGTCGGCGGCGACGAGGCCATTCACGCGATCCTGGATGTGATGTCGGCCAAGGCGCCGTACACCACGCTGTCGCGCACGATGCACATTCACCCGACCGTCAGCGAGCTGATTCCCACCATGCTGCAGGAGATGTCGCCGCTTGACTAGGAGGCGATCGCAAGCGCGGCGTAGCCGGGCGCTGGGGGTACCTCCCGCTTGCGGGGGACGGGTCGCCGCTTGACTAGGAGGCGATCGCAAGCGCGGCGTAGCCGGGCGCTGGGGGTACCTCCCGCTTGCGGGGGACGGGTCGCCGCGATCGGTTAGGCCGCGGGCTCCGTCGGCCGCGAAGCCGCCTCCGCGCGTGCGTGATCCGGCCACCCAGGGTAGGGCGGGGGGGTTCCGCCGTAAAGCGGGCAGTGCTGCTGGTGGGGGCACCAGTCGCACAACCGGGACTGGCTGGGACGGAAATCGCCCGTCTGGCCCGCGGATTGGATGGCACGCCAGATGGCCATCAGCGTCTTTTCGAAACGCAGCAACTCGTCATGGTCGGGCGAGTAGTCCAGGATTTGGCCGTCGGCCAAATAGATCAGCCGTAGCCGCGCGGGCGGCACTCCGCGGGAACGCAACAGCGCCACCGCGTAGAACTTCATCTGGAACATCGCCTTGAACTCGGCCAGCGCTCGCGCGGCGGGGGGCGCCTTGCCCGTCTTGTAGTCGACGACCCGCAACTCGCCGGTGGCGGCGACGTCGATGCGGTCGATGAAGCCGCGCAGCAGGGTGCCGTCGGTGAGTTCGACCTCCACCCGCTCCTCGCAGCACTGCGGGTCGAAGCGGGTCGGGTCTTCGAGCCGGTAATAGCCGGACAGCAGCGCGCGGGCCTCGTCCAGCAGGTCGGCACGCTGCGCCGCGTCCAGCCCGTCGGTCAGGTCGGGCTCCGCGGCGATCACCGTGTCCCACGCCGGCTCCACCAACGACATCGCCGTGTCGGGCCCGCGCAGCGCGGCCGGCAGGCCGTACAGCTGCTCCAGGGCGGCGTGCACCACCGACCCCCGCAGCTGCGGGAGCGAGGGCGCCTCGGGCAGCCGGTCGATCGCCCGGAACCGATACAGCAGCGGGCACTGCTTGAAATCCGCCGCCCGCGACGGCGACAAGGCCGGCCGCCGCGTGCGTTCCCCCAGCAGCTCGGTCATGAACCGCAGCCTAGGCCGCAGCGCCGACAACCCCGAGCAGCCGGCGCGGCGAGTCGGCTGGCACGCTAGACGGCGTGTCCGACACCGGCCCGTTCGCCCCCGGGGAACGCGTCCAGCTGACCGACGCCAAGGGTCGGCATTACACGATGATGCTCACTGAAGGCGCCGAGTTCCACACCCATCGCGGCGCGATCGCACACGATGCCTTGATCGGGCTGGAACAGGGCAGCGTGGTCAAATCCAGCAACGGCGCGCTGTACCTGGCGCTGCGCCCGCTGCTGGTCGATTATGTGATGTCGATGCCGCGCGGACCCCAGGTCATCTACCCGAAGGACGCGGCACAGATCGTGCATGAGGGTGACATCTTTCCGGGCGCGCGCGTGCTGGAGGCGGGTGCCGGCTCGGGTGCGCTGACCCTCTCGCTGTTGCGCGCGGTCGGGCCCGGGGGCCGGGTGGTCTCCTACGAGCAGCGGGCCGACCATGCCGAGCACGCGCGCCGCAGCGTAACCAACTTCTATGACGTTCTAGGGCGCCAACCCGACAACTGGCAGCTCATCGTCGCCGACGTCGCGGACTCCGACCTGCCCGACGGCTCCTTCGACCGGGCCGTCCTGGACATGCTCGCCCCGTGGGAGGTGCTGGACTCCGTCGCGCGGCTGCTGGTCGCCGGTGGTGTGCTGATGATTTATGTGGCCACCGTGACCCAGCTGTCGCGGGCCGTGGAGGCGGTGCGGGCCCAGCAGTGCTGGACCGAACCGCGGGCGTGGGAGACGCTGCAGCGCGGGTGGAACGTCGTGGGCCTGGCCGTCCGGCCGCAGCATTCGATGCGCGGGCACACCGCCTTCCTGGTGTTCACGCGACGGCTCGCGCCCGGCGCCGTCGCCCCCGCACCGCTGGGCCGCAAACGCGTGGGACGCGACGGCTAGCGCCCGGCCGGCCGGCTAGCCCACGTCGTCGCTGCGCACCAGCGAGCGCCGCACCGACAGCAACTCGAACTCGGGATGGGCGGCGACCAGGCGTTCGGCCGCGTCCAGCACGTCGATTGCGTGCGTGCGGTCGCCGGAGACCAGCGCCACGCCGATGCCCGCTCGTCGGTGCAGCTCGTGCGAGCCCGTCTCGGCGGCCGAGACACTGAATTTGCGCTGCAGCTCGGCCACGACGGGACGAATCACCGATCGCTTCTGCTTGAGTGATCGCACGTCGCCGAGCAGCACGTCGAACTCGAGCCAGCCGACCCACATCGCAGGGATCAACGCGGCGGCGTCGGGGGTGGCGGTGCCGGCGCGGGCGTGGACGCGGGTGGCGGCGGCGCGGGTGACTTGCTGATGGCCAAGAGCATGTCGGCGGTTTTCCGCGAGAGCTGCCAGCCCCCTTGGAAGGGCGTGAACTCCATGGGGAACGTGAAGTTCGGGTTGGTCGGCTGGGCCGTGTTGACGGTGACGGTGGACATCACATGGGACGGATTCTTGTCGGACCAGGCGATGTTGTTGGCGGCGAACGTCATCGGCAGGTAGCCGTTGTCCCGCAGCGCGTTGATGAACTTGTCCAGGGTGCCCGCGTTCTCGGGGGTCGCGCCTTCGACGAGGTTCACCTTGTCGGCGCCGGGGACGTTCGGGTCGGCGAGCCGGGTCAGCACCGCGGTGAGGGCTTCGGGGCCGGGCGGCGGAGTGGTCGGCGAAGCGGCGACGGGAATGGAGGTCGCGGGTGGCGCCTGTGCGGCAGGCGACGAGGCGATCTTGGGTTGATTCTTGGACTGGTCAGGGGAACACCCCGCGAGCCCGAACGCCGCCAGGGCGGTGGCGGCGATCAGCACTACGAGCGGGTGTCGGTGCATCCGGCTGGCTACCCGGTTACGCGCGGGCGATCTCTGGGGTCGCCAACGGGTGCAACGAAAGTCACATCCGCGGCTGCCGGCCCGACGGCGGCGGGGTCGGCGAAGCCCGTGGCGAGGCGTTTTGCGGTCACAGTGTTCCTTCGAGGCCCTTTCGCTCAGCCCGATTCATCGGCGAATTTACCAGCGTGACGAAAGTCTTAACTTTCCGTGGGTATTTGACTGCGCACATCAACCGGCAATCGCCGGTAGCTTTGAAGTATCGCCGCACCGTTGGGTGCGGGAAAGGAGCGCAACATGGGTGGCTCAGAGCGTTCTGAAGCATTCGATACCCCCCGCGAGTCGGGTATGTCCAGCGACGATGCTGCCGAGTTGGAGCAACTACGCCGTGAGGCAGCGGTGCTGCGCGAGCAAATTGAGCACGCGGCGGGGCCGCATGGCAACGCCCGTTCCGCCCGCGATGTGCACCAACTGGAAGCCCGCATCGACTCGCTTGCCGCCCGCAACTCCAAACTGATGGAAACCCTGAAAGAAGCGCGGCAACAGCTGCTGGCGCTGCGGGAAGAAGTCGACCGGCTCGGACAGCCGCCCAGCGGCTACGGCGTCCTCCTGGGCGCCCACGAAGACGACACCGTCGACGTGTTCACCTCGGGTCGCAAAATGCGCTTGACCTGCTCACCGAACATCGACATCTCCTTGCTGCGGAAGGGCCAAACGGTCCGCCTCAACGAGGCCCTGACCGTCGTCGAGGCCGGCACCTTCGAATCGGTGGGCGAGATCTCCACGCTGCGCGAACTCCTGGCCGACGGGCACCGGGCGCTCGTCATCGGCCACGCCGACGAAGAACGCATCGTCTGGCTGGCCGAGCCCCTGGTCGCCGAGAACCTGCCGGACGGCGTCCCCGACCCTCTCAACGACGACACCAAGCCGCGCAAGCTGCGGCCCGGCGACTCGTTGCTGGTCGACTCCAAGGCGGGCTACGCGTTTGAGCGCATCCCGAAGGCCGAGGTCGAAGACCTGGTGCTGGAAGAGGTCCCGGACGTCAGCTACGAGGACATCGGCGGTCTGACGCGCCAGATCGAGCAGATCCGCGACGCCGTGGAGCTGCCGTTCCTGCACAAGGAGCTCTACCGCGAGTACGCGCTGCGCCCGCCCAAGGGTGTGTTGCTCTACGGCCCGCCCGGCTGCGGAAAAACCCTGATTGCCAAGGCCGTGGCGAACTCGTTGGCAAAGAAAATGGCCGAGGTCCGCGGCGACGACGCCCGCGAGGCGAAGTCCTACTTCCTTAACATCAAGGGTCCCGAGCTGCTGAACAAGTTCGTCGGCGAGACCGAGCGTCACATCCGGTTGATCTTCCAGCGCGCACGAGAGAAGGCGTCGGAGGGAACGCCGGTGATCGTGTTCTTCGACGAGATGGACTCGATCTTCCGCACCCGTGGTACCGGGGTCTCGTCGGACGTCGAGACCACCGTGGTCCCGCAGCTGCTCAGCGAGATCGACGGGGTCGAGGGACTCGAGAACGTCATCGTCATCGGCGCCTCCAACCGCGAGGACATGATCGATCCCGCGATCCTGCGGCCCGGCCGTCTCGACGTGAAGATCAAGATCGAGCGGCCCGATGCCGAAGCGGCACAAGACATCTTCTCGAAGTACCTGGTCGAGACGCTGCCGGTGCATGCCGACGACCTCGCCGAGTTCGACGGCGACCGTTCGGCCTGCATCATGGCGATGATCGAAAAGGTCGTCGAACGGATGTACGCCGAGATCGACGACAACCGGTTCCTGGAGGTCACCTATGCCAACGGTGACAAAGAAGTCATGTACTTCAAAGACTTCAACTCCGGGGCGATGATCCAGAACGTCGTCGACCGGGCGAAGAAGAACGCCATCAAATCGGTGCTGGAAACGGGCCAACCAGGGTTGCGCATCCAGCATCTGCTCGACTCGATCGTCGACGAGTTCGCCGAAAACGAGGACCTGCCCAACACCACCAACCCCGATGACTGGGCGCGGATTTCGGGCAAGAAGGGCGAGCGGATCGTCTACATCCGCACCCTCGTCACCGGCAAGTCGTCGAGCGCCTCGCGGGCCATCGACACCGAGTCCAACCTGGGTCAGTACCTGTAGGGCCCGGGCTCAGTTGGTCACCAGCGAGTAGCTGTTCGTCAGGTTGTCCTGCAGCACCTCGGCGGCCTGAGTCCTTGTGTCCACGCGCAGTTCGCTGGTCAGTCTGCGCGGCTGGTAGGTCCATCCGGCCGGCAGGTCGAGCCGGCTGGCCAGCCCGGGCAGGTCGGCTCTTGACAGGTTGGGGTCGGCTACCTGGCTCCAGGTCTGCATGACCCAGTGGCGTCCCTGGGGATCGATGAGTTCGTAGATCTCTTCCCCGGCGTTGAAGACGAAGACCGTGTTGCGGTTCACCCTGTTGGGAACGTACGGCGCGGGGTTCATCGACGACAACAACACCGTCGCCTGCTGGATCATCTCGATCCCCCCGAAGCTCTTCGTGATCTGCGGGCCCTGCGGCTTCTTTTCAATGGCGTTCATCAGCCAGTAGCGAGGGCCGTTGAGCAGGGCCGCGGCCGCGCCGTTTTCGGTGGCGATGGTATGCGCGTCGAGCGCGGACCAGAGGTCGTCGGGACAGTCGTTGAGCGGGAAGGTGTTGTAAACGGCCGCCTGCGGGCCCGCCTCGCCGGGGGTGACCAGAAGCACCTCGCCGTAACGCTTGCCGGACAAATCGGCCGATTCTTCGCTGAATTGGGGGGCGGACACACGGTGAAATTAGTCACTGGGGTGGGTGGCGTCAACCTGGGCAGTCCGGTGAAGCTGAGGCAGATCCGCGCGTCGGGGGAGCGGGCGTGGTGCACGGTGATGTCCACCCCGTGCTGTTGGCCATTGAGGACAGCGGTGGCGGCGGGTCGTCCATACCGACACCTGGAGACACCTTGTGGTGTATGATGGTGTAATGTCGCGGACCAACATCGAAATCGACGACGAACTCGTGGCCGCCGCGCAGCGCATGTACCGACTGAATTCGAAGCGCAGTGCCGTTGACCTGGCGCTGCGCAGGCTCGTTGGTGAGCCGTTGGGCCGCGATGAGGCGTTGGCGCTGCAGGGCAGCGGTTTCGATTTCACCAATGATGAGATCGAAGCGTTTTCGGACGCGGATATAAGGCCTGCCGACAAGTCGTAGATGATTGTCGACACTTCTGTCTGGATTGAATTTCTCTCCAGCTCTGAGTCATTGGCCAGCCGCTGGCTGGCTGATCGCATTGCGGCCAGCTCGGAGGTGATCGTGCCCGAGGTGGTGATGATGGAGCTATTGATCGGCACGACCGACGAGTCCACGGCAGCACTGCGGAGGCGTCTGTTGCAGCGCTTTACTGTCGAGCCGCTTGCCCCAGTGCGCGACACCGAAGATGCCGCCGCCATTCACCGGCGCTGTCGTCGCGGCGGTGACACCGTGCACAGCCTGATCGATTGCCAGGTGGCCGCGATGGCGTTGCGGATCGGGGTTCCCGTGGCACATCGTGATCGCGACTATGAGGTGATCGGCACGCATTGCGGTTTACAGACCGAGCCATTGTTCTGACTGCGGATACCGGGCGCGTCGCGGACCGGCGCGTGCCGCGGTAGCGATTGCGCGCGATCAGGGTGACGTGCGGGTCGTCGATCAGCGGGCCTCGCCCCCCCACCGCTCGGCGGCTGCGCTGCCCCACCTCGCCCCGCTTCGCTGGGCACATCGTCGGCGGGCCTAGGCTTATGGCATGCAACGGATTATCGGAACGGAGGTCGAGTACGGCATCTCGTCGCCGTCGGACCCGACCGCCAACCCGATCCTGACCTCGACGCAGGCGGTTCTCGCGTATGCCGCGGCCGCCGGGATTCAGCGCGCCAAACGCACCCGCTGGGACTACGAGGTGGAATCACCACTGCGGGATGCCAGGGGCTTCGACCTGAGCCGCTCGGCCGGGCCGCCGCCGGTGGTCGACGCCGACGAGGTCGGCGCGGCCAACATGATCCTGACCAACGGGGCGCGGCTCTACGTCGACCACGCTCACCCGGAGTACTCCGCTCCCGAGTGCACCGACGCGCTCGACGCGGTGGTCTGGGACAAGGCCGGCGAGCGTGTCATGGAGGCCGCCGCCAGGCATGTCGCCAGCGTGCCGGGCGCCGCCAAGCTGCAGCTCTACAAGAACAACGTCGACGGCAAGGGCGCCTCCTACGGGGCGCACGAGAACTACCTGATGTCCCGGCAGACGCCGTTCTCGGCCATCATCGCCGGACTCACCCCGTTTCTGGTGTCCCGGCAGGTCGTCACGGGTTCCGGCCGGGTCGGCATCGGTCCCTCCGGCGACGAGCCCGGTTTCCAGCTGTCCCAGCGCTCGGATTACATCGAGGTCGAGGTCGGGCTGGAGACCACGCTCAAGCGCGGCATCATCAACACCCGCGACGAACCGCACGCCGACGCCGACCGCTACCGCCGGCTGCACGTCATCATCGGTGACGCCAACCTCGCCGAAACGTCGACGTATCTGAAGCTGGGCACCACGGCGCTGGTGCTCGACCTGATCGAAGAAGGCCCGGCGCACGGGACAGACCTCAGCGACCTGACGCTGGCCCGGCCGGTGCACGCCGTCCATGCGATCAGCCGCGATCCGTCGCTGCGGGTCGCCGTGGCCCTCGCCGATGGTCGGGAGATGACCGGCCTTGCGCTGCAACGGATTTACCTCGACCGGGTGGCGAAGCTCGTGGACAGCCGCGACCCCGATCCCCGCGCGGCCGACATCGTGGCGACGTGGGCGCACGTGCTCGACCTGCTCGAGCGCGACCCGATGGAATGCGCCGAGTTGCTGGACTGGCCGGCGAAACTGCGGCTGCTGGAGGGCTTCCGGCAGCGGGAGAACCTGAACTGGTCGGCGCCGCGGCTGCACCTGGTGGATCTGCAATATTCCGATGTCCGGCTGGACAAGGGCCTGTACAACCGATTGGTGGCACGCGGCTCGATGAAACGCCTGGTCACCGAACATCAGGTGATCGATGCCGTCGACAATCCGCCGACCGACACGCGCGCATACTTCCGCGGGGAATGCCTGCGTCGGTTCGGCGCCGACATCGCCGCGGCCAGTTGGGACTCGGTGATTTTCGACCTTGGTGGCGATTCGCTGGTGCGCATTCCGACCCTGGAGCCGCTGCGGGGCAGCAAGGCGCACGTCGGGGCGCTGCTCGACTCGGTGGACAGCGCGGTGGAACTGGTGGAGCAACTCACCAGCTAAGGCCGGTCAGCGCGGGAAACGTCGGGGTCGAACGGTAGGGTAGAAGCAGACCAGCTGGCAACGTGGCGCGGCCTTGAATAAGCGTTGAATAAACTGGGAGAAGCAGGAGGCGGCTATGGCTCAGGAGCACACCAAGCGTGGCGGTGGCGGCGGCGATGACGACGACTTCGCCGACGGCACGGCCGCAGGCCAGGAGCGCCGCGAGAAGCTAGCCGAAGACACCGACGACCTGCTCGACGAGATTGACGACGTCCTTGAGGAGAACGCGGAGGACTTTGTCCGGGCGTATGTCCAAAAGGGCGGACAGTGACCTGGTCGTTCTCTGATCGCCTTTCCACCAACTTCTCACTTTCGGCAAATTCCGCAGCAAATCTGTCGTCATTTGCCGACTACCTTCGCCGCGAGGCCCCCCAGTTGCTGCCGGCGAACCTGAGTAGCGGTGGCGGTCAGCCCGGCGGCGCGGGAGCGCAGCTGCCGCATGGCACCACGATCGTTGCGCTGAAATACCCGGGCGGCGTCGTCATCGCGGGCGACCGGCGTTCGACCCAGGGCAACATGATCGCCGGGCGCGACGTGAAGAAGGTGTACATCACCGACGACTACACGGCCACCGGCATCGCCGGGACGGCGGCGATCGCCGTGGAATTCGCCCGCCTGTACGCGGTCGAACTCGAGCATTACGAGAAGCTCGAGGGCGTCCCGCTGACGTTCGCCGGCAAGGTGAACCGGCTCGCCATCATGGTGCGCGGAAACCTGGCGGCGGCGATGCAAGGGCTGGTGGCTCTCCCGCTGCTGGCGGGGTATGACATCCATGCCTCCGACCCGGAAAGCGCCGGCCGCATCGTGTCGTTCGACGCCGCCGGCGGCTGGAACCTGGAAGAAGAGGGCTACCAGTCGGTGGGGTCGGGATCGATCTTCGCGAAGTCGTCGATAAAGAAGCTCTACTCACAGGCCACCGACGCCGATTCCGCGATCCGGGTGGCCGTGGAGGCGCTGTATGACGCCGCCGACGACGATTCCGCCACCGGCGGACCGGATTTGGTGCGGGGCATTTACCCGACGGCGGTCACCATCGGTGCCGAGGGGGCGGCCGAGGTGCCGGAGAGGCGCATCGCCGAACTGGCCCGGCAGGTGATCGAAAGCCGTTCACGCGCAGACAATTTCGGCCCTGACGCCGAATCGCGGGGTGAGAAGTGAGCTTCCCGTATTTCATCTCGCCTGAACAGGCGATGCGCGAGCGCAGCGAGCTCGCTCGCAAGGGCATCGCGCGCGGCAAAAGTGTGATCGCGCTGGCGTACTCCGGTGGTGTGCTGTTCGTAGCCGAGAACCCGTCGCGGTCTTTGCAGAAGATCAGCGAAATCTACGACCGCGTGGGCTTTGCGGCCGCGGGCAAGTTCAACGAATTCGACAATCTGCGCCGCGGCGGGATCCAGTTTGCCGACACCCGAGGCTACGCGTACGACCGCCGCGACGTCACCGGCAGGCAGCTGGCCAATGTCTACGCGCAGACGCTGGGCTCCATCTTCACCGAGCAGGCCAAGCCCTACGAGGTCGAGTTGTGCGTCGCCGAGGTGGCGCACTACGGCGAGACCAGACCACCGGAGCTGTACCGGATCCTCTATGACGGGTCCATCGCCGACGAGCCGCATTTCGTGGTGATGGGCGGCACGACGGAGCCGATAGCCACCGCCCTCAAGGACACCTTCACCGAGAACGCCGACCTGCACGATGCTCTGCACATCGCGGTGGAGGCGCTGCGCGCGGAAAGTGCCGATAACAGCAGCAACGGTCAGCCCAGACTGGGCGTGGCCAGCCTGGAGGTGGCCATTCTGGACGCCAGCCGTCCGCGCCGGGCGTTTCGGCGGATCACCCGTTCGGCGCTGCAGACCCTGCTGCAGGAAACCGGTGCCCCGGAATCTGACGGCGAAGCCTCCGATGGCGAGGGCGAGGCGGCCGACTAGGCGCCAGCCCGACTTGGGAAATGCGCACTGGTGATGCGCGGTTCTACGTCTTTTCGCTGATGTAGTAGGGCTGGTGATCGCCGCATGCTGGCTAGCATGAGCCAGATCAATCCACGTGCGGACACACCGCTAGTGGATTGGAGTGGGCTTGAAGTGAGCGGGCTTTTGCCGACGGGCACGGTGACGCTGCTGCTGGCTGACGTCGAGGGATCGACGCGGCTGTGGGAGACCCAGCCCGGCGAGATGACCGCGGCGGTGGCTCGTCTTAATCAGGTGGTGTCGGAGGTCATCGCCACCCACGACGGTGTGCGCCCGGTCGAGCAGGGTGAGGGTGACAGTTTTGTGGCGGCGTTCGCCCGTGCCAGCGATGCGGTGGTGTGCGCGCTGGAGTTGCAGCGGGCGCCGTTGGCCCCGATCCGGCTGCGCATCGGGGTGCATACCGGTGAGGTGCAGCTGCGCGATGAGGGTAACTACGCCGGTCCGACGATCAACCGGGCGGCGCGGCTGCGCGATCTGGGCCACGGCGGCCAGACTGTGCTGTCGGGGGCGACCGAACCGCTGGTGGTCGACCGGCTCCCTGAGGGCGCCTGGCTGACCGATCTGGGCACCCGCCCGTTGCGTGATCTGCCCCGCCCGGAGCGGGTGGTGCAGCTGTGCCATCCCGACCTGGTCAACGAGTTCCCGCCGCTGCGGGTATCGGGGGCCGTTGTCTCCACCCGTCTTCCGGTGCAGTTGACCAGTTTCGTGGGCCGTGACACAGAGCTGACCCAGCTGCGGGAGCTGCTGGCCGGCAACCGGGTGGTGACGTTGACCGGCGCGGGCGGGGTGGGCAAGACCCGGCTGGCAATCCAGGTCGCGGCCGCAATGGCCGACGAGTTCAGCGATGGGGTGTGGTGTGTGGATTTGGCGCCGCTGACCGACCCCGGGCTGGTGCCGGTGACGGTGGCGCGGGCGCTGGGGCTGCCCGACCAGCCGGGGCGCTCCACCATGGACAGCTTGCTG
>JARLGR010000205.1 GCA_031292665.1 Mycobacterium sp. | reverse complement strand
TACGACGCCATCGACCAGTGGGCCTTCTGCGCCCTCACCAACAGCCCCGGCGCCCGAACGTTTTACGACCAACACCGCGACGCCAAACAAACCCACCACCAAGCCCTACGCGCCCTCGGCAACCGACTCGTCGGCATCCTGGACGGCTGCCTGCACCACCAGCAGCCCTACAACGAACAAACCGCCTGGGCCCACCGCACCCCCATCGCGGCTTGACGACTTACGAACCTGGGATGTCTAGCTGGGCCTCAGCCCACACTTCAGTGGTGGTAGTGGGCAGGCCGCGGTGATCGGCGACGTCAAGCGGCTGGAGGTGATCTGGCGACGGTCGTATGCAGCCGTGCAAGATGCCGACGAGTCCCCACCATGTCAGTCCCGGTCGCCACGAGTCCTTCAACTTCCCTTGCCGCAATGGGGAATCGGGGCCGACTGCCGGTGGCATCTGGCGGATCGGTGATGTGAGATCACCAGGTGGAGTCGTCGCGGACCCATAACCGGCTTCCTCTACGAGGTCGCGGCGCTGAGCGTCGTCGAGTGGTGGGCGGTCTTGGGGTGCTGGGTAATCTGGCATTACCGGTCCTCGTTCCGGCCCCTGGACGGCCAACCTGGCCATATCCAATTCAGCCGTGCTTACGCCCAGCCGCGTACCGGTCGGCTGTCCGCAGGGGCGGCATGCCCGTCGGAGACGGCGCGCTAGGAACCAGGTGGTCAAGGATTGGTTGTGTGCGTCAGGCACTTTCGGTAGTCGTAGCGGCCACACCGCTGCCACGTCCGCGTCCATCCTTTAGCCGTGGCAGGCCAGAAGCCCAGCTCATTGGCCAGTGCGGCCTGCGTTGACTCAGTCATTGCTGGCCTTCCCCTTGGATCGCGTGCCGCGGTCGGTGTGTCCTGGCGTCGGTGGTTTGGGGGGCAATGGCTCCAACAGCGTTGGATCCGTGGGAGTTTCGACTCCAACTAAGTATCCAGACTCCGGTTCACCGGTGTCGCCGTCCGGTATGGCATCCAGGTCAGCCCACCAGCGCGCCGGAATCGTGTAGCCGTGGTTGTCCGGCATCGCCCGTTCGATGAACTGCCTGGTGGTCTCGGTCGGTCGCCGGCGTATGGGCGGTTTGCAGGGCTCCACCTTGTTCAACGTGGCGAGGTTGAACGAGCCGCTCAAGATCACGTACAACACGTGATACTTCGGCTTGCATTCGGCGCGGCCACCGAAGCAGAGCGCCGAACGGAGGTGGTCAGGGTCGTGATACCACAGCGTCAGTTTCAGGCCGTCACCGTCGATTTCGACGCGTCCGTCGTCATGAACGGCAACGACCTTCACTTTGAGATCGGCTGCCCGTCCTCGTGCGTTTTCTTGGCCTGTATCCAGGGCATGAGATGGCCGGGGCCATACGACCCGCAGGAATGATTCCGAGGCATTTGCAGTTACTGGGCGGTCCGAAAAGCCGTCGACTGCACGGTCGATGCGGTCGAGTCCGACGGGCGGGCCGGTGTCGTCTGGCTCACCCAGGGTTCGGGCAAGAGCCTGGAAATGTTGTTCTACACCGGCAAGATCACGCGCCACCCGGCGATGGAGAATCCCACCGTCGTGGTCCTCACCGACCGCAATGACCTCGATGACCAGCTTTTCGACGAGGTCTTCGCCGGGGCCAAGGTGGGTGCGCCGCTGCCAGAGGTGCCAGTCCAAGCAGAGTCTCGCGATCACCTCAAGCAACTGCTCCAGGCCCGCGAGGGCGGCGGCATCATCTTCTCTACGATCCAGAAGTTCGGGCTGTCCCAGGCCGACAGGCAGGCCGGTCGGCCGTTTCCGCTGCTGTCTGAGCGAGTGAACGTCGTGGTGATGGTGGACGAGGCGCACCGTTCCAATTACGACTTCGTCGACGGCTTCGCGCGGCACTTACGTGATGGCTTACCCAACGCCACGTACATCGGGTTTACTGGAACCCCCATTGAAAGTGCGGACCGTTCAACCCGACAGGTGTTCGGCGACTACATCGACATTTATGACCTGACGCAGGCGGTAACCGACGGTGCGACGGTCAAGGTCTTCTATGAGCCGCGTCTGGCCAAGGTCGAGTTACCCGCCAACGCGCACCAGACGCTGGATGAGGCATTTGCCGACGCGACGTCGGGTACCGAGGAGGAAGCGCGAGAGCGGCTCAAGACGCGGTGGGCGCGAGTCGAAGCGATCGTCGGGTCGGACAAGCGGATACGCGAGCTGGCCACCGATATCGTCACGCACTGGGAGCAGCGGCGCGAGGTGCTTGCTGGCAAGGGCATGATTGTCGCGATGTCGCGGCGGATCGCTGTCGCGCTGTATAACGAGATCGTCCGGCTACGTCCTGAGTGGCACTCCGACGATCCCGGACAGGGCCGGATCAAGGTCGTCATCACGGGTTCTGCCGCCGACGACGCGCTGCTGCAGCCGCACATCTACCCAAAGGAGACGCTGCGGCAGATCAAGAACCGCGCCAAGGACCCAAACGACCCACTAGAGCTGGTGATTGTGCGCGACATGTGGCTGACCGGCTTCGACTCGCCATCGATGCACACGATGTATGTCGACAAGCCGATGCGTGGGGCACCGCTGATGCAGGCCATCGCGCGCGTGAACCGCACGTTCAAGGACAAGCCAGCTGGCCTGGTGGTCGACTATCTCGGCATTGCTGAGGATCTCAAGTCCGCGCTCGCGGACTACACCAAGCGCGATCAGGACAACCAAGGTCTGGGCCAGGATCTGCGCGAGCAGGCAATACCCGCGCTAGTCGAGGAGCATGAGATCGTCTGCTCGATCCTGGAGGGCTATCCGTGGCGGCAGACGCTGGCGCGCGGCGGAGATCAAGCCTACCTGCGCGCCGTTGCCGGTACTGCCGACTGGCTGCTGGGTTACCACCCGGGCCTGGCCGAGTCGCCGTGCACCACGGAGACACCATGTCTGAAGTGCCGGTTTATGGCGCATGCACGCCGTGTCAGGTCGCTGTTCGTGGTGTGCGCGCCCGCCGATGAAGCGCTGGCGATCCGCGAGGACGTCGCGTTCATCGAGGCCGTTCGCGCTTCGATCACAAAGATTGAGGGCACCGATCGCGAAGGCGCCGACATCAAGGCCGAACTCGACGTAGCGGTCAAGCAGATTGTTTCAGAGCATGTCTCCGGCACTGGCGTCATCGATATCTATGCCGAGGCAGGGATGGAGCAGCCAGACCTGTCGTTGATCGATGAGAACTTCATCGACAAGTTCCGCCACAGCGACCGTCCGAACCTGCAGATCGAGATGCTCAAGCGGCTACTTGCTGACGAGATCAAGCTTGTCGGAAAACGCAATCTCGTGGCCGGGCGGGCGTTTTCGGACATGCTCGCCGACGCGGTGCTGCGCTACCAGAACCACGCTCTGGACGCTGCAGC
Organism: Mycobacterium sp.; assembly: GCA_031292665.1. Classification (GTDB taxonomy): domain Bacteria; phylum Actinomycetota; class Actinomycetes; order Mycobacteriales; family Mycobacteriaceae; genus Mycobacterium. Next base: position 4,246 of record JARLGR010000205.1, on the reverse strand, counting down.
TGTTGTCGCCGAGCTCGTCGCGCTGGCCAAGCAGCTCAAACACGAGCATGACCGAGGCGCCGAACTTGGCCTGCGCGAGGACGAGGTTGCCTTCTACGACGCCATCTGCCAGAACGACTCTGCCGTGCTGCAGATGGGCGATGAACTGCTGAAGAAGATCGCCCGCGAGCTGGTCGACTCCGTCCGCCGTAATGCGACCATCGACTGGAGTGAAAAGGAACAGGTGCGTGCCCGCATGCGCGCGACCATCCGTCGCCTGCTCACCCGCTACGGCTACCCACCGGACAAAAAGCCCGCCGCGATCGAACTCGTCATGGACCAAGCCGAATTGCTCGCCAGCGCAGCATGAGGAATTTTCTTCAGGAGCAAAGGGATGTCTCAAGTACCGCAGCATGTTTCGCGACAAAAATTATCGCCGCTTGTCAGACTCCTACACTACTTTTTGCAGCGTCACATCGAGTCGGCGGTTGTTGACACGTCAGACAGATAGCGCTACAGGGTCGTTCACCCTACTCGCAGCGTCTCGCAGATAACGGCTGCGGTCTCAGCATTGGATTTCATCCGCCTGGCAAGTGCAACCTGGTCAGGGTTCAGACTGGCAGGCTGACCGAACTTGCGCCCCGACTTGCGGGCGTGTTCGAGTTTCAGGGCCGTGCGCCCCCGGACCAACTCACGCTTGTACTCGGCGATGGACATCAGGATTCCAGCGACCATCCGCCCTGTACTGGTCGAGGTGTCCACGCCATCGTGGAGCGACCACATCGTCACACCGCGCTCGGTCAGTTCACGCAGGGTGTTGACGATGCCGCGCATGTTGCGGCCTAATCGACTGAGTCGCCACACGAGTCAGGATGTCGCCCTCGCGCAGGTAACGCATGCACTCGGCGAAGCCGGGCCGGTCATCGCGGGCACCAGACATGGTGTCGCGGAAAGTTCTTGCCGCGAACTCACTAACAATGGTGTCGTTGACTCGGGCGCTGACCAGAGGCGGTTTTTCCTAACTCCGAGTTCGACCGCATCGTTGACATCCTTAACACCATGCGGGCCGACGCGTTACCCACCGATGGACGGCGTGACTACGTCAGGATGGACAGCTCAGCGCCTACCCGTAGGAATTTGATACCTACGCGGTAATCACCATCGAGGTGACGCAGTAATCACCGCCGGGGTAAATGTCTCAATGCCGCCCAGGCAGAGTTCGCATACGCGCCGGTAGAAGCTGCTGCGGCTGCATGGAAATGGGTCCTGACTCGTATTGATAGGTGGCAATCAGGGCCGGTTGCGCTCCGCTCCGGTCTCAGTAGGTTCGCGGCCGTATCGGCGCAGTCAGAGGTACGGCGGAGGTACGGAGGACGGCGCTCGAACGATATGTCCACAACGTCTACGGGGTCTTGTCGGTGGAAAGGCGGACGATCGTCTGGTGAGTGATGACGAGGTGGCCGCCGGACTCTCGGAAGAGCAGGTGGTGGCGAAGTGGCAGGAGATCGCGCCAGGAATCGACAGGATGGCGGAACGGATCCAAGACCCCAATGACTTCCAAGTACGCCCTGGCTCGTCGCTGTCCGGCGACGACCAAAAGAGCAGCCCGTACTGCGTGTCTCATGCCGCTCGAATGTGCCTCGTAGGTGGAGTGGATCACCTCCATGCCGCCAAGTCGTTGGTACTCGACCTGCAGGTGTTGCACGCCGATGCGGTCTACAGCCTTGTGCGCGGATCGCTGGAAAACCTGGCGGGGGCCTTCTGGATCCTGCATCCGTCACTGCGTAATGACCGGATCGAGCGCACGTTGCGCTGGCATGCGAGAAACTTCAATGAGCAACGGATTGCGCTGGAACCGCTCGGACTGGCCGACGAGACGACGCGCGAAGCCAAGCTGGCCAAACTCGACACCGTCGCGACCCCGCGTGGAATCTCAACCGCGAACGTGCGGGCCGGGTATCGCAGCAGTACAGCGGTGAAGTACGCCGAAGAGCACTCGCCGGGTTCCGCTCCACTACTGCCCTGGCAGTTGTGTTCCGGGTTCGCGCACGGTCGACCCTGGGCCATCCTTGGGATGTCGGAGCAGGAGCAGTACGAGACCGCTGACCCCGGCGTGCTCAACCTCAGACTGACGAGCGACCTTAGCCGCGTGCTCTACCCCACACTTTCGGCATTCCGCTTAATGGTCGATGTCGTGAGGCTGCTCGACCAGCGGTCCTGATGGACCGAACCGCTGTTACGCCGCGACAAAGCCGCACAACGTAGACAACCGTTCCGGTGCCCACAGCGGTCGCGGCCCCGGTGTATCACCGAATGCCACGTGGCTGAACGTCACCATGTGTCAAGTAAACAGCTCTCAACGGCATACTCAACTGGGAACTTTGATAAGCCACTTCCGGCCGATGACGACGGTGCGGCCATCGTCGTGGGTGATGGTGTTGTCGCCATGCCAGCCGTCAGGTTGGGCAGTGACTGTGCCGTAGGCGAACACGAGCGTGTCGTCAGTGCCGTCGCGAGTCTGGCGCAGGAACTCGCCGTTGTCGTCGCGCTCTGCCCACATCACCCGGTCGCCGACCTGAATGTCGTGTTCCATGTAGGTGAACAAGGCGGTCTCGGTGTCGGCGAGCAGCAGTCCGGCCTGCACCTCGGCGGGGGTGGGGTCGCGTCCTACGTCCTCGCGGAAGACCCTGCCTGCGTTGGCTATGCCCTCGATAATCTCCGGCGCTGTGGTGGGGCCGTAGGTCTGCTCGTCGATTTCGGCCACCGTGGGGTAGCGGCGCAGCTCGGCGTACAAGCGGGCGATGAGGCGCAGTATTCCCTCGTCGATCTTGTCGGCGGGGGGATAGCCCCAGAGAATCTCGGTGTCGTCGTGGCCCTCGGTGAACGCGATGCCACTGTGGCTCCAATGGGTCATCTTGGTGTCTCCTCTCGTCACGCAGGGCCGGGTGGCCGCTGCTGGGGTGGATCGAGGACGGCGGTGGGCGGCAGGGTCGGGAGGAGAGGACCAGACGCTTGTGGTGTTAGGCGGCGAGGTAGCGGTAGAGCGTGGCGCGGCTGACCCCAAGGTATTTGGCGATGTCCTTGGCGGTGTGGCCGTCAGTCTTCATCCGCTTCGCGGTGGTGATGTGCTCGGCGTCGTCAACCTTGCGGGGCCGCCCGAATGTGGTGCCGTTCGCCCGCGAGGCCGCCCGTTTAAGCGCAGTGCGCTCCTTGATCAGCTCTCGTTCGTATTCGGCCAGGGAGCCCAGGACGCCGATCATCATCCGGCCCGCAGCGGTCGACGAGTCGATGCCGTCGGTGGTCGACACGAGGGTGATGCCCCGCTCGGTCAGTTCCTTGACGGTCTGCAGGATGTGGATCATGTTGCGTCCGAGCCGGTCTAGCTTCCAGACCACCACGGTGTCGCCGGGGCGGACGTAGTCCAGCAGGGCGGCCAGGCCGGGACGGTCATCGCGAGCGCCGGACATGGTGTCGGAGAACATCTTGGTGACCCCGGCCGCCTCCAGTGCGGCGTTCTGCTGATCCAGCGTCTGGGCGACGGTGCTTACCCGTGTGTAGCCCACACGCGCACCACCAACGCGCAGATCCGTTTCCAGTGTATTTCCCCGTCCCACAACTAATTCAACGCTTTTTACGAGACATCTATTTGTGAGACGAACAATTGAGACAGCCCGACCATGGGAAACGCCGACGGCGGATCCGCCCCCACAGATGTCTCATATGTGGTCTATTTCGAGACAGAGCCACGGAGAATCCACTAGACCCAGGGAGGCGGAGGGTCAAGCATCTGGACATGGTCCCCCTGCCACTGGTACCGCACACTGACAACGATTAGGTTTGAGATTCGCGACCTTTCTGTGCGCAGATGTGGAGGACTCGACCCGGCGGGGAAAGCTGACCCAATCGTGTGCGGCTGGCGCTAGCCGGATGACGAAGGGCCGCGGCCCGATGTCCTTCGCCTGAGTCACATGGCCTCTTCGTCTCGAATGACGCCACCTGCACGTTTGGGAAGTTGGGCGCGTTGGCGGCGATCCATATCGCCACGCCAGCCCGTTGGCTGCGTTGGCGGTTGTGGAGTCGTGCCAGAGCCGTTGCGGACTGACTGCGAACTGGCCTCGGTTCTAAAGCCGTAGGAACGTCATTTCATGGTGGCGAGGTTGTGCCAAAAATTCTTGAGGCTGTCGGTGCCGCCGAAAAGCGTCGTGAAGTTCGTGGAATCGACGAGGACGATGTCGCCGGCACGCCAGCCCGACGGCGGCATCCAGAT
>JARLGR010000204.1 GCA_031292665.1 Mycobacterium sp. | reverse complement strand
GGCGGCATGTTGCCGGGCGAGGCGCCCGGGCGCGGCGCTCCGGGCCTGGGCACACCGGGGCGGGGCGCCGGCGGACGCGGGATCGGCCGGTCGACGGGTTGCGCCGACGAGAACGGGTTGTTGCCGACGCGCGGGGTACGGACGCCTGGCTTGGGCATCGGACCGGGACGCGGGCCCGGCGTCATGCCGGGCGGGGGCACCGGTTGTCCGGGGGCGGGTGCTCCCGGGGGCGGCGACGACGGCCGCCCGGGTACCGGCCCCGGCCGCGCGGGCGGGGCGGGAGCCACCGAGGTCGCAGTCACTTCGCCGGCGTCGGCGGTCTTGGCGGTGGCCTCACCGTTGCCGGTGGCCTTTCCGATCGCCTGGTCGAGGGCCGTGTCGAGTGACTGGTCCGCGCCCAGGGCGACAGCCTTGGGCGGGGCTTTCGCCGAGGCCTTTCCGGCGGCCTTCGCGGGGGCCCCGGAGGCGTCAGCGGCGGGCTTGCCGCCACCGAAGGACTCGCGCAGCCGGCGCGCGACCGGCGCCTCTACGGTCGACGATGCGGATTTGACGAATTCGCCCTGTTCATTCAGCCGGGCGAGAACTTCCTTGCTGGTGACACCGAGTTCCTTTGCCAACTCGTGTACGCGGGCCTTACCTGCCACTACATCTCCTGTCTATGAGGCGACAGTCGTGGGCCGCGCCTCGGGTTTAGCTATGACGCATTGTCATCGGGACTTCACGGTGTGCTCATGTTCTCTGCTACCTGTTCTGTTGCCGGGACGATCGGGCCCGCCTGGAAACTCGACGTGCTCGACCACCGCGGATGTGTCCGGTGAACCGGTGATGCGCAGCGCTCGTGCGAAAGCTCGCCGCCGAATCGCCTGTTGCACGCACCCCGGTGCGGGATGCAGCCAAGCACCTCGCCCCGGCAGGTTACCGCCCGTGTCAACGATCACGGCGTGTTCACCGTTTCCCGTTGACACAGCCACCACTCGAAGCAGTTCGACGGCCAACTCTCGCTTTCGGCACCCCACGCACGTCCGCACGGGTCCACCCGGGTGTCTGTGCGCCGAGGCCGAAGGCTCGCGCTGGATCACGGCTCAGTCTAGCGTCACCCAATCGATGCTCCGAACCACCCAAGGATGCGCCGCGAACGGCCGCCGGAGCCCGATGGCGCCCCTCGCCCCCGCAAGCGGGGGACCCCCCGGCGCCGTCTGCATCGTCGCCGGGCTAAAGCTCGTGGGCCATCCCGCGGCTGGCGCCGTGTTCCGGCTGGCCCTCGGAGTGCGGTGAGTCCCCGCGGATGTCGATGCGCCACCCTGTGAGCCGGGCTGCCAGCCGCGCGTTCTGACCCTCCTTGCCGATGGCCAACGACAACTGAAAGTCCGGCACCACCACGCGGGCCGCCCGGCCGGCCTGGTCGATGATCGACACGGACACCGCCTTCGCCGGCGACAGCGCGTTGGCGACAAACCGGGCCGGGTCTTCGTCGTAGTCGATGATGTCGATCTTTTCCCCCGACAGCTCGCTCATGACGTTGCGCACCCGCTGCCCCATCGGGCCGATGCAGGCACCTTTCGCGTTCAGACCGGGAACGATCGACTTCACCGCGATCTTGGAGCGGTGCCCGGCCTCGCGGGCCACCGCCACGATCTCGACCGACCCGTCGGCGATCTCGGGGACTTCCAGCGCGAACAATTTCCGCACCAGGTTGGGGTGGGTGCGGGACAGTGTGATCAGCGGCTCACGGGAACCGCGGGTCACGCCGATCACGTAGCAGCGCACCCGGTTGCCGTGCTCGTAGCTCTCGCCGGGCACCTGTTCGGCCGCCGGAATGACGCCCTCGGAGGCCTTGGTTTCGCTGCCCATCCGCACGACGACCAGACCGCGCGCGTTGGCGCGGCTGTCGCGCTGAATCACGCCCCCGACGATCTCGCCCTCGCGGGTGGAGAACTCGCCGTAGGTCCGCTCGTTCTCCGCGTCGCGGAATCGCTGCAGCATCACCTGACGCGCGGTGGTGGCGGCGATGCGGCCAAAACCCTCGGGAGTGTCATCCCACTCGCTGATGACGTTGCCGTCTTCGTCGGCCTCGCGCGCGATCACCTGAACGACGCCGGTCTTGCGGTCGATCTCGATGCGCACGTCGGTCTGGTGGCCTTCGGTGTGGCGATAGGCGGTAAGCAGCGCGGACTTGATGGTCTCGAGTAACTCGCTGACCGAGATGCCCCGGTCCACCTCGATCGCGTGCAGCGCCGCCATGTCGATGTTCATGCTCCGGCCTCCGTCCCAGCAGCAGCCCGACCTGTCACCTGAGCCAGTTCCAGCTCCGCCGGCGCCGGTGGCGAGAACTCCACCTGGACGACGGCTTTGACGATTTCGGTGAGGGGAATCTCGCGCACGGTCCAGCCCCGGCCGGCACGGACCACGAGCGCGACGGCGTCATCGCGGGTCTCGCCGACGCGGCCGGTGGCCTGGGAGCCGTCCGACAGCGCAATGTCGACCTTGCGGCCGCGGGCCCGGCGGAAGTGCTTGGCGCTGGTCAGCGGGCGGTCCACCCCCGGCGAACTGACCTCGAGCACGTAGCCGTCGCGGATGTTGTCCAGGCCGTCCAGCAAAGTCGACACCGAACGCGAGAGAGTGGCGATGGTGTCCAGGTCGAGGGCGTTGTCACCGTCGGCGATCACGGTGATCCGCGGCGGGCGCGTCCGGGTGTCGATGACCACGTCTTCGATCTCGTATCCGGCGCGCGCGAACTCTCCACCGAGTAGCTCGATCATCTGCGTCTGCGAAGGTAGCCCGGTGGTCACGGCGAGCTCCTCATCTTGAGTTGTCCGGTCATCTGGGGGATGTCGCCGCCCGCCTGGCCGGCGCGCGGCTCCGGTGTCCCGCGGAACGCTTGGCGGTAGCCGTTCCACGAGAGCTAGCTATCAACGATACGCCAGGAATCGCGCACCACGGCGGGATCGCGTCCTGGCATCGTGCCGTACCAATGGCAGGATGTTGCTTGTGCCCAGCGCAGTACCCGTCTCCAGCAGACGGGGTGTGCTCGCCGGTGGCATGGCGCTGGCCGCGCTGGGGGTGGTCGGATCCGCCTGTGGCGAGCCCCCACCCAGGCCCCCACCCGTCGAAGAACTGCTGGGGCCCCTAGACCAGGCCAGGCACGACAGTGCGCTGGCGGCCGCCGCCGCCTCGGCCGTCGGCAACCCACCGCAGGTCGCCGCCGCGCTCACGGTGGTCGCCAGTCAACGGGCCGCGCATGCCCGTGCGCTGTCCACGGAGATTTCCCGGACCGCCGGCAAGATCACCTCCTCCTCGTCGAGCGAGACCACCGGCACCTCCGGCTCCGCGGCACCGGCCGGGCCGCCACCGCCGCCGCCCCCGGTGTCCGACGTGATCGACGCGCTGCGCGCCTCGGCCGAGAACGCCAGTCGCCTGGTGGCCAACTCGTCGGGGTACCGGGCCGGGCTGCTCGCCTCCATCGCGGCTTCGTGCACGGCGTCCTACACGGTTGCGCTGGTGCCCGGGGGCCCGTCGATATGACCTCCGGTAAGGACGCCGACAACGCCGCGCTGTGCGACGCGCTGGCCGTCGAGCACTCGACCATCTACGGCTACGGCATCGTCTCCGCGCTGTCGCCCCCCAGCGTCAACGACCTGGTCGTGGAGGCCCTCGAACAGCATCGCCAGCGCCGCGACGACGTCATCGCGATGCTGACCGCCCGAAAGGTCACCGCCCCGGTCGCGGCGGCCGGCTACCAGCTGCCCATGCTGGTCGGCAGCGCCGCGGACGCCGCGCGCCTGGCCGCGCGGATGGAGAACGACGGCTCGACGGCCTGGCGCGCGGTCACCGAGCACGCGGAGACGGCGGACGACCGTGCCTTCGCGGGGACAGCCGTGACCCAGAGCGCGGTGCTGGCCGCCAGATGGAACCGAATCCTGGGCGGCTGGCCCATCACGACCAGCTTCCCCGGCGGCAACGAATAGCCGCCCGCCAGCAGCTGGCCTGAGGTTTCCGGACCGGGATGTTTCCGGATTGTGCGTGCGCCGTCGTGTCGTCCCAGCTGCTCGCGGCGTCGACAGTTTCACAGCGCCGCAGGAGCGACGAGACCGGACTGGCGCAGCGCGGCGTCGATGAAATTCTGGACCGGGCGCGACCGGAAGAACCCGGTATGCGCGCCCTGGTACCAGACGATCTCGGGCCGGCCCCAATGCTCCCACAGCCGCATCACCTGCTCACGCGGGTTCACCAGCCGGTCGGCCAGCCCGCCGTAGATGAAACGGCCGGCCATCGGCACCCGCGGGGCCAGCGACAGCGGCGAGACCATCCGCCCGATCGGGCGGGCGTGCTCCAGCGTCTGCTTACGCGGATCCTCGTCGCGCAGACCGCCGTGGCCGCCGAGCACCTCGATCAGGTTGGCCACCGGCACGCCCAGCACCGCACAGGTGAGGCCGTCTTCGACGCTGGACACCAGCGAGGTGATGTAGCCCCCCAGTGACATGCTGTTCAGGCCGATCCGGGAGTCGGGTTCCTGTGTGCGGATCCACGAGATCAGCCGGCGGATGTCCCAGACCGCCTGGGCCGCCGCATGCACGTCGTCGAGCAGGTCCTGGCCGGGGAATGCCGCGCCCTTGTTCTTCCGTGGGCCGTGCAGCGGCAGCACCGGCAGCACGACGTTCAAGCCCAGCTCCTCATGCAGCTGCCAGGCGCGGAACAGCCTGAGATCCACCGCGCCGCGCCCCATCAGGGAGCCGTGCACGCACACAAGCCAGGGGCGTGGTTCGCGGTGGCGCAGCAGCAACGCATGCTCACGGCGGTTGGCGGTGTAGCTCAGCCAGCGCTCGCGGCCGGGTTCGCCCGGGTGCGGTTGGTAGCCGCTGTCGAAGGCGACGCGCCGCAGGGCCCGGCCGCGGATCTTCACCGGCGCAACCGCGACGTCGGTCAGCACCGGCGGGCTGGCGAAGAAGCCCTCCGGGTTATCCAGCCATCCCTGCTGCCCGTAGAGCTCGAGCGCTGCGGTGACTTCGCGGTCGACCCGCTCGGCGGCGTGCGCCTCACCAGCGGGCAGGAACATCCGCATGCCGAGCAGCACGAGCTCGTCATGGAACACCTGCCGGGCGACCGCGATGGTTGGCCGCGCGATCGGCAGCTCGTTCGGGTGGTCATGGTGGCCTTGAGGCCCGGCCAGGAACTCGCGGGCCCGCACGAAGGGCGTAGCCACGTCGGCCGGGCCGGCCAGTCGCCGCTCGCGACCCCTGCTGTTGTTGGGTGCGGCCATCGTGCGAGGTTAGCGCGCGGCCGGCGCCGGCAAAAATCACCGATCCACGGACACCGGCTGAGGTCCACCGGAAAACGAGCCCGGTGGCGCGGGCGAACCAGGGGTGGGCGCCGTCAGTCCGGAGTATTTTCTGCCCAGACGTCAATGTGCACCGGACTTCCACCACATCGATTTTGGACAAAGTGAGGTGAAACCCATGAGCTTCGACGACTTCGACGACTCAGAGCTGGCCAAGTGGGATCCGGGCTTCACCGAGATGGCGGGGAGAATTGTCGGGTCCCTCGCCAAGTTCTGGTTCCGGGCAAAGGTGCGGGGTCTTGAACTCCTGCCGCCGGCCGGCGGCGCGCTGGTGGTGTGCAACCATTCCGGCGGCGCGATGACTCCGGACGTCGCCGTGCTCGCGCCGGCCTTCTACGAGAAGTTCGGCTATGACCGTCCGCTCTACCAGGGCGCTGCTCTCCGGCGCGGTGGTGCTGGTGTTCCCGGGCGGCGACCATGAGTCGTACCGGTCCACCTTCGCCCAGAACGTCATCGACTTCAACGGCCGCAAAGGTTACGTGCGCACTGCCGTCGAATGCGGTGTTCCGATCGTGCCCGCGGTGTCGATCGGAGCCCAGGAAACCCAGCTGTTTCTCACCCGCGGCGCCTGGCTGGCAAGGCAATTGCGGCTCCACCGGATACGCATGGACATCCTGCCGCTGACCGTCGGCTTCCCCTTCGGGCTGACCTCGACGATCCCGGCCAACTTTCCGCTGCCGTCCAAGATTGTGACCGAGCTGCTCGAGCCGATCCATGTCGCCGACCACTTCGGTGACGACCCCGGACGTCGACGAGGTCGACGCTCACGTGCGCGGCGTGATGCAGAGCGGGCTGGACCGGTCGGCGCGCCAGCGGCGGTTCCCCGTGTTGGGCTAGCCGCCCGCTAATCGTTCAGGGCCGCCGCGACGTCGGTGGCCAGCGACGTGCCGACCGCCAATTCGCGGGTCTGCCCGCTGAAGCGGTCGCGCAGCTCGACCACTCCGTCGGCCCAGCCCCGTCCCACCACGACGATCTTCGGCACGCCCAGCAGCTCGGCGTCCTTGAACTTCACCCCGGGTGACGCCTGCCGGTCGTCGAGCATCACCTCCACGCCCAGCCGGTCCAGGTCGGCGGCCAACGTCAGGGCCCCCTCCCGCGCCTGCGGATCTTTGTTGGCGATCACCAGGTGAACGTCGAACGGCGCGACGGCCGCCGGCCAGCGCAGCCCCAGCTCGTCGTGATGTTGCTCGGCGATTACGGCCACCATTCGCGACACCCCGAGTCCGTAGGAGCCCATGGTCAGGCGCACCGGCTTGCCGTCCTCGCCGAGCACGTCGGCGGCGAAGGCATCGGTGTATTTACGGCCCAGCTGGAAGATGTGGGCGATCTCGATTCCGCGGGCCGAGACGAGCGGGCCGGCGCCGTCGGGCGACGGGTCGCCGTCACGCACCTCGGCGGCCTCGATGGTGCCGTCGGCGGCGAAGTCCCGGCCGGCGACCAACCCGACGACATGGCGGCCGGGCTCGTCGGCCCCGGTGATCCAGCTGGTGCCGTCCACCACCCGGGGGTCGATGAGATAGCGAACACCGTTGTCCCGCAATGCTTTTGGTCCGATATAGCCCTTCACGAGAAACGGGTATCTGACGAAGTCGTTGTCGTCGAGCAGCGCGTAATCGGCCGGCTCCAGCGCCGCCCCCAGCCTCTTGTCGTCGACCTCGCGGTCACCCGGCACGCCGACGGCCAGCAGCTCCCAGTCCCCGCCGGGCAACCGCACCTTGAGCAGAACGTTTTTCAACGTGTCGGCCGCCGTGACGCGGCGACCCAGGCCGGCGCTGTTCGCCCAGTCCACCAGGGTGGCGATGGTCGGGGTGTCGCCGGTGTCGTGGACCACCGCCTCGGGCAGCCCGTCGAAGGGCTTCGCCTCCGGGCGGGCGGTCACCACCGCCTCGACGTTGGCCGCATAACCCGACTGCAGGCATCGCACGAAAGTGTCCTCGCCGACCGGGCTCTCGGCCAGGAATTCCTCGGAGGCGCTGCCGCCCATCGCTCCGGACACCGCGGAGACGATGACGTAGCGCACCTCGAGCCTCTCGAAGATTCGCTGGTAGGCCTCCCGGTGCGCGTGGTAGGCGGCCTTGAGGCCGGCGTCGTCGATGTCGAAAGAGTAGGAGTCCTTCATCAGGAACTCACGCGCGCGCAGGATTCCGGCCCGCGGCCGCGCTTCGTCGCGGTATTTGTTCTGAATTTGGAAGAGCAGCAACGGAAAATCTTTATAGGAGCTGTACTCCCCCTTTACGGTCAGGGTGAAAAGCTCTTCGTGCGTGGGGCCCAGCAGGTAGTCGTGACCGCGGCGGTCCTGGAGTCGGAACACCCCGTCGCCGTACTCGGTCCACCGATTCGTCGTCTCATACGGTCCGCGCGGCAGCAGCGCAGGGAAGAGGATTTCCTGCCCGCCGATCGCGTACATCTCCTGGCGGATGATGTTTTCGATCCGGCGCAGCACCCGCAGCCCGAGGGGCAGCCAGCTGTACAGCCCGGGCGCGACGGGGCGGATGTAGCCGGCCCGAATCAGCAGCTTATGGCTGGGCACTTCGGCGTCGGCGGGGTCATCCCGCAGAGTACGCAGGAACAGCTCGGACATCCGGGTGATCACAGCGGGCCAGCCTAAGCGGTGACTGGAAGCCGGGCGAAGCAGGTCGCCGCCAGCCTAAGCGGTGACTGCAAGCGCGGCGAAGCCGGGCGACACGAAGCTCGTTGAAGAGCCGGGCAATTCGGCACAGCGCGGCGAGAACTCAGGCGGGGCTAATCTCCCCTGCGTCGATCGCTTCCTTGACCTCTTGCGCGTGTGCGACCTGCTGCGGGGTGTAGCCGATCAACAGCGCCGCGGCGCCGACGACGACCGCCACTCCGGCCACCCACAGCAGACCGTAGGTGTAGCCGTTGTCGAGCGCGCGCAACTGGACCTCGTTCATGAACTTCACCGGTCCGGTGGTACCGCCCATGTACAGCGTGCGCGAAGTGATCACCGCCTGGATGACAGCCAGCACCAGCGGCCCGCCCAGGCTCTGCAGCATCAGCGCGATCGCCGACACCGGGCCGATCTGATCGAAACCCACACCGGCGATCGCCGACAGGGTCAGCGGAACGACGCAGATGCCGATGCCAATGCCGCCGACGATGACGGGCAGCACCAGGCTTGGGAAGTAGGGCACGCCGCGGTGCATGAAGGCCCAGCCGCAGATCATCGCCCAGAAAAGCAGAATTCCGCCGCCGATCGTCAACACCCGGGGCGAAAACCGTGACACCAGCTGCGAGGAGACGCCCAGGCCGATACCCATCGCGATGACGAACGGGATGAACCCGACGCCCGCGCGCAGCGCGCTGTAACCCAAGACGTCCTGCACGTACAGACCGATGCACACCGTCAAACTGAACATGAGTCCGCCGGCCAGGAAGATCGCGGCGAATGTCACCAGCCGGTTGCGGTCGCGGAACAAATCAAACGGGACGACGGGGTTTTCGGCAGTGCGCTCCACAATGATGAAGGCAAGAGCGGCGGCCATCGCCACCGCACCCGAGCCGATGGTGGTTATGGAGATCCAGCCCTTTTCCGGCCCCATCGAAAAGGCGAAAACGGCGGCGGTGCACGCCAGCGTGGCCAGCATGGCCCCGGTTGCGTCGAGCTTCATTCGCTCCCTGTTGGTCTCGCGCAGCGCGGTGCGGGCCAGGTAGATCATCACCAGCCCGATCGGCACGTTCACCAGGAAAGCCAGCCGCCACGACACCTCGGTCAGCGCCCCGCCGACCACCAGGCCCATCACCGAACCGATGGCGGTCATCGCGGCGAACACCGCCGTCGCGAAGTTACGCGCCGGCCCCTTGGGGAACGTGGTCGCCACCAGAGCCAGACCGGTCGGTGAGGCGATGGCGGACCCGACGCCCTGCGACAGCCGGGCGATCACCAAGGTGACCTCGTCCCAGGCGACCGCGCACAACACCGACGAGATGGTGAACAGCGCGACGCCGACGATAAAGGTTCGCTTGCGTCCGATCGTGTCGCCGAGCCGGCCGCCGAGCAGCATCAGCCCACCGAAGGTCAGCACATACGCGGTGATCACCCAGCTGCGACCGGCGTCGGACAGGCTCAACTCGTTCTGGATCCGTGGAAGCGCGACGATGGCCACGGTGCTGTCCATGGTCGCCAGCAGCTGCATACCGCCGATCGCGATGACGGCCGCGATGAAGCGGCGAGAAGGCAGCCAGGCCGGGTAATACTTGCTGATGCGAGCTGGGGCGGTCTCCGCCGGGCGCGGTGCGCGCACCGGGGCCGGACGATCGGGGCGCGCGGACGTCCATTTTTGGGCTGCGCGCTCTGTGTCGTTGAGAGCCGTCATAACGGGTTACCTTACAGTAATCTTAAGAATCGTTTAAACCCCGAACGCCGCCACAGGCCCGATCACGATGATCGCGGGAGGTCGGATACCGTCGGCGCGGATCTTCTCGGGCGTGTCGGCCAGAGTGGCCCGCAAGGTGTGCTGTGCGGACGTGGTTCCATGCTGAACCACCAGCACCGGTGTATCCGCAGGTCGGCCGCCTTTTGTCAAGACATCGACGAACAGTTCGATGCGTTCGACCGCCATCAGCAAGACGATGGTGCCCGACATCGCGGCCAATGCGTTCCAATTCACTAACGATTCGGGGTGGTCGGGCGCCAAATGCCCGCTGACCACCACAAACTCGTGATTCATCGCCCGGTGGGTGACCGGGACGCCGGCCAGCGCGGGCACACCTATGGCACTTGTCACACCCGGTACGACCGTTACCGGGATTCCGGCGTCCACGCACGCCAGAACCTCCTCGTACCCGCGCGCGAACACGAAAGGATCCCCGCCCTTGAGGCGGACGACGAAGCTTCCGGATCGGGCGCGTTCGATCATGACGTCGTTGATCGCGTCCTGGGCCATTGCCCGGCCGTATGGGATCTTGGCGGCGTCGATGACTTCGACGTGGGGTGGCAATTCGGCGAGCAGTTCGGGTGGCGCGAGCCGGTCGGCAACCACGACGTCTGCCTGGGCGAGCAGGCGACGGCCGCGCACGGTGATCAGTTCGGGGTCGCCGGGCCCCCCGCCCACCAGCGCTACCCCACCGCGTACGACGTCGGTGCTCTCCGAGCCCGCGGGACCTTCCGGGGTGATGACCCCCGTCTGCAACGCCTCGCGGATGGCCGACCGGATCGCCGCCGACCGGCGATGCTCGCCGCCGGCCAGCACGCCGACCGACAACCCCGCGTAGCTGAAGGAAGCCGGGGTCACCGCCGTTCCCTCGACCGCGACGTCGGCGCGCACGCAGAAAAGGTGGCGCCGTTCGGCCTCGTCGACCACCGCGGCGTTCACCCGGGGGTCGTCGGTGGCCGCGATCGCGTACCACGCCCCGTCGAGGTCGCCGTCACGGTATTCGCGCAGTGACAGCGTGATTCCGCTCATCGCCTCGACGGCCGGGGTGGCGGAACGGGAGACGACGTGGACGCTTGCACCACTGGCGATGAGCAGGGGCAGGCGGCGTTGGGCGACATTTCCCCCACCGACCACGACGACCTTCTTTCCGGCGAGCCGCAACCCCACCAGATAGGCGTTCTCGGTCACCTGACAAGCCTAATGGCTGCCGGTGTGGGCGCCGCGAGCGTAACTCCACGGCGGATTTCTGCCGCCGCGATTTTCGCCGTGGCGCTACGCTCGCCGACTGGCGGCGTGTGTGACGAAGCGCACCACCGCCTCCGGCGTCGCGGCCGGATGGGTGTGCAGGTACGAGGCGTGGACGCCGCCGCGCACGGCGCCGTCGCGCACGTGGTCTCGGTCGTT
The DNA here is from genome assembly GCA_031292665.1 of Mycobacterium sp. Lineage (GTDB taxonomy): Bacteria > Actinomycetota > Actinomycetes > Mycobacteriales > Mycobacteriaceae > Mycobacterium. Next base: position 38,107 of record JARLGR010000204.1, on the reverse strand, counting down.
GCCCCGATACACCCACGCGGGTTGGTAGCTGTCGTCGAAAGTGACCGCGGTGCGGTGGAATTCGTGCCCGACCACCCGCTGGCCCACGGCGTACAGCGGCGATTCGGCCACGGCGACGGCGTCGCGATAGGCCAGGGTGAGATGCGGGGTGAACCGCGCGGACCCGGCCAGCACGCCGCACATCGGATAACCGTCGAGCTCGGACACGAGGTAGATCAGCCCGGCGCATTCGGCATGCACCGGCGCCCCGCCGGCTGCCAGGTCGTTGATCTGGCGGCGGACGACATCGTTGGCGGACAGCTCGGCGGTGAACTGTTCGGGGAAACCGCCGGGCAGCACGACGGCATCGGCGCCGTCGGGCAACGCGTCGACGAGCGGGTCGAACTCGGCCACGTCGGCGCCGGCCGCCCGGAGCAGCTCGGCGTGCTCGGCGTAGCCGAAGCTGAATGCCTTTCCGGTCGCCATCGCGACGGTCGTTCGCCCGCCCGGCGCCCCCCCCGTCGCCGCCGCCGCATCCCATGCCGGGCCGGCGACGCGGCTCGCAGCGATCGCGGAGACGGCGGCCAAGTCGACGTGGGCGGCGACCAAGTCGGTCATCGCCTCGACCGCGGCGTGCGCCCGACGGCCGTACTCCACGGCCGTGACCAGGCCGAGATACCTTGTGGGAAGCTCTAATTCGGCGGTGCGCGGGATCGCCCCCAGCACCGGGACACCGGTCTGCTCGCACGCCTGGCGCAGCACCTGCTCGTGTCTGCTCGACCCGACGCGGTTGAGGATGACGCCGCCGACCCGGGTTGCGGCGTCGAAGGTGGAAAACCCGTGCAGCAGCGCGGCAATGCTGTGGCTCTGGCCGCGCGCGTCGACCACCAGCAGCACCGGCGCGCCCAGCAGGCCCGCGACGTGGGCCGTGGAGCCGATCACCGGCCTTCCGAGCGCTCCAGCGGCGACCGAACCGATGCGCCCGTCGAAGAGACCCATCACGCCTTCGATCACCGCGATGTCGGCGCCGGCGGCGCCGTGGGCATACAACGGCCCGATCAGCTGCTCGCCCACCAACACCGGGTCGAGGTTGCGGCCCGGCCGTCCGGCGGCCAACCCGTGGTATCCGGGATCGATGAAGTCCGGGCCCACCTTGAAGGGCGCGACGCTGTGACCCGCCTCTCGCAACGCCCCGATCAAACCCGTTGCGACGGTGGTCTTTCCGCTGCCCGACGCGGGTGCGGCGATGACGACCGCGGGGACGCTCACCACCCGCCCCGCCAGCGTGCGCAGAATGACACAGTTTGCGGCGTGTCGTTGTGCAAACGCGCACGCTCGCGGGGTGACGGGACGCTCACCACTCGATGCCCTTCTGGCCCTTGCGCCCGGCGTCCATCGGGTGCTTGACCTTGGCCATCTGCGTCACCAGGTCGGCGGCCTCGATCAACCGCTGCGGGGCATCCCGTCCGGTGATGACGACGTGCTGGTGGCCGGGCCGCCCCAGCAAGACGTCCACCACCTCGTCGACGTCCAGCCAGCCCCACTTGAGCAGATAGGTGAACTCGTCCAGCACGTAGAAGTCGTGACGCTGCGCCGAGAGCCGGCGCGCGATCTCCGCCCAGCCGTCCGCGGCTGCAGTGGCGTGGTCGAGGTCGCTACCGGCCTTGCGTGACGTACGCGTCCAGGACCAGCCCGCACCCATCTTGTGCCATTGCACGGCTCCGCCGATCCCGTGTTGTTCGTGCAGGCTGCCGAGGTGACCGAAGGCGGCCTCCTCGCCGACTTTCCACTTGGCGCTCTTGACGAACTGAAACACTGCGACGTCGAGCCCGACGTTCCAGGCCCGCAACGCCATGCCGAACGCGGCCGTCGACTTGCCCTTGCCGTCGCCGGTGTGCACCGCCAGCACCGGCGTGTTCCGCCGGGCCCGGGTGGTCAAGCCGTCGTCGGGAACGCGCAGCGGATTTCCCTGAGGCATGGATCCTTCCGCTTCCTCAGGCCGCTCTGCGCACGGCCCGGGCCAGGTAGTCGGCGTGCAGTTGCTCCAGCCGCACGGCCGGCGCGCCCAGCTGGCGGGCCAGCTGGGCGGCCAAACCCAGCCGCACATAGGACGTTTCGCAATCCACGACCACCGCGGCGGCGCCCTCGGCGACCAGCCGGGCCGCCGCGGTTCGGCTGCGGCCCAACGGGTCCGCCCCGGCGGTGGCCCGGCCGTCGGTGAGCACGACCACCAACGGCCGGCGGGTCCGGTCCCGCGCCTTCTCCCGGACAATCAGCTCGCGCGCCGCCAGCAGGCCTTCGGCCAGCGGGGTCTTGCCACCGGTGTCGAACCGGGCCAGCCGCCGGCTCGCGATGTGCGCCGATGACGTCGGCGGCAGCAACAGCCGGGCCGCGTCCTGGCGGAAGGTGATCACTGCCACCTTGTCGCGCCGCTGGTAGGCGTCGCGCAACAGCGACAGGGCGGCGCCGCTGACCGCGGCCATTCGATCGCGGGCGGCCATCGAACCGGACGCGTCGACGACGAAGATCACCAGGTTTCCTTCGCGTCCCTCGCGAATAGCCCGGCGCACGTCGTCGGGCTCCGGCCGCAGCGGCCCGGCCCCGGCGCGCTCGGCGGCCGACAGCAGGGTGGCGAACAAGTGCAGCCCACGAGCGCCGGAGGCCGTGTCGGCGCCGTCGGTGGCCGCCACCACGCTGCCGGTGCCGTTGCGGGCACGCGACCGCCGTCCCGGCGCCCCTGCACCGACCCCCGGAACGGTCAGCGCCCGGGCCCGGAAGGTCTTCGACGGCGGGTCGCTGGGTTTCGTCGACGATCGCGAGCGCGGCGAAGCCGGGCGCGGCGGGTCGTCGCCGATCGAGCCGCGGCTCTCGGGTTTGGACGGGGGGTGCGATTTTACCTGTGGCGCAGGGTCATTCGGTGACCGACCACCACCGGGCGGATCGGGTTCCGGCTCGGGCTCACTGTCGGCCAGCGCCAGTGCCTCGTCCAGCTGGTCGCGGTCGATGGCCGGATCGTCGAACGGGTCGCGGCGGCGCCGATGCGGCAACGCCAGTTCGGCCGCCACGCGGATGTCCTGCTCCTCGACGGTGGTGGAGTCGCGCCACGCGGCGTGCGCGGTGGCGGTGCGGGCCACCACCAGGTCGGCCCGCATCCCGTCGACGTCGAACGCCGCGCACAGCGCCGCGATGCGGCGCAATTCCTTGTCGGGCAACACCACGTCGTCGACCAGCGCGCGTGCCGCGGAGATCCGGCGGGCCAGTTCGGCGTCGGCGTCCGCGTAACGGTCGGCGAACCCGTCCGGGTCCGCCTCGTAGGCCATCCGCTGCCGGATCACCTCGACCCGGACGCCTACATCGCGCGACGCCTGCACGTCGACGGTGAGGCCGAACCGGTCGAGCAGTTGCGGGCGCAGTTCGCCCTCCTCGGGATTCATGGTGCCGATCAGCACGAACCGGGCATCGTGGGAATGGGAGATCCCGTCGCGCTCGATGTGCACCCGGCCCATCGCCGCGGCGTCGAGCAGCACGTCGACCAGGTGATCGTGCAGCAGGTTCACCTCGTCGACGTAGAGCACGCCGCCGTGCGCGCGGGCCAGCAGTCCCGGCGCGAACGCGTGCTCGCCGTCGCGCAGCACCTTCTGCAGATCCAGCGAGCCGATGACCCGGTCTTCGGTTGCGCCCAAGGGCATTTCGACCAGCCCGGCGCCGGCGCTGCCGGTGGCGGCGGACAGCAGCGCCGCGAGCCCGCGTACGGCCGTCGACTTGGCGGTGCCCTTCTCGCCGCGGATGAGCGCGCCGCCGATCTCCGGGCGTACGGCACACAGCAACAAAGCGAGCCGCAGTTGCCCGTGCCCGACGATGGCGCTGAACGGATAGGGCTTCACGGCTGCTCCGGTGGCCCGGAACGTGGCCGCAGCATCGGTACGTGCGGGACGCCGTCGTCGACGAAATCGTCGCCGGCGCGGACGAACCCGTGCTGGGCGTACATGTCGGCCAGGTACGTCTGCGCGTCGATGCGGCACGGGTAGTCGCCGACCTCGGCCAGCGCGGCGCGCAGCAGCCGGGTGGTGTGGCCCTGGCCGCGTGCGCCGCGTTTGGTGCACAGCCGGCCGATGCGGAACGCCTTCTCGCCGCCGGCATGCTCTTCCATTAACCGCAGCGTGCAAATCACCTCGCCGTCGGGCGATTCCAGCCAGAAGTGCCGGGTTTCGGCCAGCAGGTCGCGTCCGTCCAGCTCCGGATACGGGCAGGCCTGCTCGACGACGAAAACCTCGACGCGCAGCCTGAGCAGCTCGTAGAGTGTCTGGGCGGCAAGGTCTTTGGCCCAGGAACGACGCAACGTCTCGCTCATGCGGCGTCCAGCTGCAAAGCCTGGGTGCCCCAGGACCACACCTCGTCGAACAGCGCGGGCTCGCGCGACAGCTCGGTCCCCAGCGACGGCACCATCTCCCTGAGCGTGGGCAGCCAGGACGGGTAGCGGTCGGCAAAGCACCGCTGCAGCACGTCGAGCATGGCCGCGACGGAGGTCGACGCTCCCGGGGAGGCGCCGAGCAGTCCGGCGATGCTGCCGTCGGCGGACGCCAGGACGGTCGTGCTGAAGTCGAGCACCCCGCCTTTGCGCCTGTCCCGCCGGATGACCTGCACACGCTGACCGGCCACTGTCAGCTCCCAGTCGGAATCGGCTGCGCTGGGCGCGAATTCGCGCAGGAAGCGCATCCGATCGGGCTCGGAGAGCCGCAGCTGGCCGAGCAGGTAGTTGACCAGCGCCGTCTCGGTGACGCCGACACCGAGCATCGACACCACGTTGTCCGGCTTGACCGAGCGCGGCAGATCGCTGACGCGGCCGTGCTTCAAGAACTTCGGCGACCAGCCGGCGTACGGCCCGAAAACAAGCCACGGCTTGCCGTGGACCAAGCGAAGATCCAGATGCAGCGCCCCGAGCGGTGGCGCCCCCGGCGCCGGGGCGCCGTACACCTTGGCGCGGTGGACGGCGGTGAGCGCCGGGTTGTCGGCGCGCAAGAACCGGCCCCCGATTGGGAAACCGGCGAAACCCTTGACGTCCTTGATGCCGGATTTCTGCAGCAGCGGCAGCGCGTCACCACCGGCCCCGACGAAGACGAACCTGGCGTTCAGCCGGCGCTTTTGGCGGGTGCGGCGATTGGTGACCAGCAGTGTCCAGCTGCCGTCGGATTGGCGGGTCAGGTTTCGGACCTCATGACCGAACAACGTTGTGGCGCCATGGCGCACGCAATAGCCGATGAGCTGTCGAGACAGCGCCCCGAAGTCGACATCGGTGCCGTGGGCGGCCCAGTTGAGCGCGGTCGGCTCGGAGAAGTCACGCTTGGCGGCCATGAAGGGAAGCCGGCGGGCGAACTCGTCCGGGTCGTCGATCAACTCGATACCTGCGAACAGGGGGTTGTGCGCCAGCGCCCGCTGCCGGCGCCGCAGGTAATCCACGCGCTGTTCCCCGCACACGAAGCTCACGTGCGGGATCGGCGTCACGAAGCTGCGGTCGGTGAGGATGCCGTTCTCGACGGCGTACGCCCAGAACTGCCGGGTCACCTGGAACTGCTCATTGATGCGCACCGCTTTGGTGATGTCGATCGAGCCGTCGGGCTGCTGCGGGGTGTAGTTCAGCTCGCACAGCGCCGAGTGCCCGGTGCCGGCGTTGTTCCAGGGACTGCTGCTCTCGGCGCCGACGGCGTCCAGTCGCTCGATGACCGTCATCGACCAACCCGGCTCCAGCCGCCGCAGCAACGCGCCCAGCGTGGCGCTCATGATGCCCGCGCCGACCAGCACGACGTCCGTGCGTGCGGTTTCGGATGGCTCTGACACCGGATCGTTGGTCCTTCCCTCGGCTGTGTCGGTCCCCAGGCTATCCCGAGGCGACGTGGCCGCTCACGTCGTGCGCCTCCCGGTCACCGGCAAAACCTTTAAGCTGGCCTCGTGACTGGCTGGATGCCCGACGTCCTGCCCGGCTACTGGCAGCGCACGATCCCGCTCGGGCCCGATCCCGCCGGCGAGGGCGACATCGTCGCCACCCTGATACGGCGCGGTGAGCCCGCGGGGAACTCAGCCGCCGACCACGCCGTCCTGGCGGTCCACGGCTACACCGACTACTTCTTCCACACCGCGCTGGCCGACCACTTCGCCAGCCGGGGATTCGCCTTCTATGCCCTGGACCTGCAAAAGTGCGGCCGGTCCCGCCGCGAGGGCCAAACCCCCCACTTCATCACCGACCTCGCCCACTACGACGCCGAACTCCAACGTGCATGCGCGGCCATCGCCGAGCAGACCCGCCCGGCCCGGGTTTTGGTGTACGGCCACTCCGCCGGGGGGCTCATCGTGTCGCTGTGGCTGGACCGGTTGCACCGCAGCGGCGCGTCGGGGGACGCCGGCATCGGCGGCCTGGTGCGCGGCCTGGTGCTCAACAGCCCGTTCCTGGACCTGCACGGCCCGGCCGTGCTGCGCCTGTCCCTAACCTCGGCGATGATCGCCGGCCTGTCGCGGCTGCGATCCACGGGCGTGGTCCGTTCGCCCGCCCCGGGCGGTTACGGCACCACCCTGCACCGCGACTTCGACGGCGAGTTCGACTACAACCTGCAGTGGAAACCCGTGGGCGGCTTCCCGATCACGTTGGGCTGGCTGCACGCCGTGCGCCGCGGCCAGGCCCGGCTGCATCGCGGGCTCGACGTCGGTGTGCCGAGCCTGATCCTGCGGTCGGACCGCAGCGTGCGAGAAGGCGGGGACCCGGCGGCGATGCACCGCGGCGACGCGGTTCTCGACGTCACCCTGATCGCCAAGTGGGCCGGCTGCATCGGGAGCCGCACCACCGTCGTTCCGGTGGCCGACGCGAAACACGACGTGTTCTTGTCGCTTCCGCAGCAGCGCCGAGCGGCCTACCGCCAACTGGACCTGTGGCTGGATCACTACCTCGATAACACCGGCGCTCCGGCGTCCTCGGAAAGGGGCTGACGGCGGGAATGGAGACCTACGACCTCGCGATCATCGGAACCGGTTCGGGTAACAGCATTCTCGACGACCGCTATGCCGGCAAGCGGACGGCGCTCTGCGAGCAGGGCACCTTCGGTGGCACCTGCCTCAACGTGGGCTGCATCCCCACGAAGATGTTCGTCTACGCCGCCGAGGTCGCCACCACGATCCGCGATGCCGCGCGGTTCGGCGTCGACGCGCACATCGACCGGGTCCGCTGGGACGACATCGTTTCCCGGGTCTTCGGGCGCATCGACCCGATTGCGCTCAGCGGCGAAGGCTATCGGCGCTCGGCGCCCAACGTCGACGTCTACGACCGGCACACCCGGTTCGGGCCCGTCGGGTCCGACGGGCGCTACCTGTTGCGCACCGACACCGGTGACGAATTCACCGCCGATCAGGTGGTGATCGCGGCGGGGTCGCGCCCGACGATTCCGTCGGCGATCCTGGCGTCCGACGTCGCGTATCACACCAGCGACACCATCATGCGGATCGCCGAATTGCCCGAGCACATCGCGATCGTCGGAAGTGGCTTCGTGGCAGCCGAATTCGCGCATGTCTTCTCGGCGCTCGGCGTGCGGGTCACGCTCGTGATCAGGGGCAGCTGCCTGCTGCGGCACTGCGACGACACCATCTGTGAACGGTTCACCCGCATCGCGGCCACCAAATGGGAACTGCGCACCCACCGCAACGTGGCGCGGGGTTTCAACCGCGGCTCTGGCGTCGCGCTTGAGCTCGACGACGGGAGCACGCTGGACGCCGACCTGCTGCTGGTGGCGACCGGCAGGCTGCCCAACGCCGATCTGCTCGACGCCGGGCAGGCGGGCGTCGACGTCGAAATCGGCCGAGTCGTGGTCGACGAATACCAGCGAACCTCCGCGCGTGGGGTGTTCGCACTGGGCGATGTCTCCTCACCCTACCAGCTCAAGCACGTCGCCAACCACGAGGCCCGCGTCGTCCAACACAACCTCCTGTGCGACTGGGACGACACCGACTCGATGACCATGACCGACCACCGCTTCGTACCCTCGGCGGTGTTCACCGATCCCCAGCTGGCCGGCGTGGGATTGACCGAAAACCAGGCCCGCGCACAGAGGCTCGACATCTCGGTCGCGATTCAGGACTACGGCGACGTCGCCTATGGCTGGGCGATGGAGGACACCACCGGAATCGTCAAGCTCATCGCCGAGCGCAACAGCGGACGCCTGCTGGGCGCCCACATCATGGGCCACCAGGCGTCGTCGATCATCCAGCCGCTGATCCAGGCGATGAGCTTCGGCCTGACCGCCCGGCAGATGGCCCGCGGCCAGTACTGGATCCATCCGGCGCTGCCCGAGGTGGTCGAGAACGCGCTGCTGGGATTGCGCTGACGTCAGCGCCCTGAACGTTTCAGCGGGCGTGGCTCACGCTGGCCACGCTGGCACTGTGGGCACAGGCCGTGCAGCGTCAGGCCCGCCGCGTCCGACAGCGCGAAGGAACTGCCCGCCATGGCGTGCTCGAGCGCCGAGCTGAGCTGACGCGCGGGCACCTCGATGATCGAGCCGCACTGCGTGCAGACCGCGTGGTGATGCGGGGCGGTGGCCAGCCCGTAGGTCGTGACCCCACCGTCGAGGGTCAGCGCGTGCAGCACCCCCTGGTCAGCCAGGGTGGTGACCGTGCGGTAGATGGTCGCCACGTCGGGCGGCTGGGCGCCGGGCGGCAGGCAGGCACGCACCCGCTGGTGGATCTCCGCGACCGGGAGGTGCCCGTTGACCGGCTCGAGCACCGCCAGCACCTGGATCCGGGACGCCATCCGCCGCAGCCCGCGGGCGCGCAGGAAATCACCGATTCGCGCGGTGACGGCGGGGTCCAGCACCGACGGCTTGGGCGTCACCCGTTCAGTGTCGCCCTCAGCAACCGGGATCGCCAGTTTTCGGCGAACTCGGGGATTCCTGCAATCCACTTGCATCACGCTCAGCGCGCCGCTTACAGTCGGGCGGGTTGTTCTTTGCCAGATTGCCGGAAGGACCCCAGTGGCCAGCACCGAACTCGACCGGCGGCCGACATGGACGACCAAGATCTCCAGCGCCTTGTCTCCGGCGGAGTGGTGGCGGCTGGGAGCAATGCTGGTGGTGATCGTCGCGTTGCATGTGGTCGGCTGGCTCACCCTGGTGCTGCTCGTGGAACCCGCCCAATTCAGCGTGGGCGGCAGGGCCTTCGGCGTCGGGATCGGGCTGACGGCCTACACCCTGGGCATGCGCCACGCGTTCGATGCCGACCACATCGCCGCCATCGACAACACCACCCGAAAGCTGATGAACGACGGGCAGCGCCCGCTGGCCGTCGGATTCTTCTTCTCCCTTGGCCACTCCACGGTGGTCTTCGCGCTCGCGGTCCTGCTGGCGGGCGGAGTCAAGACAATCGTCGGGCCGGTCAAAGACGACTCCTCGACCCTGCACCACTACACCGGACTGATCGGCACCAGCGTCTCGGGTTTCTTCCTGTACCTGATCGCCTTCCTCAATGTCGTCATCCTGGTCAGCATCCTGCGGGTGTTCGCCCGGCTGCGACGCGGTGAGTACGACGAGTCAAAGCTGGAGAGGCAGCTTGCCAATCGGGGACTGATCAACCGGTTCCTCGGCCGCTTGACCAAATCGATCACCAAGTCCTGGCACTCTTACCCCGTCGGGTTGTTGTTCGGGCTGGGATTCGACACCGCGACCGAGGTGGCCCTGCTGGTGCTGGCAGGCACCAGTGCGGCCGCCGGACTGCCCTGGTATGCCATCGTGTGCCTGCCGATCCTGTTCACCGCCGGCATGTGCCTGCTGGACACCATCGACGGCTCGTTCATGAATTTCGCCTACGGCTGGGCCTTTTCCAACCCGGTGCGCAAGGTCTACTACAACATCACCATCACCGCGCTGTCGGTCATCGTCGCCCTCCTGATCGGCACCGTCGAACTGCTCGGCCTGCTGGCCGACCAATTGGGCTGGCGGGGCGCGTTCTGGGAATGGGTCGGCGCGCTGAACCTCAACGCGATCGGCTACGCCATCGTCGGGCTGTTCGTCATCACCTGGGCCGTGGCCCTGCTGGTCTGGCGGTACGGCCGCTTCGAAGAGAAGTGGGCCTCCTCCCTCGGCCCCGAATCCGCGACCTGATCGGAGTGTCCGGGTGTAGAAAGTGCTCATGAGCTCCCCATCGTCGGGGCCCGCTCGTCGGGCCCCCAGTGGACGCCGGTGACCGGCGGTGCATGAGCTGTCGCTGTGCGCCGCCATCGCCGGAGTAGTGCAGACGCACGCCGACGGGCGGCACGTTGATGTGGTGCGGGTGCGGATCGGCGCGCTGCGTCAGGTGGTGCCCGAATCGCTGTCGTTCTGTTGGACGCTCGTGCGGGACTCGGAGAACATGCCGGACGCCGAGCTGGAGCTCGAGTGCGTCACCGCCGAGGTGAGGTGTCGGCAGTGTGGCCGGCGATCGGAGATCACGTCGGCCTGGTCGATCTGGTGTCCGCGGTGCGACAGCCCCGACGTCGAGGTGCTCCGCGGCGACGAGTTTCTGGTGACGTCCCTGGACGTCTCGTGAAAGGCCCTCGCTGTGAAAGGCCCTCGCTGTGAATCGAGTTGACCATGGGTAGGTTTCATCGCCACGACGACGGAACCGTGCACAGCCATGACCATGACCATGGGGATCACAGTCACTACGGTACGGGCGCGCAGCGTATCGAGGTGCTCGAGTCGATCTTCGCGGAGAACGACCTGCTCGCCGATGCGAACCGGGCGGCGTTCGAGAGCAACGGGATCCGCACCCTCAACCTGATGAGCTCACCGGGATCGGGCAAGACGACCATTTTGCAGGCAACGCTGGACGAACTCGCCGGCGAATTCGCGATCGGTGTGATCGAGGGCGACATCGCCACCGACCTTGATGCGGCCAAACTCGCCGGGCGCGGCGCCCAGATATCACTGCTCAACACCAGCAACGGGTTTGGCGGCGAATGCCACCTCGATGCGCCCATGGTCAACCGCGCACTGCCGGGCCTCGACCTTGCCGCTCTGGACCTCGTGATCATCGAGAACGTCGGCAACCTCGTCTGCCCGGCGGAGTTCGACGTGGGCGAGCACGCCAAGGCCATGGTCTACTCGGTGACCGAGGGCGAGGACAAGCCGCTGAAGTATCCGGTGATGTTCCGCTCGGTAGATGTTGTGTTGCTCAACAAGATTGACTTGGTTCCCCACCTCGACGTCGACGTCGATACCTATATCCGGCACGTGCGCGAAGTCAACGCGACGGCGGCGATCCTGCCGGTCAGCGCGCGCACCGGAGCGGGCATGGCCGCCTGGTTCGGCTGGCTGAGACGATTCGCCGAAAGCTCGGAAGCCTAGGATCGCACCGACGATAGTGCGAATCAGTTGCATGACAACGGGGCGTCCCGCGCCACGGCGGCTGCCGAAAACGTTGATTCCGCAACGACACAGCGGGGCTATGCAGCGCTTGGGTAATTGACGGGTGCCGCGGAACCGTTGACAACGCCCGACGGCGGGAGTAGACCCAAAAACAGCGCCGCGCAAGTGGGCCGACGGTCGACTCCGGTGGCGTAGGGGCCTTCTCAGCCCGGCTCCGGAAAGCTGCAAGATGCCAACAGAAGCGGCGGTCAAAGCAGAAGAAACATTGATTCACCTCCTATGGATCAATGCGGGCCTCAGCTGCGACGGCGATTCGGTGGCGTTGACTGCCGCCACCCAGCCCAGCGTCGAGGAGATCGCACTCGGCGCGCTCCCGGGCCTACCGAAGGTCGCTGTGCACTGGCCCCTGATCGACTTCGAATGCGGACCCAACGGGGGGGCGGATGACTTCCTCGAGTGGTTCTTCAGAGCGGATCGCGGTGAATTGGAGCCCTTCGTGCTCGTCGTCGAGGGGTCCATTCCCAATGAGAAGATCAAGGACGAGGGCTACTGGTGCGGGTTCGGCAACAACCCGGCCACCGGGCAGCCCATGACCACCAGCGAGTGGCTCGACCGGTTGACGCCGAAGGCCACGGCGGTCGTCGCCGTCGGGACCTGCGCCACCTACGGCGGCATCCACGCCATGCCCGGGAACCCTACCGGCGCCATGGGTGTGCCCGACTACCTCGGGTGGGATTGGAAGAGCAAGGCCGGCATCCCGATCGTGTGCGTCCCCGGCTGCCCGATCCACCCGGACAACCTGTCCGAGACCCTGACCTACCTGCTCTACATGGCGACCGGCCAGGCGCCGATGATCCCGCTCGACGACGCACTGCGCCCCAAGTGGTTGTTCGGCAGCACCGTGCACGAAGGTTGTGACCGCGCCGGCTACTACGAGCAGGGTGACTTTGCCACCGAATACGGGTCGCCGAAATGCATTGTCAAGCTTGGCTGTTGGGGCCCGGTCGTCAAGTGCAACGTGCCCAAGCGAGGCTGGATCAACGGTGTCGGCGGGTGCCCGAACGTGGGCGGCATCTGCATCGGATGCACGATGCCGGGCTTCCCGGACAAGTTCATGCCTTTCATGGACGAGCCGCCCGGCGGCAAGGTCTCGACGAACGCGGTCGGCCTGTACGGGACCGTGATCCGCAACCTGCGGGGCATCACCGCGCGCACCCTCGACAAGGAGCCGCGCTGGCGCCACAACGGCAACGAACTCACCACCGGAGCGCGCAGAACCTGGTGAGTACCTGGTAGGTCACTCGCCGGGTCAGCGCGCGCAACATCTTCTCATCTCAGACAGGAGCCTTCGGGCGGAGAGCAGTAACGATGACAACTATCGTCCCCGAACCGACCACCGCCAAGCGGGAACCCGGCCAGCTCGTCGACATGGCGTGGGACCCGATCACCCGGATCGTGGGCAGCCTCGGCATCTACACCAAGATCGACTTCGAGAACCGGGAGGTCGTCGAGTGCCACAGCACCTCGTCGATCTTCCGCGGCTACTCGATCTTCATGAAGGGCAAGGACCCTCGCGACGCGCACTTCATCACCAGCCGCATCTGCGGCATCTGCGGCGACAACCACGCGACATGTTCGTGCTACGCGCAGAACATGGCATACGGCGTCAAACCGCCGCACCTGGGCGAGTGGATCGTCAACCTCGGTGAGGCCGCGGAATACATGTTCGACCACAACATCTTCCAGGAGAACCTGGTCGGCGTGGACTTCTGCGAGAAGATGGTCGCCGAGACCAACCCGAGCGTTCTCGCCAAGGCCGAGAACACGCAGGCGCCGCGTGCGGACGCCCACGGCTACCGGACCATCGCCGACATCATGCGCTCGCTCAACCCGTTCAGCGGCGAGTTCTACCGCGAGGCGCTTGTAGTCAGCCGGTGGACGCGAGAAATGTTCTGCCTCATGGAGGGTCGCCACGTGCACCCGTCCACGCTGTACCCCGGCGGGGTCGGCACGGTAGCGACCATCCAGCTGATGACCGACTACATGACCCGGCTCATGCGCTATGTCGAGTTCATGAAGAAGGTCGTGCCCATGCACGACGACCTGTTCGACTTCTTCTACGAAGCCTTGCCGGGCTACGAGAAGGTCGGGCTGCGCCGCACCCTGCTCGGCTGCTGGGGCTCCTTCCAGGACCCCGACGTGTGCAACTTCGCATATCAGGACATGGAGCGCTGGGGCAACGCCATGTTCGTCACGCCCGGAGTGGTGGTCGACGGGAAGCTGGTCACCCACTCGCTGGTGGACATCAACCTCGGCATCCGAATCCTGCTGGGCAGCTCGTATTACGACGACTGGACCGACCAGGAGATGTTCGTCAAGACCGACCCGCTCGGCAACTCGGTGGACCGCCGCCACCCCTGGAACCAGCACACTAACCCGCATCCGCAGAAGCGGGACCTCGACGGCGGCAAGTACAGCTGGGTGATGTCGCCGCGCTGGTTCGACGGAAAGGACCACCTGGCGCTGGACACGGGCGGCGGTCCGCTGGCCCGGTTGTGGTCGACCGCACTGGCCGGACTGGTCGACATCGGCTACGTCAAGGCGACCGGCAGCAGCGTCAAGATCAACCTCCCCAAGACCGCGCTGAAGGGTCCGGTGGAGTTCGAGTGGAAGATCCCCGAGTACGGCAGCAACACGATCGAACGTGACCGGGCGCGCACCTACTTCCAGGCCTACGCGGCGGCGTGCGCGCTGCACTTCGCCGAGAAGGCGCTGGCGGAGATCCGCGCCGGGCGTACCAAGACGTGGGAGAAGTTCGAGGTGCCCGACGAGGCCATCGGCTGCGGCTTCACCGAGGCGGTGCGCGGGGTGCTGAGCCACCACCTGGTGATCCGGGACGGCAAGATCGCCAACTATCACCCGTACCCGCCCACGCCGTGGAACGCCAACCCGCGCGACAGCTACGGCACGCCGGGCCCCTACGAGGACGCGGTGCAGGGCCAGCCTATCTTCGAGGAGAACGGCCGGGAGAACTTCAAGGGCATCGACGTCATGCGCACCGTGCGCAGCTTCGACCCGTGCCTGCCCTGCGGTGTCCACATGTACCTGGGTAAGGGCAAGACCCTGGACAGACTGCACACGCCAACTCAGTCACCCGTCGGGGAGTGACCGATGGCGGATCGCCCGGACAGACCCGCGACGACCTCAGACAGTGAAGCGCAGTGGCGCACAGCGGGCGATCGGATCCAGACACTGCTGGATTCCTGTGCGGCAAGCGGGGCCACCGCGTTCGAACGCGCACAAGAGCTGGTCCGCGAGGTGGTCGGCCTGTATGGCGCGGGGCTGCAACGGATCATGGACGCCCTGGACGGCCCGGCGTTGGCCGAGCGGCTGGCCACCGACGACCTGGTGGCCAGCCTGCTCCTCGTGCACGGCCTGCACCCGCACGACGCGCACCGCCGGGTGTCCGACGCGCTGGGCCGGGTGCGCCCCTACCTCGGCTCGCACGGCGGTGACGTCGACCTGATCGAGGTGACGGATGACACCGTCCGGCTGGCGTTTCGAGGCAGCTGCAAGAGCTGCCCGTCGTCGGCGGTGACGCTGGAACTCGCGGTCGAGGACGCGATCCGGGCGGCCGCCCCGGAGGTCTCCTCGATCGAAGTGGTGGCGGGCGAAACCGCCGCAAGCCTGATCCCGGCCGAATCGCTGTTGGCGCAGGTGCATTCGAACGGGCACGGTCCGACACCTTGGCACCCCATCCCCGGGCTTGCCGACCTGCGGCCGGGCGAAGTCGGCGGCTTCGAAGTTGCCGGAACCACGCTGTTGGCGTGCCGGATCGACGGCCAGGTGTTCACCTACCGGGATCGCTGCCCCGTCTGCGACGACACGATGGCCGGCGCGGGGTTAGACGGCGCGCGGCTGCGCTGCCCGCGGTGCGGATCGGGTTACGACGTCGTCCATGCGGGTGCCGGTGCGAACGGGGCTCACCTCGATCCGGTGCCGCTGTTGATCCGCGATGGCGTGCTGTCGGTGGCTCTGCCGGCCAAAACGCCGTCCGAACCGATGGGGGCCCGGACATGACCAGCCCCTACGACGTGCTGTCGCGCATCAGGAGCAACCGGCCGCCCCCCGAAACGACCGGCGAGCGGTGCGAGATGTGTGCGGAGTCGATCGCCGACGAGCACCAACACGTGGTGAATGTGGGCGCCCGGCAGCTCATGTGCGTCTGCCGCGCGTGCTATCTGCTGTTCACCGATTCCGAAGCCGAGTTGCGCTATCGGGCGGTGCCGGACCGGTATCTGAAGTTCGGTGATTTCGCGCTGGACCGCCGCGCCTGGGAGGCCCTCCAAATTCCCGTCGGCGTCGCCTTCTTCTTCGTCAACTCGGCTCTCGGGCGCACCGTTGCCTTTTACCCCGGCCCGGCCGGGGCGTGCGAGTCGGAGCTTGACCTCGACGCGTGGAGCGCCATCAGCCGCGCGGACTTGCGCGTCGGCCTGCTGGCCGACGACGTCGAGGCGCTAGTGGTCCGGGTTCCCTTCTGGGATGGTCCCGACGCCGAAGCGGCCCGGCCGCAGTGCTATCTCGTTCCGATCGACGCCTGCTACGAATTCGTCGGCCGCTTGCGCATGCTCTGGCGCGGCTTCGACGGCGGCCAGGAGGCCCGCCAGTTCATCGACGGCTTTTTCGCCGACATCGAAGCCCGCTCCGTAGAAACGCCGGGGGCGCGGCCATGATGGATGTCGACTTCGCCGTCTTCGACGTGGCGCCCGAACCGTACACCGTGAGCCCCGTGCTGACCGCCCGCGTCGGCGTCGAAACCGGTGGTGACGACCCGGTGCACGCCATCGCCCTGCGGTGCCAGGTGCGGATCGAGCCGCTGCGGCGTTCGTACTCCGACGAGGAAGCGGCCGGCCTGATGGACCTGTTCGGGTCGCGTGAACGCTGGGCGAGCACGCAGCGCACCTTCTTGTGGCAGCACTGCACCGCGATGGTGCCGGGGTTCGCCGGCAACACCACGGTGGCGCTTCCGCTGGACTGCACGTACGACTTCGAAGTGGCCGCCGCCAAATACCTGCACGCCCTGCGCCACGACACGCTGCCGTTGCAATTCCTGTTCAGCGGAACCATTTTCGTCAAGTCCCAGCGCGGGTTCTACGTCCAGCAGGTGCCATGGGACTGCGAGTATCGCTACGACATGCCGGTCGCGGTGTGGCGGGATCTGATGGCCCAGCACTACCCGAACAGCGGCTGGGTGCGGCTGAGCCACGAAACCATCGCCGCGCTGGCCGCCTACAAGTCCGCGCGGGGAATGCTGGACCTCGAGCACGCGGTCACGTCGCTGCTGGACATCGAGCGGGAGGCGGCGCAGTGACTTCCTCCGGAACGTCGGGCCGGGAGCGGGCCCGCAGCGTCGCCGACGCGGTGCTGTACGAGGGCTACCTCCTCTACCCGTACCGGGGCACGTCGACCAAGAACCAGTCACGCTGGCAATTCGGCGTTTTAGGCCCACCCGGCGCGGCGGACGCGGGCCTGGGCGAAGACGACTCCCTCGCGGCGCAATTTCTGGTCGACGGGGCCGAGGCGATAACGCTGGTGGTGCGGTTCCTGCAGTTGCAGCATCGCCGGGCCGAGCGCGCGCTGGCCGACGGGGGTTTCGAACCCGTCGACGAACTGACCACACCGACCGGGTCATGGCTGACCTGGGACGAGGCGGTCGAATGCGAAATGTCCTTCGGCCCACTATCCATCGGGGATCAGTCCTGCACCATTCCGGTGAGGGCCGGCGCGGCAATCGACATCGAGCTCCTCGACGGCGGGCGGCTGGTCCGCGAACGCCGAGAGGTGCGTGGTGTGCTGTCGGTCGGCAGCGAACCGGACGGCCACCTGCGCCGGGTGTCGGTGCGGCTGAGCAACGTCGGCGAACCCGCCGGCGATAAGGACGACACCATCGCGCGGTCCATGATCGGAACGCATCTGATCGCCGAAGTGGTTGGTGGCCGGTTTGTTTCGCTACTCGAGCCGCCCCCCGCGGCGACCGACGCGGTGTCGCGGTGTAGCCGGCACCGCTGCTTCCCCGTGCTGGCCGGTCCGCCCGGAACCGACGACATGCTGCTGATCTCGCCGATCATCCTGTACGACCACCCCGAGGTCGCCGAGCAGAGCAACACCGCTCTGTACGACTGCACGGAGATCGACGAGATCCTCACCCTGCGTGTGATGACGATGACGGACGAGGAGAAGGCGCAGGCGCGCGCCACCGACCCGCGGGCCGCGCGGATCATCGACCGGTGTGACGCGATGTCACCGGACGACATGGCGCGCCTGCACGGCGTGCTGCGCGACCCGCACGCGGTCGCCGGGCTCGTTCCCGAGATCCCGGAGGGTGTCGACTGGTGGGACCCGCTGGCCGACAGCGCGGTTCGCCCCGAAATCGACGCGGTGCTGGTGAACGGGGTCCGGGTGGCGCGGGGCAGCCGGGTGCGCCTGCGGCCCATGCGCAACGCCGACGCGCAGGACATCTTCCTCGCCGGCAAGACCGCCCGCATCACGTCGGTGCACGAGGACGTCGAGGGCAACATGCACGTCGCGGTGGTCGGCGACGACGACCCGGCCGCCGATCTGCACGACTGGTACGGGCGCTACCTGTACTTCTCCCCCGACGAACTCGAGCCGCTGGAGAGTCAGCACAGCCCATCGTGAGAGGAGTTCGAGATGGAGGTCATGGGTTGGATATTCGTTGCCATCCTCGCCTTGGTGGGGGTGGTCGCGCTGGCGCTGGGGGTGGTCTCCATCCCGGACGCCCGCCGCTACCTGAAGCTGAGGCGGATGTAGCCCCGCCGGGCGCCCCATGACAGCGCGCATCCTGGTGGCCGGGATCGGCAACATCTTCCTGAGTGACGACGGGTTCGGCTCGGAAGTCGTTCGCAACGAGGGTATTCCGCGGAGCGATCCGGACGTCCGCGTCACCGACTACGGAATCCGCGGCATGCACCTGGCCTACGACCTGCTCGACGTGTGGGACACGCTGGTGCTCGTCGACGCGGTACCCAGCCGTGGCAACCCGGGCGCGCTGCACGTCTTTGCGGCCGACAGCGAGCTAGACCCCGACACCGGCTGCGGCGCGCCCGGTCTGGACGCACACAGCATGGACCCGGCCGCCGTCTTCGCCAGCCTGCGAGCCCTGGGCGGCACTCCGCCCTACACGATTGTGGTGGGGTGTGAGGCGGGAAGCGTCGAGGAGGGCATCGGCCTGAGCGAACCCGTCGCCAGGGCCGTCCCCCGGGCCGTGCGCGCCGTCGAGGAGATCCTCGCCGCGTTGCAAGCGTCCGCCGTGCGAGAGGAGCGCTGACCCATGTGCCTGGGCATACCCGGCCAGGTGATCCGGATGCTGGACGGTTACGAGGGACAACTCGCACTCGTCGACGTCACCGGGGAGGAGCGCAGGGTCAACATCGGCATGCTCCCGGACGAGACGTTTGCAACCGGTGACTGGATAATCATCCACATGGGCTTCGCCGTCGAGAAGACAGACCGCGCCGGTGCGGAGCAGGCGATGGCCGGGCTCGAGCTGATGGGCCGGGGCCGCTACGTCCCGACGGTGGACCCGGAGGGCGGCTGAAGTGACCGACTCCCCCCTGCTGCTGCGATCCGGCCCTCCCGACATCCAGGTCCGGCAACGCTTCACCGTGACCGGTGTCGTTCAGGGGGTGGGCTTTCGCCCGTTCGTCCACCGGATCGCCGGCCAACTGGGCCTGGCCGGCTTCGTCGGCAACGATTCGGGCGCGGTCTTCCTCGAGGTGCAGGGCGAGCGGGCGCGCGTGACCGAATTCGGCCACCGGCTTCGCGCCGAGGCGCCGCCGCTGGCGCGGATCGGCTCCGTCCGCGTCATCGACATCCCGGCGGACAGCGCGGGCGACCGTGCATTCCGGATCGTGGCGAGCCAGACGGTGGCCGGCGCGGCAACGCCGATCCCGCCCGACGTCGCGGTGTGCGCCGACTGCGTCGCCGAGTTGTTCGACCCGCGCGACCGGCGCTATCGCCACCCGTTCGTGACCTGTACCAACTGCGGGCCGCGGTTCACCATCATTCGCGAGTTGCCGTACGACCGCCCGGCCACCACCATGTCGGCGTTCGCCATGTGCGAGCGCTGCGCCGCCGAATACCACGATCCGGCGGATCGCCGGTTTCACGCGCAGCCGATCGCCTGCCCGGATTGTGGCCCGTCGCTGTGGTTCTCGTCGCAGGCCGGCCGGTTCACCGGGTCCGATGCCGCGCTGGCCGCCGCCCGGCGCGCCCTCGCGGCGGGTGCTGTCGTGGCCATCAAGGGCATCGGGGGTTACCACCTGGCGTGCGCCGTCGACGACGACGTCGCGGTCAGCGGGCTCCGGGCCCGAAAAGCCCGCGGCGGCAAGCCTTTCGCCATGCTCGTACGCGACCTCGGCGTCGCCCGCCGCTACGCCCACGTCGACGACGCCGAGGCCGCGGTGCTCCTCAGTCCCGCGCGCCCGATCGTGTTGCTGCGGCGGCGCCCGGGTGCGCCGGTCGCCGACCCCGTCGCACCCGGCAGCCCGCTGCTCGGCCTGATGCTGCCCTACTCCCCCATCCATCACCTGCTGCTGGCGCCCGTTCCGGGTGGCGCGGAGCGGGTGCCCGAGGCGCTAGTGTTGACCAGCGCCAACCGCGCAGACGAGCCCATCTGCTTCACCGACGAGGATGCCGCGGAACGGCTTTCCGGGCTCTGCGATGGGGTCCTCGACCACGACCGACCCATTCACGTTCCGTGCGACGACTCGGTGGTGCGCGTCATCGACGGTCGTGAACTGCCGATCCGGCGGTCGCGCGGCTATGCGCCGCTGCCGGTCGACTTAAGGCTTGAGGGGCTGGGCGCCCCGGCCGTGCTGGCCGTCGGCGGTGAACTGAAGAACACCTTCTGCCTGACCGACGGGTCGCGCGCCTACATGTCCGGGCACATCGGCGACATGGCCACGTGGGAGACGCTGCGCGCGTTCGAGCGCGCCGTGGGCCAACTCTGCGAAATACGCGGCGTTCCGGTGCGGTTGGCCGCCGACCTGCATCCCGGATACCACACCCGCAACTGGTCGGAGCGCCACGCGGGCGACCGACCGCTGGATCTGGTCCAGCACCACCACGCGCATGTGGTCTCGCTGCTGGCCGAGCACGGACGCGTCGGCGAACCCATCGTCGGTGTTTCCTTCGACGGCACCGGCTATGGCTGCGACCAGACGATCTGGGGCGGGGAGATTCTCACGCTCGGCACCGACAGCCACCGTTTCGTCCGCGCCGGCCACCTGTTGCCGGCGCCGTTGCCGGGCGGTGACGCCGCGGTGCGCAATCCCTGGCGGATGGCGCTGTCTCAGTTGTGGATGGCCGGTATCGACTGGACCCCCGATCTGGCACCGGTCTCCGCGGCGACACGGGACGAACTGCGGCTCACCCGTTCGCAATTGGAGAGCGGTACGGGATGTGTGCCGTGTTCGAGCATGGGCCGACTGTTCGACGCCGTCGCCTCGCTGCTCGGCGTCCGCCACCGGATCGACTACGAAGGCCAGGCCGCCATCGAGCTCGAGGCGCTGGCCGAAACGGCGATCGACGCTAATAGACAAGGCCCGTCGCTGCCGCTGGCGGTGCGCGCCGACGGCGTGATCGATCCCGCCACCATGGTGCAGACCATCGTCTCGGCCCTGTACGCCGGGACCCCGCCCGCGGTGCTGGCCCTGTCATTCCACCACGCCGTCGCGGACGCCGTCGCCGGGGTGGTGCAGCAGGTGGCGGGCGCGGTCCGGTTGGTCGGCCTGACCGGAGGGGTGTTCCAGAACGTACTGTTGCTGCGTGCGTGCCGTGACCGGCTGGAATCGCGCGGGTTCGAGGTGCTGACCCACCACACCGTTCCGCCGAACGACGGCGGACTGGCGCTGGGCCAGGCCGCGGTCTCGACGCTGATCGCGCGGGAGGAGGCTGGCAGATGATCACCACCGCGATCGACCGCGGGCTGAGCGCCGAATTGGCCGAGGACTTGGCCGCAACGGCTTTCACCCTGGCCAAGCGTTTCGCCGCGGGCGCCACGATGTGGTCCATCGCGCCGGGCTGGGAACCGCACGCGCTGCACATCGCGGTCGAGTTCGTGCATCCGGTGATCATGGGCAAACGGGCGTTGCCGGCGGTCGCGCTGACCGGACCGGACCTGGTTGACCTGGTGCGGGTGTCAGTGCGGCCCGGCGACATCGTGGTCGCGGTCTCGGGTGCGGACAACCCGCACGTGGGCTCGGTGATGCGCCGGGCCCCTGCCTGGGGCGCCACCACGATCTGGATCGGCAGCGGCGAACGGCCCGGGGCCGGTGCGGCCGACCACGTGCTGTGGCTCGACGACCCCGACCCGCGGGTGCCCGCCACGGGCGGCTTCGTGCTGTTCTACCACCTGCTGTGGGAGCTCACCCACGTGTGTTTCGAGCACTCCGGGTTGCTCAAACCCGATGCCGCCGAGACGGTTTGCGTCACGTGCAGCGACGAAGGGCGCCTCGGCGAGGTGGTGGCCTCCTCGGACACGTCCATCGATGGGCTGGCCACCGTGCGCACCGCGTGCGGTGTCGAGAGCGTCGTGACCGCGCTTGTCGATCCCGTCGCCCCCGGGGACCTGGTCCTGGTGCATGCCGGCATGGCGATCTCCAGGCTGGACGAGGAGGCAGGGTCATGACAGACGAACCCACCAGCTTCCTCTATCCGTTCATCGACGCCGAGGAAAGCGATTCGGCGTCGCTGCTCGCCGACCTCGCCGCGTCCGCACAGGCCAAGGCCGCCGAGAGCCTGGCGCTGCGGCGCTCGACGCTGGAAGCCAACGCCGACTTGCTGAACCGGGCCGCCACCGAGATGGCACACCGTTTCGCGGCGGGGGGAAGGTTGTTCACCTTCGGAAACGGCGGCAGCTGCACCGATTCCGCGACCCTGGCCGGGTTGTTCGCCCGCCCGCAGATCGGTGATGCGCTGCCCGCGTGGTCGCTCACCACGGACCAGGCCATCCTGACCGCCCTGGGTAACGATGTCGGGTTCGACCTGGTGTTCGCGCGTCAGTTGATCGCGCGGGCCAAGGCCGGCGACATCGCGATCGCGATGTCGACCAGCGGGAATTCGCCGAATCTGCTGGCCGGTCTGGCCGAGGCGCGTCAGCGCGGCCTGTACACCGTCGGGTTCGCCGGTTACGACGGCGGCGCCTTCACGGACAGCCCGAATGTGGACGCCTGCTTCGTCGTTCGGTCACAGAGCGTGCACCGGATCCAGGAATCCCAGGCGCTGCTGGGCTATCAGCTGTGGCTGGCCGTGCACGATCGTCTGCGCGGAAAGGATGTGGGGGCCGCATGAGCAGGTCATCGGGCGACTATTTGTCGTCGGGTCCGCGGTTCGGCGAAAGCGAGGTGATTGAGCGGATTGAGTTGTTTCGTCGGCGTCGTCCGCGGTTGGTGGATGATCATGTGACGTTGGCGCATGGGGCGGGAGGGAAGGCATCGGCGGCGTTGGTGGATGCGGTGTTTGTGGAGGCGTTTCGTAATCCGCTGTTGGAGTCGTTGGGGGATGGCGCGGTGTTGACGTTGCCCGGTGGGCAGCGGGTGGCGATGTCGACGGATTCGTTTGTGGTGCAGCCCAGGCGTTTCCCGGGGGGCTCGATCGGGGAGTTGGCCGTGCATGGCACGTGTAATGACCTGGCGATGGCCGGGGCGGTGCCGGCGTGGATTGCGGCGGCGTTCGTGCTCGAAGAAGGGTTCTCGATCGCCGAATTGAAGGAGATCGTCGCCGACATGGCGGCCGCCGCCGCGGTCGCGGGCGTGCAGATCGTCACCGGCGACACCAAGGTGGTGCCCAGGGGCGCGGCCGACGGGCTGTTCATCACCACCACCGGGGTTGGGGTGATCCCCACGGGCCGGGTGTTGTCGGCGGAGTCGGTGCGTACCGGCGACAGGGTGCTGTTGTCGGGGTCGATGGGTCAGCACGGCATGGCGGTGATGCTGGCCCGCGGTGATCTGGCGATTGAGGCCGACATCGCCTCGGACACCGCCTCGGTGAGCCCGCTGGTGGAGTTGTTGTTGGCCGCCGCCCCCTCCACCCGGTGGCTGCGCGATGCCACCCGCGGCGGGGTGGGCACCGTGTGCAACGAACTGGCCCAGGCCGCCGGCCTGGGGGTGCTGCTCGACGAACAGCGCCTCCCCGTGGCGCCCACGGTCACCGGGGCGTGTGAGCTGCTGGGCATTGACCCGCTGTATGTGGCCAACGAGGGCACGTTCATCGCCGTCGTCGCCCCGCAGGAAGCGCAGGCGGGGCTGGCCGCGTTGCGGTCGCACCCCTTGGGGATCGATGCGGCCGAGGTGGGGGAAATCGTGGCCGAGCCGGCCGACAGCGTCGTGCTGCGGACCGGGTTCGGCGGCACCCGGATCGTCGACATGCTCGTCGGCGACCCGCTGCCCCGCATCTGCTGACAAGAGGAGCCTGAAATGTGTTTGGGGATTCCGGGCCGCATCGTCGAGATCACCGATGCGGCCAACTATCTGGCGAAGGTCGATGTCAGCGGCGTGCAGCGCACGATCAGCGTGCGGCTGCTGGAAGACGACATGCCCGAATGCGGCGACTGGGTACTCGTGCACGTCGGGTTCGCGATAGCCACCATCGACGAAACCGAAGCCCTGCTCACCCTGGCCGCGATCCAGAAACTCGGCGACGCCTACACCAGCGAGATCGACGCCTTCGACTCCACGGCCATCATCTGACTTTAGGGGGATCCCGATGAAGTTTGTGGACGAGTTCCGCGACCCCGCCGCCGCCCGGCGACTGCTGGCCGCCATCGAGCGCCTCGCCGGGACCGACGGCGAGGTGTTCAAGTTCATGGAAGTGTGCGGCGGGCACACCCACACCATCTACCGCCACGGCATCGAACACCTGCTGCCCGAGACTGTC
This sequence comes from Mycobacterium sp., assembly GCA_031292665.1. Lineage (GTDB taxonomy): Bacteria > Actinomycetota > Actinomycetes > Mycobacteriales > Mycobacteriaceae > Mycobacterium. The sequence goes on along the minus strand of JARLGR010000204.1, from coordinate 13,796 downwards.
GAACTCGTCCACGGCCCCGGCTGCCCGGTCTGCGTCATCCCGATGGGCCGCATCGACGACGCCATGTGGCTCGCGTCGCAGCCCGGGGTGATCTTCACCTGCTTCGGCGACATGATGCGCGTACCCGGCTCGCACGGCAGCCTGCTGGACGCCAAAGCCAAGGGCGCTGACGTGCGGTTCGTCTACTCCCCCCTGGACGCGCTGAAGATCGCCGTGGACAACCCCGACAACCAGGTGGTGTTCTTCGCCATCGGCTTCGAGACCACCGCCCCCTCCACCGCGGTCACCCTGATGCGCGCCCGCGACCTCGGCCTGGCGAATTTCAGCGTGTTCTGCAACCACGTCACCATCGTCCCGCCCATCAAAGCCATCCTGGAATCCCCCGACCTGCGCCTGTCGGGGTTCATCGGCCCCGGCCACGTCTCCACCGTGGTTGGCAACCGCCCCTACCGCTTCGTGCCCGAGGTGTACCACAAACCGTTGGTGGTGGCCGGGTTCGAACCACTCGACATCCTGGCGTCGGTGGCGATGCTGCTCACCCAGATCCGCGACGGGCGCTGCGAAGTGGAAAACCAATACACCCGCGTCGTCCCCGAACACGGCAACCCCGCCGCCCTGGCCCTGATGGGCCACGTGTTCGCCCTGCGCCCCCACTTCGAATGGCGCGGCCTGGGCTTCATCTCGCACAGCGCGCTACGCCTACACGACGACTACGCGGACTACGACGCCGAACTACGCTTCGCGATGCCCGGCGTCCGCGTCGCCGATCCCAAAGCCTGCCAATGCGGCGAAGTCCTCAAAGGCGTCCTCAAACCCTGGGAATGCAAAGTCTTCGGCACCGCCTGCACCCCCGAAACCCCCATCGGCACCTGCATGGTCTCCCCCGAAGGCGCCTGCGCCGCCTACTACAACTTCGGCCGCCTCCACAAAGACGCCGCCAAACTCGTGGGCCACATTTGACCAACCCCGACACCCGCGGCGCCGACATGTTCGCCCGCTACGCGTACGCCCCCAACGCACTCGGCTACTGCGGCCCTCCACTCGGAGTCACCCTGCGCGATGGCTCAGTCGACGACGTGCGCAGGGCGGCGACGCGGTTCTCCGGGGCCTGGCCGTATTTGCGGGTGCTGTCCACGCTGACCGGGATCGCCGACCCGCTGGATTACCTAATCGTCGAATCCTATTGGCTCGGCGGCGGCGCCGGCGCCGACCTCGACCCCCACGACTTCTACCACGCGCTGCTGGAAATCATCGGCCCGCAGGCCGGTCATTACTGGTCGCATCTCACGCCGGACCTGGCGGGCGAGGCGGCGGGCAACCACAGCTTCCACGTGTTCGGCGTCTACCCGTGGACGCGGTTTCTGGGGCTTAGAAACGGAAGCATGGACGAACACCCGCTCGGCGTCCTCGACAATTGCCGCATCACCTGGGGCACAGTTCTTTCCGTGTCCGGCGATCAGGTCGACGTCTTGTGCCAGAAGCTGCTGTGGGATGGTCGGGCGCTCACGCTGTCCGAACCGTCGGCCCGGGGGCTCGACATCTGGGCCGACGGCTACAGCGCGGTTCCCGATGTGGCGGTGGGCGACCAGGTGGCCGCGCACTGGGGCCGGCTGTGCGGCCGGCTGTCGGCGGACCAGGTTGGCGCGCTGAGTGAGAGCACGGACCGGCAGCTGCGGGTGACCAGTCAACGGCTGGCGGGCGTTTAGCCATCGTCATGCAACACTGACCGCGTGCCCGGTTCGATCTGCGACGTGCTACCCGCCGCCGCCGCGCTGCTCGGGCTTCCGGGCGCCGAGGACAGGCTGGGGCTGGCGGACCGGGTGGGTGTTGACCGGACAGACCGCGTCGCCGTCGTGCTGGTGGACGGGATGGGCTGGCACTTGTTACCGGAGCTGGCCGGCGGTGCGCCCCTGCTCTCCTCCGTGCTGGCCGGAGACTCCGGGCGGCTCCTGGAACTCGCCTGCACCTTTCCGTCCACGACACCGACCAGCCTGGTGTCGCTGGGCACCGGCGCACAGCCGGGTGAGCACGGCATCCTGGGCTTCACCCTCAACGTCCCCGGCACCGACCGGGTGCTCAACCACATCCGGTGGCGCGACGATCCCCCGCACGCCGGTTGGCAGCCGTTGCCGACCTGGTTTCAGCGGCTCGCGCGGGGCGGGACCAGCGTGCGCGCCGTGCTGCCGGAGTGGTTCCTCGGCAGCGGGCTGACCGACGCGGCATATCGGGGCGCGCAGTTCTGTCCGACCGCCTCGACCGACGACTACGCCCAGCGAGTGGCCGACGAACTGCGCGCGGGGCCGGGATTGGTCTACGGCTATACCGCCGACCTGGACACCGCTGCCCACCTCTTCGGCATCGGCTCGGCCCCGTGGCACGAGGCGGCGGGCCGCGTGGATGCGCTGCTGACCCGGCTCGTCGAGACCCTGCCCGAGAATGCGGTGCTGCTGGTGACCGCCGACCACGGCGGCCTCAACGTCCCGGAGGACGCTCGCGTCGACCTCGACGCCGACCCCAGGCTGAGCGCGGGAGTCCGGGTGGTGGCGGGCGAGCCGCGGGTGCGCTACCTGCACACCCAACCGGGCGCCGCCACGGATGTGCGGGCCGCCTGGAGCGAGGTGCTGGACGGACGCGCCCAGGTGTACAGCCGCGAACAGGCCGTGGCCACCGGGATGTTCGGGCCGGTCGACCCGGCGCACCTGCCCCGCATCGGCGACGTCGTCGTCGTGTGCACCGGCGATGTGGCCGTGCTGGCAACCGGACACGAGCCCCCGGAAACAGCTCGCCTCATAGGCTTTCACGGCGCGGCCACCGCGGCCGAAATAGCCATTCCGCTCATCGCTGTGAGATCCTTTGCCGGTCATTAGCTTGACGGCATCGTCGCCGATAAGCCGCTCGTCTGCATCGAGAACGGGTCAGATGGGAGTCCATGACAGCAATCCGTGCTACCCGGCGCGGTGTTGACCGCCACTGGATATGACAACGACGGTCAACAGCCGCCCCGGTCTTGATTAGGACATAGCCAGTGAGGCACGACTTGACGAGGAACCAGCGAACCTGGAGGCTGTCCTTGGATAATCTCCGCGGGGGAGCCGGAGTTAGGTGCGAAGTAGTAGGTGTGGCAGACGCTCCTGTCCCAGTTGGGCATCCGCAGCATTGGGCCCATATTTGGGCACCATTCTTGGCTGCAGATCCCTGAGTCGTAGCACCCCTGGGGTCCCTCGGGCGGGGCGCAACGCGCAGGCTGGCCAGGGTAATTGGAACAGACGTCGGCCTGGGCATTACCTGCGCCCAGACCTAAACCGCCGACCACCAACACAGTCATTGCTGATCCCACGATGAGTCGTCTCATAAACCTGGGAACATATTTCACGGCAGCGTTGCATGGACTGGAAAATCGCGAAATTTGGTCCATAGTCGGCTCCAATTCGTGTAATGCGCCCTACCGACGCGCAGCCGGGGCATGGCTGGTTTGGCGCGCCGATCCGACTGGTCCACACCAGTGAGGCGCCGAAGTGGCCGTTATCCCGTGGGGGCCCTTGGCGGTCAGAGCGGGGTGACGTAGGCCGAGCTGATGCCACCGTCCACCAAGAACGTCGACGCCGTAATGAACGACGCGTCGTCACTGGCCAAAAAGGCTACGGCCGACGCGATTTCGTCGGGTTCGGCGAAGCGCCCCACAGGCACGTGCACCAGCCGGCGGGCGGCCCGTTCGGGATCCTTGGCGAACAACTCTTGCAGCAGCGGGGTGTTGACAGGTCCCGGGCACAGCGCGTTGACCCGGATGCCTTGCCGCGCGAATTGCACGCCGAGCTCGCGCGACATGGCCAGCACCCCGCCCTTGGCAGCGGTATAGGAGATCTGCGATGTCGCCGACCCCAGAACCGCGACGAACGACGCCGTGTTGATGATCGAACCCCGTTGCGCGGGGACCATGTGCCGCAACGCCGCACGGCAACACAGGTACACCGATTTCAGGTTGACGTCCTGGACCCGTTGCCAGGCCGGAAGTTCGGTGTTTTCGATCAGGTCGTCCTCGGGCGGCGAGATGCCGGCGTTGTTGAACGCGATGTCTACCGCGCCGTAGGTCTGCGCGGCGGTGTCGAACAACGTGTTGACCGCGTCCTCGTCGGAGACGTCGGTGCGCACGAACAACCCGGACAGCTCCTCGGCGGCCGCGGCACCGGCGTCGCCGTCGACGTCGCCGACGACGACGGTCGCGCCCTCGGCGTGCATCCGCCGTGCCGCGGCCAATCCGATGCCACCGCCACCGCCGGTGATCACCGCCACCCGGCCCGCCAGGCGTTGCGTGAGGTCCATCGGCGCCACTAGCCCTCCTCCGCGATCGCGATGAACACGTTCTTGGTTTCGGTGAAATGCAGCGGCGCGTCGGCGCCAAGCTCACGCCCCAACCCGGATTGCTTGAAGCCGCCGAACGGGGTGTTGTACCGGACCGACGAATGCGAGTTCACCGACAGGTTGCCGGACTCGACGGCCCGCGACACGCGCAGCGCACGTGAAAGGTCTTCGGTCCAAATGGATCCCGACAGCCCGTAGGCGGTGTCGTTGGCCAGCGCGACGGCGTCGTGCTCGTCGTCGAACGCCAGCACGGTGACGACCGGGCCGAAGATCTCCTCAGTGACGGCACGGTCGGTGCGATCCGGGGTCAAAACCGTTGGCGGGAACCAAAATCCGGCCCCGGACGGGGCCGTTCCCCGAAATGCGATCGGGGCTCCGTCGGGCACGTAGGAAGCCACCTTGTCGCGGTGCGCGGCGGACACCAGCGGGCCCATCTCGGTGTCGCGGGACCTTGGGTCCCCGACGACGACGCCGCGCACCGCGGGTTCGAGCAGCTCCATGAACCGGTCGTAGACGCTGCGCTGCACCAGGATCCGGCTGCGGGCGCAGCAGTCCTGCCCGGCGTTGTCGAACACCCCGGCCGGCGCGGTCGCCGCGGCGCGCTCCAGGTCGCAGTCGGCGAAGACGATGTTGGCGCTCTTGCCGCCGAGTTCCAGCGTCACCCGCTTGACGTGCGCCGCCGCTTTGGCCATCACCGCCTTGCCGACTTCGGTGGACCCGGTGAACACGATCTTGCGGATCCCGGGATGCGTGACGAACCGCTCCCCGACCACCGTGCCCGGTCCAGGCAGCACCTGCAGCAGATCTCGGTCCAGCCCGGCTTCCACCGCCAACTCGCCGAGTCGCATCGTGGTCAGCGGCGTCCACTCAGCGGGTTTGACCAGCACCGCGTTGCCCGCGGCCAGCGCCGGCGCGATGCCCCAGGACGCGATCATCAGCGGGAAGTTCCACGGCGTGATCACCCCGACCACGCCCAACGGCTCATTGAAGGTGACGTCGAGCCCGCCCGAGACCGGAATCTGCCTGCCGGACAGGCGTTCCGGGCTCGCGGCATAGAACGTCAGCACGTCGCGGACGTGGCGGGCCTCCGATTCGGCCGATGCGATGGGGTGACCCGAGTTGGCCACCTCGAGCGCGGCGAGTTCGTCGACGTGGGCATCGACGGCGGCGGCGAACGCCCGCAACCCCTCCGCCCGGTGCGCCGGCGGCAACGCCGCCCAGCGCCGCTGGGCGGCCCGCGCGCGATCCACCGCGTCGTCGACCACGGCGGCGTCGACGTGGTCGACCGATCGCAGGACTTCCCCGGTCGCCGGGTTGACCAGTTGCGTCCCGGTCATCGGCAACCCGCATACGACCGCGCCGCCCCGACGATGGCCGAGAACAGCCGCAGATCGTCCAGACGTTCCTCGGGATGCCACTGCACCGCGAGCGCGAAACTGTCCCCCGGTACCTCCAGCGCCTCGACCACCCCGTCGGCGTCCCACGCGCCGACCACCAGGCCCTCGCCGACCTTGTCGACCGCCTGGTGGTGGTAACAACTCGCCTCGACCGATTCCCCCAGCAGGGCGGCCAGCCGCGTCCCGGTGACCGTGCGCACCGGCAACGACGCGAACACCGCATTGCCCGCCCGATGCCCGCTGTGCCCGAGGACGTCGGGCAGGTGCTGGTGCAGCGTCCCACCGAACGCGACGTTGAGCACCTGCGCGCCGCGGCAGATGCCCAGCACCGGCAGCCCCCGCCGCAGCGCCGCGCGCAGCAGCGCGAACTCCCAGGCGTCGCGCATGCGGCTCGGCTCGTCGGTGTCCGGATGGGGCCGCTGACCGTAGACATCGGGGTCGATGTCCTTGCCACCGGTGATCACCAGGCCATCCAGCCGGTCGAGCACGCCGTCGGCGATGTCCGCGTCGACCGGCTGCGGGGGCAGCAGCATCGCGATACCGCCGGCCGCGGTGACGCCCTGAAAGTAGTTGGCCGGCAGCGCGCCGGCGCAGACGTCCCAGACGCCCATCTGCGCCCGGTCCAGGTAGGTGGTCAGGCCGACCACCGGCCAGGGCCTAGAGGCGTTCAAAACCCCGCATCCTCTCCCAATCCGTGACCGCCGCGTTGAACGCCGCCACCTCCACGCGCGCGTTGTTCAGGTAATGCGCGACGACGTCGTCGCCGAACGCCTCCCGCGCGAGCGCCGATCCTTCGAACAGTGCCGCAGCCTCGGCCAGCGTGGCGGGCAGCCGCTCGACGCCGGTTGCCTCATACGCGTTGCCCACGCAGGGTTCTGGTAACTGAAGTTCCTTGTCGACACCGTACAGGCCTCCGGCGATCAGCGCCGCCACCGCCAGGTAAGGGTTGACGTCGCCGCCGGGAACCCGGCATTCGACGCGCGTGTTGCGCCCGTGGCCGACCACACGCAGCGCGCAGGTGCGATTGTCCAGCCCCCAGGCCACGGCCGTGGGCGCAAAGCTACCGTCGGCAAACCGCTTGTAGGAGTTGATATTCGGCGCGTGGAACAACGTCAAGTCCCGCAACGTGGCCAGCAGGCCGGCGACGAACCCGCCAAAGGTCGCCGACATCCCGTGCGGGCGACTGTCGTCGGAGAACACCGCGGCGCCATCCCTGTCGCGCAGCGAGAGGTGTATGTGGCAGCTATTGCCTTCGCGCTCATCGTATTTCGCCATGAAGGTCAGGCTCTTGCCGTGCTGGTCGGCGATTTCCTTGGCGCCGTTCTTGTAGATGGCGTGGTTGTCGCAGGTGACCAGGGCCTCGTCGTAGCGGAACCCGATCTCCTGCTGGCCCTTGTTGCACTCGCCCTTGACGGCCTCGAACTGCAGACCGGCGCCCTGCATTCCCTGTCGGATGTCGCGCAGCAGCGGTTCCATCCGCGACGACGCCAGCACCCCGTAGTCGATGTTGTAGTCGCTGGCGGGCGTCAGGCCCCGGTATCCGCCGGCCCACGCCTGCCGATAGGGCTCGTCGAACACGATGAACTCCAACTCGGTGGCCACGTCGGCGACCAGCCCGCGCCCGGCCAGCCGGTCAAGCTGGCGGCGCAGGACGGCGCGGGGTGACACCGCTACCGCGCTCCCGTCGGCCCAGGACAGGTCCGCAATGACCAGGGCGGTGCCGGGCAGCCAGGGAAGGAGCCGAAGGGTGGACAGGTCCGACGTCATCACCATGTCGCCGTAGCCGGTGTCCCAGCTCGACATGGCGTAACCGGACACGGTGTTCATCTCGACGTCGACGGCCAGCAGGTAGCTGCAGCACTCGGCGCCCTGGGCGGCGACTTCGTCGACGAAGAGCCGGGCCGAGACCCGCTTGCCGACGAGCCTGCCCTGCATGTCGGTGAACGCCACGATGACGGTGTCGACCTCGCCGATGCCGACCAGCTGATCCAACGCGGCCAGCGGCAGCGGGGCCGCAGCACCGTTTGGGCCTTCCGTGCGAGCCATGACGGCCAGTCAACCAGGCGCCGCTACCAACTGCTGGTGCGCAACACGATCTCGGCGGCCAACTGCGCGGTCGACTCCGGGACGGTGCGCCGGCCGAGGTCCACGACGCGGTAGTCGGAGTACACGAACCGCTCGCTGTTGCGGGCGACCTTGCGCGCGGCCGGGGAACTGACCAGCACGGTGGTGCCGACCTCGACCGGCGGGCAGTGTTCGTCTACCACCACGCCCTCGAGGTTGGCCACGCGCGGATGTCCCCGGTCGATCACCACCAGCCCGACGAACCGGCCCAACTTGGTTGCCGCCAGCTCCCAGGCCAGTTCGCCACCGGCGCGGTCGCCGACCACCACGGCCCAACCGACCCCCAGCGCGTCGAGAATGCCGACCACCGACTTGGCGGTCAGCCGCGGGTCCAATCCGATGACGACGGTCCGCAGCGATGCGGTGTGCAGCCGTTCGCACACCGCGTCGTAAGCGAGGGGCGAGCGCTGCTCGTCGCCCAGCATGAGGACGACGACACCGTTCTCCGGACCGGCCACGGCGACCGGGACGGGGAACCCGTCGAGCGTGGTCATCATCGAGGGCACTCCCGAACGGTACCGCCAATCGGCCCGCGAGCGGGAAGTGACCTCGACCCCCTGGGCCGTCGCCGCGCTAGCGTCGCAGCTCACTCGCGATCTGCGGCCGCCGCGGTGGGGGTCCGTCCAGCAAATCCAGGACGGCACCGACGTCGAGATGGGCTGCCAGCAGGTCGGCGATCGCGTCCAGTTGCGCGGGGGGGGGGGCGGCGCCGGCGGGGGGGGGGGGGGCGGCGGCGGCGCGGCGGCCCGCCGCGGGGGCGGCGGCGGGCGGGCCGGCGCGCCGCGACGTCGGTGTCGGCGGCGACGACGAAGCCGCTTCGGCCCGCCGCGTCGGCGACGGCGGTCAGCCAGGCGCGACGGAACTCGTCGTTGTCCAGCAGGCCGTGCCAATGGGTGCCGAAAACCGCGCCGCGCGCGATCCCGTGCGGTTCGGAGTCCGCCTCGAACCAGGCTTCCTCGGCGCACCGCGACAGGCGGCCATGATGGATTTCGTATCCGGCGACCGGTGACCGCCAGCGGCGGAGTGTCTTGGCTTCGGCGAAGAAGACGTCGGCGTCCAGCAACCCCAACCCGGTGACCTCCCCCGCCCCGCTTTCCACCGGGTCGTCGATGCGCCGGCACAGCATCTGGAATCCCCCGCAGATGCCCAGCACCGGCTTGCCGGCCCGCGCGTGGTCGGCGATCGCACCTGCCAGGCCGCGTCCGTGCAGCCACGACAGGTCGGCGACGGTGGCCTTGCTGCCCGGAACGACGATGAGGTCGGTGTCGGCCAGGTCGGCGGGGTCGGTCACCCAGCGCACCAGCACCCCGGGCTCGCAGGCCAGCGCCTCGACGTCGGTGGAGTTGGAGATCCGCGGCAACCGGACCGCGGCAACCCGCAGCCACTCGCTGCCACGCGGTGGCGCCGGCGCCCCGACGACGCGATGCGGGACCACCGACAGCGAGTCCTCCGCGTCCAGCCAGAGCTCGTCGGCGTACGGCAGCACCCCGTACGTCGGGCGACCCGTCATCGCGTGCAGTTGCTGCAGCCCCGGTTTCAGCAGCGCGGGGTCGCCGCGGAACTTGTTCACCACGAAGCCGGCGATGAGAGCCTGGTCGTCGGGCTCGAGCACCGCGACCGTCCCGAACAGATGAGCAAGCAGGCCGCCGCGGTCGATGTCGCCGACCACAACCACCGGCAGGTTCGCGGCGCGGGCGAGACCCATGTTGGCCAAATCGGTGGCCCGCAAGTTGATTTCGGCCGGCGACCCGGCCCCCTCACAGATCACGGCATCGAACTCGTCGCGCAGGCTCGCCAGCTCGTCGGCGACGATGCCGGCGAGCCGGTCGCGGTGCCTGAAATAACCTGTGGCGGTGACGGATTCGGCGGCCCGGCCCCGGATCACCAGCTGCGACGTCCGGTCACCGCCGGGCTTGAGCAGGATCGGGTTGAACCGCACGCTGGGCTCCAGACCCGCCGCCCGCGCCTGGACGGCTTGGGCCCGGCCGATCTCGCCGCCTTCGACGGTGACCACGGAGTTGTTGGACATGTTCTGCGCCTTGAACGGCGCGACCCGGGCCCCGTCGCGCGCCAACAACCGGCACAGTCCCGCCACCAACACGGATTTCCCGGCGTCGGAGCTGGTGCCGGCAACCAGCAGGGCCCCGCTCACATTCCGCCAGCGGTGTTCGCCGGGCCTTGCCCGGTCACCAGACGCAGAATCGCACGATCTCCATCCGGAAAGTGCGATTCCGCGTTCCCCCGCAAGCGGGCCGTGCCCCCAGCTCGCGCCGGGAAGCTCATGGCAGCGTAAGGATCTCGACGCCGGTGTCGGTGACCAGCAGGGTGTGCTCGAACTGGGCGGTCCACTTGCGGTCCTTGGTGACCACCGTCCAGCCGTCGTCCCAGATCTCGTAGTCCAGCCCGCCGAGGTTGATCATCGGTTCGATGGTGAACGTCATCCCCGGCTGCATGATCGTCGACACCGCCGGCTGGTCGTAGTGCAGCACGACCAGGCCGTTGTGGAAGGTGGTGCCGATGCCGTGGCCGGTGAAGTCGCGAACGACGTTGTAGCCGAAGCGGTTTGCGTACGCCTCGATGACGCGGCCGACGACGGATAAGGCACGCCCCGGTTTGACGGCGTTGACCGCCCGCATCGTCGCCTCGCGGGTTCGCTCCACCAGCAGCCGGTGCTCCTCGGAAACGTCACCGGCCAGGAAGGTGGCGTTGGTGTCGCCGTGCACGCCGTCGATATAGGCGGTGACGTCGATGTTGACGATGTCACCGTCTTCGACCACCGTCGAGTCCGGGATGCCGTGGCAGATCACCTCGTTGAGCGACGTGCAGCACGACTTGGGGAATCCCTTGTAACCCAGGGTCGACGGGTAGGAGCCGTGGTCGACCATGTAGTCGTGGGCGATGCGGTCCAACTCGTCGGTCGTCACCCCTGGCGCGACGGCCCTGCCGGCCTCGGCGAGGGCGCCGGCCGCGATCCGGCCGGCGACGCGCATCTTCTCGATCACCTCCGGCGTCTGCACCCAGGGCTCGCTGCCCTCCTGGGCGGTCTGCCTGCCGACGTACTCCGGACGCGGGATGCGGCTGGGCACCGGCAGCATCGGGGACAACACTCCGGGGGACAGCGCGGTGCGGGCGGGCATGCCGCCAGCTTATCGAGTGCGCGTCAGCGGCGCGGGGTGTGAACGTGCGGCGGCGGTTCGCCGGCTTTTCCGCCGTCAGCGCACCCGCAGTGACGCGGGCAGTCAGATCCTGTGGCGTCGCAGCAGTGAGCGGCGCGGTCCCCGGATGGTCACCGAGCCGCACACCACCCGGCCGGTCAGCACCACGTGCGGCCTTCCCTCGCCCGGTGCGTCTTTGCGGCGGTCGCTGGCGCTGCCCACATAGACCTCGACGTCGTCAATCGAGGCGCTGGCGCCGTCCGGCAGCCGGATCTCCACCGAACCGAATCGCATGTCGAGCTCGATGACCACGACCGGCCCGGCGAATCGGGCCTTGGTGAGGTCGAGCTCGATCGAACCCAGCCGCCGCACCAGCGCCAGGCGCGTCGGCACGGTCCACTCCCCGTGACGCTTCAACGGCCCCGCCCAGCCGCGCAGTTCCACCCGGTCGGCCGCGGAGGTGACGATGGCGCCCGGGCCCGGCAGGTCGTCGACAAGGCCGTCCAACTCGCCGTGCGTGCGCGCGTAGGAGACTCGTGACGAGCGCTGCTCGAACTCGTCGATGTCGATCAGCCCGAGCGCGACGGCGTTGTGCAATCGCCGCATGGTGCCGTTGCGGTCTGCGTCCGAGATCCGCAACGCCACCATGTCTCCACCGGTTTCAGTCATGACCTTCCCTGACTCTCCCCGGTCCCAAACTTACCGCCGGAGGGAAACGGGTGGGCGGAGCCGCAGAGCGCCCAAAGGCCTAAGCCAGGAAGTCTCGCGGCAACGACTCGAACATCACCTTCGTCATCCGGACCGCGTATTCCGAGCCGCCGCCCCCGACGATGAGCGATGCGAACGCCAGATCGCCGCGATATCCGGCGAACCAGGAATGCGACCCGCCCGGGAACTCCGCCTCGCCGGTCTTCCCGTACACCACCCCGCAACCGCCGATCTCCTTGGCCGTCCCGTTGGTCACCACCAGCCGCATCATCGGCCGCAACGCGTCGATCATCTTCGGCGAGATAGGGGTGGCGTCGCCCTCGACGACCGTGGGCCGCCCGGCGATCAGCTGCGGCACCGGGGTCTTCCCGGCGGCGACGGTGGCCGCCACCAGGGCCATGCCGAACGGACTGGCCAGCACCTTGCCCTGGCCGAAGCCGTCCTCGGTGCGCTCGGCGAGGTCCACCGTCGGCGGCACCGACCCGGTCACCGTGGTGATGCCCTCGACCTGGTAGTCGAGCCCGATGCCGTACTGGCTGGCCGCCTGGGTCAGGCCGCGGGGCGGCATCCTGCTGCCCAACTCGGCGAAGGTGGTGTTGCAGGAACTGGCGAACGCGCGCGACATCGGCACCACGCCGAGGTCGAAGCCACCGTAGTTGGGGATGGTGCGGTGCCCGATGTCGATGTGGCCCGGGCAGCCGAGCATCGTGTTGGGCGTGGCCATGTCGCGGTCGACGGCGGCGCCGGCGGTGATCATCTTGAACGTCGACCCGGGCGGGAACAGCCCGGTGGTGGCGAGCAGGCCGTCGGCGTCGGCGCCCGCGTTTTGCGCGATGGCCAGGATCTCCCCCGTCGACGGCTTGATGGCGACCATCATCGCCTTGCCGCCGCGGGTGTCCACCGCGTGCTGGGCGGCGTTCTGCACCGCCCGGTCCAGGGTGATCGAGACCGACGGCGCCGGCGCCCCCTCGACCTCGTGCAGCACGGCGACGTCGACACCGTTCTGGTTGACGCTGACCACGCGCCAGCCGGCCTGACCGTCGAGCTGGTCGATGACCGCCTTCTTCACCGCGCTGATGACGGCCGGCGCGAAATGCGGGTCGGTCGGCAGCATGTCGGCCTGGGGTGTGACCACGATGCCGGGCAGCCTGCCGATCGCCGGGAACACCTTGTCGTTGTCGTCGGGATGCAGCGTCACCAGATCCACCGGGTCGGTGGTGGAGCTGGCCTGCTCGGCCAGCAGCTGCGGATCGTTGAGCGTGTTGTTGAACGGGTGCAAGACGTCCACGATCGCGTGCGCCGTCTCGATGAGCGCGGATCCGGCTTGGGTGGCGTCCAGCGTGTAGTGATACAGGTAGCCCGGCGCCAGCACGTCACTGCCGCCGAGTTCGTTCACCGAGGCCCGCCGCGGCTGGTCTGCCCGCAGCGCGAACGTCTGATGCTCCCCCAGCTTGGGGTGCAGCCCGTTGGCTGCCCACCGCACCTCCCAGCGCCCCTCTTCGCGCGCCATCCGCAGCTGGCCGTCGTAGGTCCACATCCGGTTCTTGGGCAGATGCCAGGTGAAGCGGTAGGTGACGGTGCCGGTGTCCTCGGCGTACTTGGTGTTCAGGATCTGCGCGTCCAGGTGGTTGGCCTGCAGTCCCGCCCAGGCGGCGTTGAGCGCTTCGCGCGCCTCGTTGGGGTTGTCGCTGAGTTGGGCGGCCGTCGCGGTGTCGCCGATCGCGAGGGCGCCGAAGAACTTCTCGGCGGCGGGGCCCGGCCCGTCCGGCCGCGGGGTGCAGCCCGACAGGGCAAGCACCGCGCAGGTGGCCACGCATGTGATCAATGAGACTAATGATGCTTTAGTTACCATCGTTACTGATGTTATTAAGCGCCGCTTGCACACCGACGCCGACACACCGAGACCCAACCGTTATCTACGGATTGGGCGCGGCCCCCTCGCGCCGAGTGTGCGGCCAGCCCCACGTTCGGCGCCCAGTGTGGGGCTGGCCCCCCACTCGCGCCGGGGCGGCCATCCCCGGAGACAACTGCACACCAAGTCCACCAGCAACGT
>JARLGR010000203.1 GCA_031292665.1 Mycobacterium sp. | reverse complement strand
CGCGATCGCCCTCGTCACGGCTGTGCCCTGGGCCAACGTCAACTCCATCATCAGGCCATAGCCCACCCCAACCCCGCAGGCCTCAACGACACGCCGTACGCGGGCATTCTCACATGAGGCAACGAACGCACTAGGCGGGCATTTTTAATGAGTCAACGCGGGACCACGCCCGGCAAGGGCCAATGTGGCCACGGTGACGAATGTGACTACAAACCACCGTGACTCAGCCGCCGTACCCTATGCGGATGTACTTCGCCGGAATCGACCTCGCGTGGGCCGGCCGCAATCCCAGCGGTGTCGCGGTCGTCGACGCCGCCGGCCGGCTGGTGCACCTGGCCGCCGTGCGCGACGACGCTGCGGTGCTCGCCGCGCTATCGCCCTACGTCCAGAGCGATTGTGTGGTCGCTTTCGACGCGCCGCTGGTGGTCACCAACGCCACCGGGCAGCGGCCCGCCGAGGCGGCGCTCAACCGCGACTTCCGCCGGTTCGAGGCCGGAGCGCACCCGGCCAACACCACCAAGCCCGAGTTCGCCGACGTGCCACGCGCGGCGCGGCTGTCCGACGCGCTCGGTTTGGACATGGACCCGCGGTCATCGGCCGCGCGGCGCGCCGTCGAGGTCTACCCGCATCCGGCGACCGTGGTGCTCTTCCGGTTGGCGCGAACGCTGAAATATAAAGCCAAGCCGGGCCGTAACCTCGACCAGCTGCGGTCGGAGCTGCTCTTGCTGATGGACGGCATCGAAAAGCTCGCGCACGCTGCGGTGCCGTTGCGCGTCCAAAGTCATGACGGCTGGACTGAGCTGCGCCGACAGGTCGTCGCCGCGCAACGCAAGAGCGACCTTCGCCGCGCCGAGGATCCCGTCGACGCTGTGGTCTGCGCCTATGTGGCGCTGTACGCCGAGCGCTGCCCGGACGGCGTGACGATCTACGGCGACTTCGCCACCGGGTACATCGTGACGCCGTCGCTGCCGGCCGACCCGGCCCGCCCTTAGATCTGCACGGGCCGCGGGTCGATGGGGGCCAGGACGTCGACGAGATCGACCAACGTCGCCAGCGAGGCCGCTCGGGGATCCCTGCCCTCGACCAAGGCGGAAACCACCGAACCGTCGACGGCGCAGATCAGGGTGCAGATCAACTCGAGGCGCACGGACCTGCCCGACCGTTCGATGGCCTCCGCGACGGCCTCGGCCCGCTGCCGCAGGCTGCGCCGCATCGTCTCCCGCAACGTACTCAATCGGGTACAGGCGATGTGCCGCTCGTACCGCGATATGAGCTGTTCGGCGAGTCCAGGGCCCGACACGTCGCCCACCAGCAGGTCCACCAGCACCTCGGCCGTGGTTTCCGGTCCGCGCCGCCGCCGGGACAAGCCGTTGACCCGCGCCCGCAACTGCGCCACCTCGATCATTCCGACGTGTTCGACGGCGCGGGCGATCAAATCGTCGAGGGACGAAAAATAATAGGTGGTGGACGCCAACGGCAAACCGGCCCGGCGAGCGACCGCTCGGTGCCGCACCGCCTCGAACCCGCCTTCGGCAAGCAGCTCGGCGGCAGCGCTCACAAGCGCATACCGTCGACGTTCTCCTTTCGGAGTAACTGCTGCAGTCACGAGTAGCCATCGTGCCAGTAAAAGTGGTACTGCATTGCCAGTTTGACCAAATGGCCATGGCATGATGGCCCGCATGCCCGACTTGAGCCGACGCGCGCTGTTTCGTCTCGGCGCCAGCACGGCCGTGGGCGCGACCGGCGCATACGGGCTCGAAATCGTGTTCCAGACGCGCACATCTGAGGCCTCGCCGGTCGCGATGCCGGTTTCCAGGGCCGCAACCCAGGCGCCCCTGGCGCCGCCCGGGCCGCCCCTCGAGCCGCCGGCCCCGGCCCAGCCGGCGCCGACCATGGTGACCGGATCGTTCGTCTCGGCGGCGCGCGGCGGCATCAACACCAACTGGGCCATCGCACGTCCGCCGGGTCAGACCAAGCCCCTGCGGCCGGTGATTGCGCTGCACGGCAAGGGCAGCGACGCGGCCACCGTGATGGCAGGCGGGGTCGAGCAGGGGCTCGCCCAGGCCGTCGATGCCGGCCTGCCCCCGTTTGCGGTGGTCGCCGTCGACGGCGGTGGCAGCTATTGGCACAAGAGGGCCTCCGGAGAGGACAGCGGGGCCATGGTGCTCGACGAGCTGATCCCGATGCTGCCCGGCCACGGTCTGGACACCTCGCGCGTGGCGTTCTTGGGCTGGTCGATGGGCGGCTATGGCGCTCTGCTGCTCGGCGGGCGGCTGGGGTCCCCACGCACCGCGGCGATTTGCGCGGTGAGCCCGGCACTGTGGCTCTCCTCGGACGCGGCCGCTCCTGGCGCGTTCGACGGCCCCGACGACTTCGCGGCGAACTCGGTGTTCGGCATGCCCGCGCTGGCGTCGATCCCGATCCGGGTGGATTGCGGCGACAGCGATCCGTTCTACTCCGCGACCAAGCAGTTCATCGCCCAGTTGCCCAACCCTCCCGCCGGCGGCTTCTCGCCGGGCGGGCACAACGGTGAGTTCTGGAGCTCTCAGCTGCCGGCCGAGTTGACCTGGATGGCGCCGCTGCTGACGGCTTAGTGTCGCCAGCGTGACGCTACGGCGAGAAATCGGGCCGAAATCGCCGCAGCGCTACGCTCGCGGACGTGAGCACACCTTTCGGTTGGAGCCTCCCCTACGCCTGGCCGCGCAAGCCCGTCCTGGCGGCAAACGTCGTGTGCACGTCGCAACCGCTCGCCGCCCAGGCCGGTCTGCGGATGCTCGCCGACGGCGGAAATGCCGTGGACGCGGCCATTGCCACCGCCATCACGCTCACGGTGGTGGAACCGGTGTCCAACGGCATCGGCTCCGACGCCTTTGCCATCGTGTGGGACGGCAAGCGATTGCATGGATTGAACGCATCGGGCCGTTCGCCCGCGGCCTGGACGCCGGAGTACTTCGGCGGCAACGCCGTTCCGGCGCTCGGCTGGAACTCGGTGACGGTGCCCGGCGCGGTGTCGGCGTGGGCTGAGCTGCACGCCAGGTTCGGAAAACTGCCGTTCGAGACGCTCTTCCAGCCCGCAATCTCCTACGGCCGCAACGGCTTCCTCGTCTCGCCGACCATCGCCCAGCAATGGGCCGCCCAGGTGCCTCTGTTCCGGGACCAGCCCGGGTTCACCGAGGCCTTCCTGCCCGCCGGTCGGGCACCGAAACCGGGTGAGCTGTTTCGGCTTCCGGACCATGCGGCCACACTGGAGCGGATCGCCGCAACCAGCGGCGAGGACTTCTATCGGGGGGACCTGGCCGCCACACTCGAGGCGCACTCGCTGGCCAACGGCGGGGCCATGCGTGCCAGCGATCTCGCCGCGCACCGGGCCGACTGGGTGGGCACGATAGACACCACCTACCGCGGGTACACCGTGCACGAAATACCGCCGAACGGCCAGGGCATCGTCGCCCTCATCGCACTGGGGATCCTGGAGCAGTTCGACATGTCCGCCATGCCGGCCGATTCCGCCGATGGCGTTCATCTGCAGATCGAGGCGGTGAAGTTGGCCTTTGCCGACGCGCAGGCCCATGTCGCCGACATCGACCACATGACGCTGCATCCAGAACGGTTATTGGACAGGGAGTACCTGAGCGGACGCGCGGCGCTGATCGATCCTAAGCGGGCGAAACCGGCGTCCGCGGGCACCCCGAAAGGGGGAACCGTCTACCTGACGGCCGCCGACGCCCACGGGGTGATGGTTTCGATGATCCAGTCGAACTACCTGGGATTCGGTTCCGGGGTCGTGGTGCCGGGCACCGGAATTTCCCTGCAGAACAGGGGAACGTTCTTTTCTCCCGACGAGCGTCACCCCAACGGCGTCGGGCCCAACAAACGTCCGTACCACACGATCATCCCGGGCTTCGTCACCAAGGACGGCGCCCCGGTGATGAGCTTCGGGGTGATGGGCGGCACCATGCAGCCCCAGGGTCATGTGCAGGTGATGGTGCGCATCGCCGACCACGGGCAAAACCCGCAGGCGGCATGCGACGGCCCGCGGTTCCGGTGGGCGCAGGGCACGCAGGTCAGCTGCGAAAAAGGCTTCCCGCGCTCAACACTCGACGAGCTTGCGCGGCGCGGGCACGACCTTATCGTCGTCGGCGACCACGACGAATTCGGCAGCTGCCAGGCGATCTGGCGACTCGACGGCGGATACTTCGCCGTGAGCGACCCGCGTCGCGACGGGCAGGCGGCAGGTTTTTAGGTTGCGCTTGCCCAGATCGTTGGCACTGCAATGGCTGCCGACGATTTATATCAGCTGGGCAACGCCGAGCAGCTCCCTTGCTTTGGCTTTGCCTTGCGATTTTCCGTACTTGCCGAAGTGGCCGATGACGAGATCGGCAGCGGCTGAGCCTGCCGGCTCCGGCGCTGGACCGGCCAGGAAGACGTGGTTCAGCCAGTCGAAAATCACGGCTTGGGAGTAGCTCAATCCACCCATTTGGCAATGGCTTGATGCTCCTTCGGCCCGGGTGAATAGGTGGATGAAGCGGTCGCATTTGACCGCGAGCATGAAGTCGAGCATGTCGACGATGATGTCGGCGGAAGGCGCAGCGGCGTCGTGAATATCGTCCTCGCTGAACAGAAACAACATCGGTTGCCGATAACGGTCCGTGAGATCTTTGATGCTGTAGGGCTCGTAGACCTGCACCCATTCGTGGGCGTTGCGGATACCCAGTGTCCATTCGGAGTGTTGAAAGCCCCAGCGGGCCGGAGTGTTGACCTTCGTAATCAGCTTGAACGCCGCATCCATGAACGTGGTGTTCCTGACCAGCCCCTTCATTCCGGCCCGGGCCGCCGCACCGCAGTCGACGACCAGCGAGTTCGGGATACAGGCGCGGATCCGTTGGTCGAGCGCGCCCCGGGCGGCCAGGTAACCGCCCATCGAGTACCCGATGATGGCCAGCCTGCCGGAATCGACATCGGATCGCGCGCATAGGTAATCCACCACAGCGCCTACGGGCTTTTCGTAGTCGGGCCGAAAGGTCAAGCCCGGGTTGGTCTTCAGGGCTCCCCACTGTCCGGGGCCTTCGAACATCAGGCAATTCCAGCGGTGAGCTCGGGCAGCGGCACCGATCCAGCAATAAAGCTCCTCCATTGTTGAATCGAAACCGCCCAGCGCGATCAGTGTCGGACGCTGTCCGTCGCCTCCGGAGACAAAATAAGCTGGCAGCCGGGCTCCTTCGAAGTCGATGTTCAAACTCTCGATGGGATCATCCATCAGCGCGATCATTCGGTGAAAGGAGTCCTTGCTGCAATGCCAGAGCTCGGTGTGCCGGGTGTCGGTGTGCGCGGCGTAGAACACGGCCATCCGGTAGTAGTTGGCTGCGCGGTGGAAGCCATCGCGGGCGCCTACGCGGTTGCCGACCCGCTGCTCGCGCTCCGCGAAAGCCGCGACCCGGTCACCGGTAGTGGCCCATTCGGTAATCCAGCTGTCGAAGTCGTTGTTCTTGATTCGGCTCATGGTGTCCATGCACTCGCCGTATTCAGCGGCGCCGGCGGCTTGCAGCGACAATCCGCGCACGAACTCGAAATTGAACCCACCGACTGTCTTCTTGGCGAAATCGAGCTTCATCGCGTCTCTCCCGTCTCCATCACGCCGGCTTGTCGGAGCGCATCGATCCAGCCGTTCACGGCCCGTGAGTCGGCGCGATACAGCGCACCGGGTGTGACGCCCAGATAGCGCTCAATTGCCTCGATGTGCGCCCCATAGGTTGCCACAATCTGCTTTGTGTGCGGGGCGTTCGGCGACCGGTGCGGCGCCGCCATCAGCTGGCGGGCAATCGTGTCCTGCAACGCCTGAACGAGGGCGACGACGATCGCGCCGGCCTGCTCAGGAAAGGCGGTGGCGAACTGCCGCTCATCGACACCCTGACGCACGATCGCCGTTACTAGCGGGGCAAGTCGTTTTGCCACGGCCGATTGGACTTGTAGGCGGAAGACAGTATTTGCGGGCGCGTACCAGACCGGCAGCATCGCCACGAACAGGCTCTGGCGCGCCGACTTCCAGCGAATGATCTCGTTGAAGAAGCGCTGCAACTTTTCGTCGGCCCCCAAATCGGGGTTGTTGACGATCGGGACGAACGCTTCTGCTGAATCGTCGACGAGGCGCTCGGTGAGGGACTCGATCACCGCCAGCTTGGAATCGAAGTAGTGGTAGAAGGCGCCCTTGGACATCTGCAGATCATCGAGAAGATCGTGCACGGTCAGACGCTCATAGCCCTTTGACAGGACCAGCCGCTGCGCGGCATCAAGGATGGCGTCGCGCCGCGCCGCGTGCTCTACGACATTAACCGTTCGAGCCATCAGACCTCGACCACAATAATTAGACCGACGGTTGGTTTATTAATTCTAGTGTGGCTGATCCAGGCCCGCGGGTCAAGACCCCCGGATTCCAACGATGACCAGCGCCGAGCGGACGGTGCTCCTACCGAAAACGCTCTCGACTAGACATGGACCTTCCCTTCCGCGGCCAGCAGACCGATGTCACTTCGAAAATGACTGCCGGGCAATCGGATCGACCGCAGGATGTCGTACGCGGCAGTGCGCGCCGCAGCGAGGTCGGGACCGGTGCCCACCACCGACAGCACCCGGCCGCCGGACGAGACGATCTCGCCGTCCTCGCGCCGCGCCGTCCCGGCGTGTAGCACCCCTTCGGCTTCCGAGCCGACGACGACGTCCCCGACCCGGGGGCGCCCGGGATAGTTCTCGGCCGCCAGCACCACGGTGACGGCGGCGCCGTCGCGCCAGCGCAGCTCACCGAAGTCGGCCAGGGTGCCCGTGGCCGCGGCATAGAGCAACTGCCCCAGCGGTGATTCCAGCAGCGCCAGCACGGCCTGCGTTTCCGGATCGCCGAAGCGGCAGTTGAACTCGACCACCGCCGGCCCCTTCGCTGTGATCGCAAGCCCGACGTAGAGTAATCCGCTGAACGGGCACCCGCGCTGAACCAGTTCGGCGGCAACGGGTTCGACGATGTCGTTGACGACTTCGGAGTACAGGTCGACGGGCAGCCAGGGCAGCGGCGCGTAGGCACCCATGCCGCCGGTGTTGGGTCCGGTATCGCCGTGGCCGACCCGCTTGAAGTCCTGCGCCGGCAGCAGCGGCACCACGGTGCGGCCGTCGACGACGCAGAACAGCGACACCTCGGGGCCGTCCAGATACGACTCGAGCAGCACCGGATGACCGGACTCGAGCAGCCCGGCGGCATGGGCCCGCGCAACGTCGCGGTCCGAAGTCACGACCACCCCCTTGCCGGCGGCGAGGCGGTCGTCCTTCACCACCCACGCGGGGTCGCCGGCCCGCGGCCCGAACCGGTCCAGGGCGGCATCCAGAAGCGCTGGGTTGTCGACGGTTTCGCTGGTGGCGGTGCGCACACCGGCAGCGGCCATGACCTCTTTGGCGAACGCCTTGGAGCCTTCGATGCGGGCCGCGTCCCTGCTCGGTCCGAAGCAGGCGATGCCGGCCGCGCGCACGGCGTCGGCGACCCCCAGCACCAGCGGTACCTCGGGGCCGATGACCACCAGGTCGGCGCGGACATCGCGCGCCAGGGCGACCACGTCCTCGCCCGAGGCGACGTCCAGGTCGCGCTGCTCGGCCAGCCGGGCGGTACCGGCATTGCCGGGGGCGATGATCAGGCCCGTGACCTGTGGGTCTTGGCGAAGCGCCAGCAGCAGCGCATGTTCACGGGCACCGGAGCCGATCACCAAAACGCGCACGACACGTCACTCTAGCGGGCCTCTAGCGGGTCGCAGCAACATCGACCGGACGGTTGACGTCTCGGCTTGGCGCGGCTAGCCGCCGGATTCACCCGCGTGCATCTTCAACGCGGCATCCACGTTGGCCTTCTTGTCCTCTCCGGCGCCCTTTGCCGCGGCCTTCTTACGCTTGGCCACGACGGCGCTCACCGCGCCGTTGAGCGTCGAACCCAGCGGGAACCCGAGATAGTGGGTGAGGAAGACGGCCATCTCCTTCAGTTCGACTTCGGTGAGTTCGCCGTTGAGCAGCGCGGCGTTGATTTGGATCTCGGCCAGGTCACGATTTCCGACGGCGGTCACGGCCGTCAACGTCATGATGCGCTTGTCGCGCATCGACAAACCCGGCCGGGTCCAGATCGTGCCGAACAGGTGATCGACGGTCAGGTCGAAGTACGCGTCGCCCTCGATGTTGGGCATCTCCCAGCCGTAGACCTCGTTCATTTTCTCGAGGCCCTTGCGGCGCAGTTCGTCCATTACGTCTCTCCCTGTGAATGCGGGACGCCGAGGCCGGCGGCCAACCGCTCCAACGCTACCCGGGCGAGCGGCAAGTCGACCGACACCGCCTTTCCGAGAGCCAGCGCCAGACTCAGATCCTTCTCGCCCAGACCGCGCGCGTGCAAGAACGGCTGGTAGAGGAAGTGCTCCGGCTCAAGGGGTTTCATATCGTCGCGCACCATGATAGCGCCGGGCCCGCCGGTGAGCGCATCGGTGTGGCGAACCACGCGGCCGAGCGCCTGCAGGTCCAGTCCGGCCGCCTCGGCGAGTTTCATGGCTTCGCACGCCGCGGCGTAGGAGGTGAACGTCAACATGTTGCGGGCCAACTTCATTCGCGTGCCCGCGCCCGGCTCACCGGCATGGATCACCATCGATGCCCACTGCTTGAACGCCGGCTTGATCCGCTCGTACACCTCGCGCTCGGCGCCGACCATGGTGGCGAGCTCACCCTTCTCCGCGGCACCGCCGCCACCACTGACCGGCGCGTCGACGACATGGATGCCCTGGGGCTTCAGCGCGCCGGCCAGTTCGACGGCGGTGGTATCGCTGATCGTCGAGTGGATCGCGATGACAGTGCCGGGCTTTGCGTGGGCCGCCAGTTCGCCGACGACCTCACGCACCTGCGCATCGTCGAGAACGGTGACGCTGATGAGATCGGCGGCGGCAACGTCGGCCACACTGTCGGCCAATGTCGCGCCGGCTTCGGCCAGCGGCGTCATCGCTTCGGTCCGCACATCGAAGACCGTGAGTCCGCCCGGCCAGCCGACCAGCCTTTTGGCCATCGGCGCCCCCATGTTGCCCAGTCCGATGTAGCCGAGGCTCAACTCTTCACTCATGACCGGATGATCTGTCCGCCGTCGACATTGAAAATCTGGCCGGTGATCCACGACGCCTCGTCGGACAGCAGGAACAGGCACATGCCCACCAGGTCGTCGGGAGTGCCCATGCGCGACAATGGAAGTCCCTTGACGATGTCTTGGACCATCTCCTGGGGAGTGGTGGTCCGGTTGGCCTCGGTGTCGATGGGGCCCGGCGCGATCGCGTTGATCCGGATGTTCTGGCCGCCCAGTTCGCGCGAAAGCTGTTGGGTCAGGCCGTTGATGCCGACCTTGGCCAGGCCGTAGTAGTTCGCGTACAGCCACGCCGCGGTGGACGACTGGTTGACGATCGCCCCACCACCTCGCTTGGCCATCTTCTTGTAGACGGCGCGGGTGCACCACAACGCGCCGTCGAGGTTCACGCTCATGAACTTCTTGTAGTACTCGGGATCGATGGTGAGCAGGAAGTCGAGCTTCATTCCCCCGAAGATCGCGGCGTTGTTGACCAGGTAGTCGATGCCGCCGAACTCCGCGAGCGTGCGGTCGGCCATCGCCTTGGCCGACGCCGGGTCGGAGACGTCGACCGGAATGGCCAGCGCCGTACCCCCGTCGGCAGCGATCTGTTTGGCCACCGCCTCGGCCGCCTCGACCTTGATATCGGCAACCACCACCGCCGCGCCCTCACGGGCCAGCGCCTCGGCGTACGCCTGACCGATGCCGCCACCGGACCCGGTGACGATGGCGACCTTGTTCTCGAATCGCATGTTTTCCTCTCGTGTGCCGAAAGATCAGCTCACCGCTGTCGCAATGACTTTCGCTTCCAGGTACTCCTCGAAGCCCAGGAGTCCCATCTCCCGGCCGTTGCCGGACTGCTTGTAACCGCCGAACGGCGCGTCGGCGGAATACCAGACGCCACCGTTGACATTGACGGTGCCCACCCGCATCCGCGAGGCGAAGTTCGCCGCGCGTTCCGGGTCAGCGCTGAACACGGTGCCCGACAACCCGTACGGCGAGTCGTTGGCGATGCGCACGGCGTCGTCGTCGCCGTCGTGGGCGATCACCGTGAGCACCGGACCGAAAATCTCCTCCCGGGCGGGCCTGGCGTCGTTGGTCAGACCGGCGATCACCGTGGGCTCGATGAAGAAACCGGCGTCCTTGTCCGCCGGCCGGCCGCCGCCGCACGCGAACGTCCCGCCTTCGGCGACCGCAAGGTCCAAGTAGCCCTGTACCCGGTCTCGCTGCCGCGCCGAGATCAGCGGACCGCACACCGTGCCGGAGTCGTTGGGATCACCGGGCTTGATCGACGACATGGTCCGTGCGGCAAAGGCGACGGCCTCGTCGTAGCGGGCCCGCGGCACCACCAGCCGGGTCGTGATCGCGCAGCCCTGCCCGGCGTGCATGGATGCGGTGAACGCCGACATCGAGCACGCCCCGGCCAGGTCGGCGTCGTCGAGCACGACGAACGCCGACTTGCCGCCCAGCTCCAAGAACACCTTCTTGATGGTCGCGGCGGCGTCGGCCATCACGCTACGGCCGGTCGCCGTGGAGCCGGTGAACGAAACCATGTCCACCCGAGGGTCTTTCGCCAACATCGCGCCGATGCTGTGGTCGCTGGACGTGACGATGTTGACCACCCCGGGCGGGAAGTCGGTGTGCTCGGCAATGATCTCGCCAAGCACCGCCGCACACCAGGGCGTGTCGGGTGCGGGCTTGAGCACGATGGTGTTGCCCGCGGCCAACGCGGGCCCCAGTTTGGCCAGATTGATCTGGTGCGGGAAGTTCCAGGGGGTGATCGCCCCGACGACGCCGACGGCCTCGCGCGCGACGGTCCGGCGGGTGGGGATGCCCATCGGCGCGGCCTCGCCGAGATCCTGGTTCCAGGTGTAGGACTCGGCCGTGTCGGCCGAGAAGCTCAGGTCACCGACCGGTCCCTCCAACTGGGCTGCGGCGGTGAGCATCCGAGGCGCGCCAACTTCCGCGATGGTGATTTCACGCAGCTCTTCGATGTGTTCGCGCATCGCATCCCGCAGCTGCCGCACGCACCGCACCCGCAACTCGGTGTTACGCCACCAATCCGTCTGGTCGAAGGCCCGTCGCGCCGCATCGATGGCGCGCTCCATGTCGTCGGCGCCGGCGTCGGCCGCGGCTCCGAGCACTTCCTCGGTTGCCGGATTGATCGTCGGGAACGTGCCCGCACTGCCGGTCGACATTTTGCCGTCGATGAGCAGCGCACTCACGCCGTCGGCCAACAGGGTCCTCTGGGCCATTTCCGCTCCCGCCTGTGAACTCGTAAATTGGACACGATCAAGTGGACAGCTGTCCGATATCGCCCCCTCGGACCATAGCCTTTGGGGTGTCAGAGGTGCAAGAGCCTATCTCGCGCTGGACCGTTCAGTGGCCTTTATGCTCGCTGTTTGCCTTTCACTCTTGCCTCGAGACGAATCGGTCCGATAGTTTGGACATGTGTCCAGCGATGCACTGGTTACGACGGCGTCCCACCAAACCGGTCAGGCGCCGCGCAACCGCCGCCAGGAGGAGACCTTCCGCAAGGTGCTCGCGGCCGGCATCGAAACGCTGCGTGAGAAGGGGTACGCCGACCTGACGGTGCGCGCGGTCGCGGCCTGCGCCAAGGTGGCTCCGGCCACGGCTTACACTTATTTCTCGTCGAAGAATCACCTGATCGCCGAGGTCTACCTTGACCTGGTGCAGCAGGTCCCCTACTTCACCGACGTCAACGACCCCATGTCCAGCCGGGTAGAGCGGGTGCTGCGCCACCTGGCCCTGGTGGTCGCCGACGAACCCGAGGTAGGTGCCGCATGCACGGTGGCGCTGCTGAGCGGCGGCAGCGATCCCGCCGTGTGCGCCGCCCGCGACCGGATCGGCGCAGAGATCCATCGCCGTATCGCCTCGGCGATCGGCCCTGGTGCTGACCACGGCACCGTATCCGCTCTCGAAATGGCCTTTTTCGGCGCGCTGGTGCACGCCGCCAGTGGACAGTTCACTTATCGCGAGGTAGCCGACCGACTGGTCGACGTGGCCGACCTGATACTGAGCGGCGCCAACGAGGAGACAGATAAATAGATGACCGTGCATTTAGGTGACCATGGATTGGTCCTGGATCCTTACGATTACGACTTCCACGAGGATCCCTACCCGTACTACAAGCGGCTGCGCGATGAGGCGCCGTTGTATCGCAACGAAGAACTGAATTTCTGGGCGGTGTCGCGGCACCGCGACGTGCATCAGGGCTTCCGCAACAGCGCGACGCTGTCCAACCGCGATGGCGTGTCGCTGGACCCGGTATCGCGGGGACCGCACGCGTCCAAGACCATGTCGTTTCTGGCGATGGACGACCCGGATCACTTGCGGCTGCGCACCTTGGTGTCTAAGGGATTCACGCCCAGGCGGATTCGCGAGCTCGAGCCACGCGTCACCGAGATCGCGTTGCAACACCTCGAGACCATGCTGGAGAAGGCTGCGTCGGGCGGCACCCCGACCCTCGACTACATCGCGGAATTCGCCGGCAAGCTGCCGATGGACGTTATCTCCGAACTGATGGGCGTACCCGAATCGGACCGCGACCGCCTCCGCGCCATGGCCGACGGCGTGATGCACCGCGAGGACGGCGTCACCGACGTGCCGGCTTCGGCGATCGAGGCCTCGCTCAACCTCATCGTCTACTACCAGGAGATGGTCGCCGAGCGCCGCAAGAAGCCAACCGAGGATCTGACCTCGGCGCTGCTGGCCGCCGAGATCGACGGCGACCGACTCACCGACGAGGAAGTCCTCGGGTTCTTGTTTCTGATGGTGATCGCCGGTAACGAGACGACCACCAAACTGCTTGCCAATGCGGCTTATTGGGGTTACAAGAACCCGGACCAACTGGCGCCGGTCTACGCCGACCTGTCCCGGGTGCCGCTGTGGGTTGAGGAGACCCTGCGCTACGACACGTCCAGCCAGATCTTGGCCCGCACCGTGTCCGGAGAGCTTACCTTTTACGACACCACCATCCCTGTGGGCGACATCCTGCTGCTGCTGCCCGGTTCGGCCCACCGCGACGAGCGGGTGTTCGACAACCCCGACGACTATGTGATCGGGCGCGAAATCGGGTCCACGTTATTGAGTTTCGGTAGTGGCGCGCATTTCTGCTTAGGTGCGCACCTGGCCCGCATGGAAGCCCGGGTGGCCCTCACCGAATTGTTCAAGCGAATCCGCGGATATCAGGTTGACGAGGCCAATGCCGTCCGCGTCCACTCCAGCAATGTCCGCGGATTCGCCTACCTACCGATCAGCGTGGAGGTTTCCTGAATGCCCCGCTTCGAACCGCACCCGGCCCGCAGGCCCGCCATCGTGGCCGGGGCATCGTCGGGCATCGGAGCGGCCACCGCGATCGACCTTGCCGCGCATGGCTTCCCGGTGGCATTGGGCGCGCGGCGCGTTGAGAAGTGCCAAGAGCTCGTCGAGCAGATCCACGCCGGCGGCGGTGAGGCGATCGCGCTGCACCTCGACGTCACCGAGCCCGATTCCGTCAAGGGATTCGTGCACCAGGCCACCGAACAGCTCGGCGACATCGAGGTGCTGGTCGCCGGTGCCGGCGACACGTACTTCGGGCGCCTGTACGAAATCGACACCGAGGCTTTCGAATCGCAGATCCAGATACACCTGATCGGGGCCAACCGGTTGGCCACCGCGGTGCTCCCCGGCATGGTCGAGCGACAGCGCGGCGACCTCATCTTCGTGGGTTCCGATGTCGCCCTGCGGCAGCGACCGCACATGGGCGCCTACGGGGCCGCCAAGGCCGGCCTGATCGCGATGGTCACCAACCTGCAGATGGAACTCGAGGGCACCGGGGTGCGAGCCTCGCTCGTGCACCCTGGCCCGACCAAGACCGGGATGGGCTGGAGCCTGCCCCCCGACTTGGTCGGCCCGGCGCTCGAGGACTGGGCCAAGTGGGGGCAGGCCCGCCACGACTACTTCCTGCGGGCGTCCGACCTCGCCCGGGCGATCACGTTCGTCGCGGAGACGCCCAGGGGCGGCTTCATCGTGTCGATGGAAGTTCAGCCCGAGGCGCCGCTGTCCGACGCGCCCAAGCAACGTCAACAACTGAAATATCCGGAGGAATCGTGACAAGCCAACTGAAGGAAGTGCCGCGCGTTTCGGGCGGCGAAGAAGAGCACGGTCATCTGGAGGAGTTCCGCACCGATCCGATCGGGCTGATGAAACGCCTGCGTGACGAATGCGGCGACGTCGGCTGCTTCCAGCTGGCCGACAAGCACGTCATCCTGCTCTCGGGGGCGAACGCCAACGAGTTCTTCTTCCGCGCCGCCGACGAGGAACTCGACCAGGCCGAGGCCTACCCGTTCATGACGCCGATCTTCGGCAAGGGTGTGGTGTTCGACACCACCCCGGAGCGGCGCAGGGAGATGCTGCACAACTCCGCGCTGCGCGGCGACCAGATGAAGGGCCACGCCGCCACGATCGAGAGCGAAGTGCGGCGAATGATCGCCGACTGGGGTGACGAGGGCGAGATCGACCTGCTGGAGTTCTTCGCCGAGTTGACCATCTACACCTCGACGTCCTGCTTGATCGGCACCAAGTTCCGCAATCAGCTCGACTCGAGGTTCGCGAACTACTATCACCTGCTCGAGCGGGGCACCGACCCGCTGTGCTACGTCGATCCCTACCTGCCGATCGAAAGCTTCCGCATCCGCGACGAGGCGCGCGTGGGCCTGGTCAAGCTGGTACAGGAGGTCATGAACGGTCGGCTCGCCAACCCGCCGGCGGACAAGAGCGACCGCGACATGCTCGACGTGTTGGTGTCGATCAAAGACGAAGAGGGCAAGCCGCGGTTCTCGGCCGACGAGATCACCGGGATGTTCATCTCGTTGATGTTCGCCGGCCATCACACCAGTTCGGGCACCTCGTCGTGGACGCTCATCGAGCTGCTGCGCCACCCGGACGTCTACGCCGAGGTGACCACGGAACTCGACGAGCTCTACTCCGATGGCCAGGAGGTGAGCTTCCACGCGCTGCGGCAGATTCCCAAGCTGGAGAACGTGATCAAGGAGACGCTGCGGCTGCACCCGCCGCTGATCATCCTGATGCGGGTGGCCCAGGGCGAGTTCGAAGTCGAGGGCTACCCGATTCACAACGGCGACTTCGTGGCGGCTTCGGCGGCAATCTCCAACCGGATTCCGGAGGATTTCCCCAATCCCGACGCCTTCGAGCCGGACCGGTACAACAAGCCCCGCGAGGAGGACATCGTCAACCGGTGGACCTGGATCCCGTTCGGCGTCGGTCGGCACCGCTGTGTGGGGGCCGCGTTCGCCATGATGCAGATCAAGGCGATCTTCTCGGTGTTGTTGCGCGAGTACGAGTTCGAGATGGCTCAACCACCGGAGAGCTACCGCAACGACCATTCCAAGATGGTGGTGCAGCTGGCCCGGCCCGCCAAGGTGCGCTACCGCGTCAGAAACAAGACCGGAGGGTAACGATGGGTTATCGAGTCGAGGCCGACCTGGACCTGTGCCAGGGACACGCGATGTGCGAGCTGGAGGCACCCGACTATTTCCGGGTACCCAAGCGCGGCAAAGTCGAGATTCTCGACGCCGAGCCGCCCGAGGAAGCCCGCAGCGAAATCGAGCAGGCCGTAGTAGCTTGCCCCACTCGGGCATTGTCCATCAAAGAAACAGGAGAATAACCGTGGTCGCATTCCCGCGCGAAGAACTCGAAGAGTGGGTGCAGTCCTGGCTCCAGGCCAACAAGGATTGCGAAAAAGCGGGCGACTGGAAGCCGCTGGCGGACTTCTACGCTCCAGATGCCACGTACGGCTGGAACATCGGGCCCAAGGAAGACGTGATGTGCCTCGGGATCGACGAGATCCGGGACATCGCGCTAGGACTGGAAATGGAGGGTCTGGAGAACTGGCAGTACCCGTACCAGAAGGTGATCATCGACGACAAGCAAGGTGAGGTCGTCGGCTTCTGGAAGCAGGTCGTCACCGACGGCGACGGCAGCGAGCAAGAGATCTATGGGATCGGCGGCAGCTGGATGCGGCTCAATGCCGACAAACTGATCGAGTGGCAGCGCGACTTCTTCGATTTCGGCCACGTTCAGGCGCTGTATGTGGATCTGATGAAGTCCGGCAAGTTGTCCAAGGGCATGCAAAAGCGGATCGAGCGCAGCCTGGCCGGTGAGAAGCTCCCCGGCTATTACCCGCTGGGCCAGGCTCCGGCGCCCATCTGGTAACTCCCCGGCACGGATCGCCGCTCCCCCCGTTGTTTACAGCGCGGTGACGCAAGTCATAATGTGTCGGAACAAGAACACGTTCTAAATTGCCGTCCGGCCCCGGTCGGGTCCCCTTTCTCCGAGCACTCGGGTGAGGGCTTGCTAGTGGAGGTAGTCGTGAAGACAAAAGGCGCACTCATCTGGGAATTCAACCAGCCGTGGTCCATCGAGGAAATCGAGATCGGCGACCCGCAGGCGCACGAGGTCAAGATCCAGATGGAAGCGGCGGGCATGTGCCACTCCGACCATCACCTGGTGACCGGCGGCATCCCGATGGCCGGTTTCCCCGTGCTCGGCGGCCACGAGGGCGCGGGTATCGTCACCGAGGTCGGCCCCGGCGTGGAAGACCTCGCCCCGGGCGACCACGTCGTCCTGTCCTTCATCCCGTCCTGCGGGCAGTGCCCCACGTGTCAGGCGGGCCTGCGTAACCTGTGTGACCTGGGTGCCGGCCTGCTGGGCGGTGCGGCGGTATCCGACGGCACGTTCCGCATCCAGGCCCGCGGCCAAAACGTGTTCCCCATGACGCTGCTCGGGACGTTCTCGCCGTACATGGTCGTGCACCGCAGCTCGGTGGTGAAGATCGACCCGTCCGTCCCGTTCGAGGTGGCCGCCCTGGTCGGCTGCGGCGTCACCACCGGTTACGGTTCGGCGGTCCGCACCGCCGACATCCGGCCGGGCCAGGACGTCGCCATCGTCGGTGTCGGCGGGGTCGGGATGGCGGCACTGCAGGGCGCCGTCAACGCCGGGGCCCGCTACATCTTCGCCATCGACCCGGTGGAGTGGAAGCGGGATCAGGCGCTGAAGTTCGGTGCCACGCACGTTTACCCCGACATCTTCGCCGCCATGGCGGGGATGGCCGAGGTCACCTACGGCCTGATGGCCCACAAGGTCGTGGTGACCGTCGGCGAGCTGCACGGCGCCGATGTCGACAACTACCTGAACATCACACAGAAGGGCGGGACCTGCGTCCTGACCGCGATCGGCAGCCTGCTGGACACCAATGTGACCCTGAACCTGGCGATGTTGACCCTGATGCAAAAGAACCTGCAGGGCACCATCTTCGGTGGCGGCAACCCGCAGTACGACATCCCGCAGCTGTTGTCGATGTACAAGGTCGGCAAGCTCAACCTGGACGACATGATCACCCGCCAGTACAAGCTGGAGCAGATCAACGACGGTTACCAAGACATGTTGGAGGGCAAGAACATTCGCGGCGTCATCCGCTACACGGACGCCGACCGGTAGAGAGTCGCGGGCCGTCCCGCCGAGTGACGGGCTTCCCACACCTGCTGGCGCCGGGACGGATCGGCGCCATGACGGTGCGCAACCGGGTGGTCATGTCTCCGATGGAGACGATGTACGGCACCCCGGACGGGCTGCCCTCGCAACGCACCCGTGACTACTTCGCCGCCCGCGCCAGGGGCGGTGTCGGCCTGATCACCCTGGGCGCCACCGGGGTCGACAACCAGCACCCCGAGACGCCGGGTGGCCTTCATCTGGCCACCGACGCCGCAGTCGATGCGCACCGGGCGCTGGTGGAGGTGGTGCATGAACACGGTGCCAAGATCCAGCCCCAGATCGTGCACGCCGGGCCCGACGGCCTGGGGCCGGAGATCTTCGGCGCCACGTCGCTGGGGCCGTCGGTGATCCCCTCCTATCTCACGGGGCGGCCGTCGGCAGAAATCAGCAGGCAGCAGCTGTGCGAGGTGTTCGACCTGTTCAAGGCCGCGGCGCGGCGCGCCGCCGAGGCCGGCTACGACGGCATCGAACTGCACGCCGCGCACGGCTACATGCTGCTGGGGTCTTTCCTCGCCCCGCAGCGCAATCGGCGTACCGACGACTACCGGGGGGATTCGCCGCGCGGGCGGGTGCGGGTGGTGCTGGACGCGCTCGCCGCGATCCGCTCGGAGGTCGGTGACGCGCTGCCGATCACGTTGCGCATCTCCGGCTACGAACGCGTCGCCGGCGGCCGGCCGATCTACGAACCAGCCTCCGTGGCAACCGAACTCGTCGCCGCCGGCGTCGATGCGTTCCATGTCAGCGGCGGGGTGATCGATCGGCTGGTCACCGGCATGGTGAACGGCGCCGACGACGGCGACGAGGTCAACGTCGGCGCCGCAGCCGCGGTCAAGCAGGTGGTCGACGTGCCGGTGATCGCCGTCGGGCGGATCCATGACCCGGTGCGGGCCGAACGGATCCTGGCCGACGGGCGCGTCGATTTCGTCGCCATGGGACGCCCACTGCTGGCCGACCCCGACCTGCCGGGCAAGCTGCTGTCCGGCCGCTCGCACCGGGTTCGCAAGTGCATCTCCTGCGAAAACTGCATCGACGCAATGGAACAGCGCTTCGCCGTCGATTGCGCCGTGAATCCGCGCACCGGAAAAGAGCGGGAACTCGCGGCGCCCCGCGCCGCCCGCGCCAAACGAGTGATGGTGATCGGCGCCGGGCCGGCCGGGCTGGAGGCCGCGCGCGTGGCCGCCGAACGGGGCCATCGCGTCACGCTCTTCGAGCGCGGTGCCCAATTGGGCGGGGCGCTGCGCTGGGCGTCGGCCCTGCACCCGGAAAACCAGCCGTTCCTGCACTACCTGCGCAACGAGATCAAGTCTAGTGCGACGGAAGTGCACGTGGGTCAGTGTGTTTCGGTGGACGACGTGGCGCGTTCCGCCCCGGAGGCCGTCGTCGTGGCCACCGGCGGCCGCGTCGCGGTGCCGGCCATCCCCGGCGCCGACCTCCCGCATGTACACACCGGACCCGCCTTGCGTCAATTGCTCGGCGGGCACGCCGAACCCACCGACCCCGCCTGGCAGCGGCTCGGCGCCTCGCTTCTGGCCGGCTGGCGCCAGCGACTGGTGCGTCCCGCGGCGGTTCGGCTCGCCACCCGCGTCTGGATGCCGGTCGGCCGTCGAGTCGCCATCGTCGGCGGCGACCTGGTGGCACTGGAACTCGCCGAATTCCTCGCCGGCCGCGGCCGCCTGGTGTCGATACTCGAGGCGGGCAAGGACATCGCGCCGGAAGTGGGCAACAAACGCAAGGCCGAGCACATGGATCGCCTCGACCGACTGGGCGTCGCCGTGCACGTCCGGGCGGTCACCGAGCGGATCACGGCCGAGGCGGTCGTCTTCACGCCGTCCGGAGGCAGCAGTCGGCGCCTGGCGGCCGACAGCGTAATCCTGGCCGGAACCGTCGAGCCCGACACCACGCTGTTCGACGCCCTGGTCGCGGCCATGCCCGGCGGGCAGGTGCACGCCGCGGGCGACTGCACCGGCCTGGGCCTCATCCGCAAAGCCACCGAGGAGGGCGCACGCGCCGCGTGCGCAATCTGAAGATTGTGCAATCTGGAGACAAGGAGAGATAACCATGACCCAAACCGTCGACTCCCCGGCACTCGCCGCGTCGCACGCCTCGTGGCGCTGCGTGCAGGCCCACGACCGAGACGGGTGGCTGGCCTTGATGGCCGACGACGTCGTCATCGAGGACCCGATCGGTCAGTCCGTCACCAACCCCGACGGCACCGGGGTCCGCGGCAAGGAGGGCGTCGGCGCCTTCTTCGACACCAACATCGCCGCCAACCAGCTCACCATCACCTGCGAGGAGACGTTTCCGTCGAGCTCGCCCGACGAGATCGCCCATATCCTGGTGCTGGACAGCAAGTTTGAGGGCGGGTTGACCAGCTCGGTGCGGGGGGTGTTCACCTACAAGGTCAATGACGCCGGCCTCATCACCAACATGCGCGGGTATTGGAACCTCGACATGATGAAGTTCGGCCAGGCCGAGTAGCGTTCCGTCGTGACAGTGGGCCCCCGCCGACGGTAGACGGAAAATCTCCGGCCCCACTCACCACCAGGTCCGAGTTGGCAATGAATCGCCAGACATGTGGCGCCCGTTGGTTCACCCTCCGACATATGAAACCACTTGATTCACTGGAAGTTTAGGGTAGGTCAAAGTGCCCGCCTCGCAGCGACAATTACGTGGATCGCGACTGCGCCGCCGTAACTTGTCGCTGTGAGATAAGGCGGGCACAAAGGGTCCCCCCTCTCTCCAGCGACCCGTGTGACGGATGTGACTTCGTCGGCCACAGACCCAGTCGATTTCGAGCCCACGGATACGCTCAGCCGATGCGTCCGAGCCCGGTGATGTTGCCCTGCATGACCTTGTGGTGTAGCAAAACCATGGTGGGGGTCTGTATCGGATCGCTGAGGATGGTGGCCGATTTCGGCTGCTGCCACAGCAGCTTTCCCGTGCCGGCGTCGACCACTCCATAAGCGAAGACGTCGAGCGGGGTGGTTTGGTCGCATCCGATCCGGGTGATGGTGTAGATCAGGCCATCCGCGGTGGACAGGTGCGGCAATGCCGCGCTGCGAACCTTGTTCTCCCACAAGGTATGACAGCCCGGGTTGTCGACGTCCACCCTGGTCATCCCGCCGACGAACGGCGCCGTCGCGGGCACCGCCGGAGGCGCGCCCGCGGGGACCGCCGGGTAGGGATAGCCGTAGGTGCTGGAGACGAACAACGAGTTGCCGATCCCGATCGGCGCGTTCTCGCTGCCTGGCCCACCCAACGTCAAAACCTGTTGCTGACATAGTAATTGGCCGGTGCCCGACTGGTAGATCAGCGCGTGCACCACCGGGTTGGCGTTATCCACGATGGTCAGGTAGTCGGCACCGGTGGAGGGGCCGAAGTAGACGGGGGTGGAACCCGTGCCCCAACTCAGCTGCCCGGGCTTTCGACCTGGCCCGCGGTCATAGGCGGCGCGCCAAAGGATTTGCGGATTGCCGCCGTTGTCGAGGGCCAACTCGTAGACGGCAAAGGTGGTGGCGACCGCGACGCGGCCGCTGGGCGCCGACGAAATGCTGTTCGCGACTTGTTCACCGGTGGGCAGCTGCAGTCCGGCCACCGCGCCGCCGGGATGGGCCACCCCCACCACGCCGTTGCCGGTGGCGAACCACACGTTGCCCGCGTAATCGGGAACCAAGCCGACGGAGTTGTCGCCGGCCGGGATCACGCCGGACAGGTCAGTGGACTCGGCGACAAACAGCTTCCAACAGCCCAGCGGCCCCTCCCGGTCCTTGGCGTGAGCGATGCGCAGCAGGTGGTTGCTTCCGTCGATCATCACCACCCGGTTGTTGTTGTCCAGGTACGCGTAGACGCCCCCGAGCAGGCTGCCCTTGGCGACCGTCAGGCTGGCCAAAGGGATTACGCGCGGGACGAATCCGTCGGGATCGATCAGGAAAATGGTCGGGGTCTGGTCGAGGTCGGTGGTGCACAGAGCCAGCACCAGACCGTCGGTGCCCTGCATGATCGTTGGGCAGGCCGCCAGCAGCGGGTACCCGAAGACCGCGTTCAGGCGGGCCCCGGGCCCCGGAAGAGGGCCGGCATCCGACGACGCGGCGTCATTATGCAACGACGCCAGACCCGCCGGCGCCATGAACGGGTTGGGCGGCGCCAGCGGCCCGAACGCTGCGGCCGCCCTCGCAGTTGGCGGGCCCGTTCCCGGCAGGACCGACGGGACAATCGACGTGACAAGGGCCACGGCGCACGCGGTCAGGAATGCCACAGGAAACCGCAGCACGGAGGCCCCTTCCCGGGAAATGGGTAAACAGGATTGTCCCCAGGGGGCAGCACGAAGTCGCAACGCTGCGCTAACGATTTCGCGGCGACGCGGCGTGGCGCGCGGCTCTCGGCGACAGCTACGGCTCCGCCGGCACGTGGGCCGAACATATGCTGGGCCCATGGCGTCGATCTTCACCAAGATCATCAACCGAGAACTTCCCGGCCGCTTCGTCTACGAGGACGACGACGTCGTCGCGTTCCTGACGATCGAGCCGATGACGCAAGGCCACACGCTCGTCGTGCCGCGAGCCGAGATCGATCAGTGGCAGGACGTCGACGGCGCGACGTTCGCCCGCGTCATGGCGGTGAGCCAACTGATCGGCAAGGCCGTGTGCAAGGCCTTCAGAACGGAGCGCGCCGGCATGATCATCGCCGGGCTGGAAGTATCCCATCTGCACGTCCACGTGTTTCCCGCCCGCAACCTGAGCGACTTCGGGTTCGCCCACGTCGACCGCAAGCCGTCAGCGGAATCTCTCGACCAGGCGCAGGCCCGGATCAAGGCGGCACTGGCTCAACTGGCGTGAGCCGGCTCCGGGGCGGGAACATCGCTGACGCGGGGCAGCGTGACACGGAAGCAGCAACCCTCGCCGGGCGCGGTTTTCAAGTCGACCACGCCGCCGTGCGCGCGCACCAGCGAGTCGACGATGGATAGTCCCAGACCGGTACCGCCGCTGGCGCGTGCCCGTGACGAATCCGTGCGATAGAAACGCTCGAACACCCGCGACGCGTCCTGCCCATTCATGCCGGGACCCTTGTCCGCCACCTCGAGCACCGCATCGTCACCCTCGGTGCCCACCCGGACGACGACGTCGGCGCTGGGCGGGCTGTGCTGCAAGGCGTTCGCGACGAGGTTGCTCAGCACCTGCCGAATCCGGGGTTCGTCGCCGACGACCTCGGGGGTGCCCGGGCCGTCGAGGACTTGCAAGGTGATGCTGCGATTGGGGTCGATCGCCTGCCCGTCGTGCACAGCGTCGCTGGCCAGAGCGAGCAAGTCCACCCGGTTGTGCTCCAGCGGTCGTTGCACGTTCAGCCGGGCCAGCAGCAGCAAATCGTCGACCAGCAGGCCCATCCGACTGGCTTCGCTCTCGATCCGCGACAACAGCATTGCCACGTCGCGGGCGGCGCCCTGGCGATAAAGTTCGGCGAAACCTCGGATGGTCGTCAGCGGGGTGCGCAACTCGTGACTGGCGTCGGTGATGAACCGTCGCATCCGCTCCTCGGAACCGCGGGCCTTCTCGGCCGACGACTCCGAGG
The DNA here is from genome assembly GCA_031292665.1 of Mycobacterium sp. Lineage (GTDB taxonomy): Bacteria > Actinomycetota > Actinomycetes > Mycobacteriales > Mycobacteriaceae > Mycobacterium. The sequence goes on along the minus strand of JARLGR010000203.1, from coordinate 2,998 downwards.
AAGCCAGCGCTTGCTGAATTTGGGCGAGCATCCCGTTGAGCGCGGCAGACAGTCGGCCCACCTCCGTGCGGGGATCACGTTCCGGCACCCTGCGATCCAGCTGGCCGGCGGCGATCGCCGCGGCCGTCTGTTCGACCTCGGCCAGCGGACGCAGGCTGCGGTACACCACAGCGAAGCCTGCGAGCCCCACCACGGCGAGGACCGCCACCCCGATGCCGATCTGCAGCCAGACCAGGGAGCTGACCGTGTGCTGGACGTCGGAGAGGTCGATCGCGACGGTCGTCAGGCCGTGGGGCCCGCGCACCGACACCGCTCGCCATTGGATATCGGACCCGTTGACCGACGGCAGCGTCGTCGGGTTGGGGCCGACGTCGTTGTCGGGCGGTAGAGCCGGTTCGGCGTTGCGGTCGTTGATGGCGGTGAAGGGCTTGCCGTCGGTGCCGACGCCGCGCACGTAGAACTTCGACGGCGGCCGGCCCGGGTCCGGGCTGTCGTAGGGCGGCGGAGACTGCCGCCGAGGAGCCTGAGCCCAGCCGCGGGATGCCTCGAGCAGCGTCTGGTCGACGCGGTTGATCAGGCTGTGACGCAGGATCGAGGTGACCGCCACGCCCGAAACCACCAGCCCGCAGGCAACCAGGATCAGGGTGGCGGCCACGAGACCCACCCGTAGCGGCACTCCGCGTCGGATCTTTGTGGGCATGGCCGTAATTCTTCGCTGGCGCCGGCTACTTCGCACGGTGAGCAACCGCGTGCTCAGCGCGGTTCCCGCAACACATACCCCACCCCACGCAGGGTGTGGAGCAGCCGCTTCTCCCCGGTGTCGATCTTGCGGCGCAGATACGACACGTAGGACTCGACGACATTGACGTCACCTCCGAAGTCGTATCGCCAGACGTGGTCGAGGATCTTCGGTTTGCTCAACACGGTGCCCGCGTTGATCACAAAGTAGCGCAGCAAGGTGAACTCGGTGGGCGACAGCGACACCGGTTCGCCCGCCTTCCACACTTCGTGTGTCTCTTCGTCGAGCTCGATATCGGCGAACGTCAGGCGGGCGTTGCGCGGTTCGGCCCCGCCCTTGCCGGCGCGCCGGAGAATGACCCGTAGCCGCGCCACCACCTCCTCCAGGCTGAACGGCTTCGTCACGTAGTCGTCGCCGCCCAGGGTCAGGCCGGCGATCTTGTCCTGCAGCGAGTCGCGGGCCGTCAGGAACAGCGCCGGGGCATCGATGCCGTCGGCACGCAGCCGGCGCAGAACACCGAAGCCGTCCATCCCGGGCATCATCACGTCGAGGATCACGGCGTCGGGGCGCGCCTCACGGGCGCGATCCAGGGCCTGGGCTCCGTTGGTTGCGGTGGAGACCTCAAACCCCTGGAACTTCAGGCTCACGGAGAGTAGTTCGACGATGTTGGCCTCGTCGTCGACCACGAGGACGCGAGCCTCCGGCTTGGTTTCGCTCGATGTCGCCGTCGTTGTCATGGGATTACTTCTGTCCTTGCTTGTGTGTTGCCTTGATAATCAGTGTGTACTTCCTGAAAGCCTGATGCCAGTCGTCTGCTAACAGTCTGCCAGGAAACATCGCATCTGCTTGGACCGATGGGGATTCACGGGGGGCGTCGCGAATAGACTCGGGTTATGAATTTCGCCAAAGGGATCGTGTCCGCTGCGACCGCTCCCGCGCGGGTGGGCCTGGCTGCCGCTGATGCGAGCTTGAACCTCGCCAGCGCGGCGGTTGGTGTGGCGAAGAGGGCGCTCGGTGACGGCCCAGCCGGAACGAACGCCCTGACGTCCATGCTGGGCATCGACGACGCGCTCGTTCGCGCCAATCGGCTGGCCAAGCTGCTGGACGACAACGCGCCGCTGGGACGGGCCGTAGCGCCCGACGGGCCGCTCGACCGGTTGCTGCGGCCGGGCGGGGTGGTCGACCTTCTGACGTCGGAGGGCGGCCTGCTCGACCGGCTGACCGCGGAAGGCGGCGGGCTGCACCGCGCGCTGCAGCCCGGCGGGCTGGCCGATCAGCTGCTCGCCGAACAAGGGTTGATCGAGCGGGTGCTGGCCGAGGACGGGCTGGCCGAGCGGCTGCTCAGCGAGGGCGGGCTGGTGGACAAGTTGACGGCGAAGAACGGGCCGCTGGATCAGCTCGCCTATGTCGCCGACACGCTGGCCCGGCTGACGCCGGGGATGGAGGCGCTGGAGCCGGCCATCTCCACCCTGCAGGACGCAGCCATCTCGCTCACAATGGTGGTCAACCCGCTGAGCAGCATCGCCGACCGGATCCCGCTGCCGGGCCGCCGACCCGGACGACGGCCGTCGTCACGGCCGGTGCGCTCGCAACGCATCATCGACAGCGACGAATGACCCATTAGGCTTGGACGCGGTTTGTCCGCCTCCTTAGCTCAGTGGTAGAGCACTCGCCTTGTAAGCGAGCGGTCGTCAGTTCAATCCTGACAGGAGGCTCACCCTATCTGAAGGTGTCCGCGCTGGTCAGAGCCGACATACCGGCGCAGGTCACGTCAACCTGGTCTGCGTTGTCGGTAGACCAGTGTGGGAGATCGAACTCGAACAGTCCCATTCCATGATGCTGCCCGAGTTGGCCGGCCGCCAAAGAGCGATGGCTCAGCCGCGAAATAGCAGCGCGGGCTTCTTGTCTACGCCGACCAGCAACCGCACACCACACAGCGCGCGACGCTTACTCGCTTCGGGGGCACATCGACATCGACGCGGTAGGCATTGACCTGTCTCTGCCGTGGCGCAGGGTGCTTGACCAGGCAAAATCGGCCGAAAAGGCGCGTCAAGCGATCGCCTGCGTCTGACAAAACCGCCAAGTAGCATGCGGGACGTTTTCTGCCGGTAAGGGAGGAGCAATGATCAGAACTTGTGGGTGCGACGCGATGTCGCGCATGTGAGTGAGCTCGTGGATTGGAGGTCGGCGATGCCGGTCGCGTAGTTCTCGGTTGGTGTTCGTGACCGATCCCCGCCCTGACGTGCGCCGACGGGTCCT